>CAIKLM010000024.1 GCA_903828235.1 uncultured beta proteobacterium | reverse complement strand
GGCCGCGGCCGCGCCAGCGCCGGCCGCGCCGCGGCCCCGCACCGACTTCGTGGCCGCCGACGCCGCCGTGGTGGCCGCCTGCCGGCTGGCCGAGCGCGCCGTGCGGCTGAACGTGCCGCTGCTGCTGCAGGGCGAGACCGGCACCGGCAAGGAGGTGCTGGCGCGCCACGTCCACCGGCACGGCGGGCGCCGCGGCGAGTTCGTCGCCGTCAATTGCGGCGGCATGCCGGCCGATCTGTTCGAGGCCGAGCTGTTCGGCCACGTCGCCGGCGCCTTCACGGGTGCGCGGCCCGGGGGCAGCCCGGGCCTGCTGGCCCGCGCCGACGGCGGCACGCTGCTGCTCGACGAGATCGCCGAGCTGCCGCTGCCGCTGCAGGCCACCCTGCTGCGCTTCCTGGACGACGGCGTGTCGCGGCCGGTCGGCGCGCTGGAGGGGCGCCGCCTCGACGTGCAGGTGCTGGCCGCCACCCACCGCAATCTCGACGAGGCCGTCCAGACCGGCCGTTTCCGCGCCGACCTGCTGTACCGGCTGCACACCGTGCGCGTGGAACTGCCGCCGCTGCGCGCGCGCAGCGACTTCGACGACGCCGCGCACGCGCTGCTGCGCGAGATCGACGCCGGCGTCCAACTGTCCGGGTCGGCGCTGCGGCGGCTGCGCCGGCACGACTGGCCCGGCAACTTCCGCGAGCTGCGCTCGGTGCTGGTGCGGGCGCTGCTGCAGCGCTCGCTCGAGGCCGAGGCCGGCGGCGCCGAGTTGCACGAGGCGGACATCGAGCGCGCGCTGCCCGCCGGCGCCGCCGCCACGCCCGCGGCCGAGGCGCCCGACGGGGCCGAGGCGGGATCGGCGCTGCGCCGGCAGGGCGACGCGCTGGTGCGCCAGACCTGGGAACGCTGCGGCCGCAGCGTCAGCCGCACGGCCCGCGAGCTCGGCATCTCGCGCAGCACCGTGTACCGCCACCTCGACGGCTGAAGCACCCGCGCCCGCAGGGGCGCAGGCTGCGGGCGCGGCTCAGCGCCTCACGGGCCCCTGCCGCCCGGGCCGGCCAGCGGGGGCGCGTTCGCGTGGGCTTCCAGCAGCGTCACCAGCAGTCGCATGAACTGCCGCTGCTCGGCCCGCGGCAGCGGCCGCAGCAGCGCGGCCTGGGCCCGGCGCACGGCGGGCTGCAGGTCCAGCAGCACGCCGCGGCCGGCGTCGGTGAGCGACAGCAGCCGCGTGCGCCGGTCGGAAGGCGACTCGCCGCGCACCAGCAGGCCCCGCTCCACGAGCTTGTCCACCACCGCCAGCGCGGTGGGCTCGTCCTGGGCGATGAGCCCGGGCAGCACGCGCTGGTCGAGCCCGGGCTGGTTGTGCACGGCCTGCAGCGCGGCGAACTGCACCGGGCTCAGCCGGGCCTGCAGCGTGTGCGCAGCCACCAGCGCGGCACCGATCTGGTACAGCCGGCGCGCGCACAGCGCCGGGGCCATGCCCAGGTCCTCGACCGCGGGTTCGTCGTCGGGAAAGCTGGATTCGCCGCTCATCGCCCGTCGAGTGTCACCGGCCCCGCGCGGGGCCAGCGACACGGGGAAACCCCATCCTCGCAGCTGACGAGCCCGCTCAGCCACAGCCGGCCAGCGGCTGCTGCGCCAGCCGCAGCACGAAGCGCTGCCGGGCCTGGCGCTGCGCCTGGCTGCCCTGCGCGGCCATCAGCGACTCGGCCACCTCGTAGCCGTAGAGCAGGAAGGCGCGGTGCGCGGCCTCCTCGGCGGCAAAGCCCAGCGCGCGGAACAGCGCCTCGTGGTAGCCGATGCGCGAGGCGTCGGCCTCCTCGAGCGCCTGGCGCGCCATGGGGTCGCGGCGCGCCCAGGCGCGGATGGCCAGCTCGATGCGGGCCGCGCGCACCGCAGCCCGGCCGCGGAAGGGCAGCGTGACGACGTCGGCCAGCAGCTCGCGCGGCTCGCTGCGGGCCAGCGCCAGGCGCCTCGAGAGCTGCACCGTGGCCTCCTCGCGCCAGGCCTGCAGCACGCGGCGCAGCAGGTCCTCGCGGTCGCGGAAGTGCCAGTAGAAGCTGCCGCGGGTGACGTTCAGCTCGCCGGCCAGCACGTCGACGCGCACGTGGTCGATGCCGTGGTCCACCAGCACCTGCGTGGCGGCGCGCACCCAGTCGTCGGGCGTGAGCCCCGCACGCGGCGCGCGTGGGGCGGCCGGCTTGCGGCCGCGCGCGGCGCGCGCCGCGGGCAGGGGGCGTACGGGGCCGGACGTCATGCCGCGATGATGCCACCAACGCGCCTGAGTCCATACACCACTGTACGGACAGACATCATGGTGTTCCCCGATGCCGCGCCCAGGCTGCGGCCCTACGATCCGCCCCGGCTCCATACACAACTGTATGGATTATCGAGACGACGGAACCTGCATGCCCGCCGACTTCTTCGACGACCCCGCGCTGCTCGCGCCGCGCCGCACCGAGCGTGTCGACCTGCCCGGCGGCGGCTTCCTGCTGCGCCACCCCGAGCCGCTGCAGCCCTACGCGCGCTGCGTGGGCGAATGGATCGAGCACTGGGCCGCCGCCACGCCCGAGGCCCCGGCCCTGGCCGAGCCCGACGGCGCCGGCGGCTGGGTGCTGCTGTCCTGGCGCGAGCTGCGCCGCCGCATCGGCGCCGTCGGCCAGGCGCTGCTGGACATGGCGCTGCCCGAGGGCCCGGTGGTGGTGCTGTCGGACAACGCGCTCGACCACGCCGTGCTGATGCTGGCCGCGATGCACGTCGGCCGGCCCTCGTGCACCGTCTCCAGCGGCTACAGCCGGCTGGCCGGCCCCGACTACGGCCGCCTGCACGCCATCCTCGACGCCCTGCAGCCCGCGCTGGTGTACGCCAGCGACGCCCGCGTCTACGCGTCGGCCGTGGCCCACGCCGGGCTGCCGGGGCCGGTGGTGTTCTCGCAGGGCGCCGAGACGGTGGCGGGCGCGCTGGCCTTCTCGCAGCTGCTGGCCACCCGCGAGACGCCCGCGGTGGCCGAGGCCTTCGCGCGCGTCGGGCCCGACACGCACGCCAAGTACCTGCTGACCAGCGGCTCCACCGGCACGCCCAAGGTCGTGATCAACACCCAGCGCATGCTGTGCGCCAACCAGCAGATGCTGGCGCAGACGCTGCGCTTCCTGGCGCACGAGAAGCCCGTGCTGCTGGACTGGCTGCCCTGGAGCCACACCTTCGGCAGCAACCACAACCTGAACATGGCGCTGTGCCACGGCGGCACGCTGTACATCGACGACGGCCGGCCGTTGCCGGCGCTGGTGGGCCGCACGCTGGCCAACCTGAGGACGGTGCAGCCCACCGTGTACTTCAACGTGCCGCGCGGCTACGAGGTGATGCTGCCGGCGCTGGAGGCTGATCTGGAGCTGGCGCGCTGCCTGCTGGGCCGCCTGCGCATGCTGTTCTATGCCGGCGCCGGCATGCCACCGGCCACCTGGCAGCGCCTGGAGGCGCTGGCCGCGAAGGTGCGCGAGCAGCCGCTGTGGATGACCACCAGCTGGGGCAGCACCGAGACGGCGCCGGCCGTCACCTTCGCCAACTGGCGACTCGACCGCGCTGGCGTCATCGGCCTGCCGATGCCGGGGGCCGAGGTGAAGTTCGTGCCGGCCGGCGGCGGCAAGCTCGAGCTGCGCATCCGCGGCGACAACGTCACTCCCGGCTACCGCCACAACCCCGAGGCCACCGCCGCGGCCTTCGACGAGGACGGCTTCTACCGCATCGGCGACGCCGGGCTGCTGCGCGACCCGGCCGACCCGCTGCAGGGCATCGTATTCGACGGCCGCGTGGCCGAGGACTTCAAGCTCACCAGCGGCACCTGGGTCAGCGTGGGCACGCTGCGCCTGAAGCTGGTCTCGGCGCTGTCGCCCTGGGTGGCCGATGCCGTGATCACCGGCCACGACCGGGCCGAGCTGGGGGCGCTGCTGTTCCTGTCCGAGGCCGGCCGCACGCTGCCCGAGGCCGAGCGTGCCGAGCGGCTGCGCGCGGGGCTGGCGCTTCTCGCGGCCGAGGGCGGCGGCTCGTCGCAGGCGCCGTCGCGGCTGCGCTGGCTGGAAGGCCTGCCCGACGCCGCCAGCGGCGAGATCACCGACAAGGGCTACCTCAACCAGCGCATCGCGCTGGCTCGCCGCGCCGCCGACGTGGCGGCGCTGTACGCCGACACCCCCGACGCACGCACCGTGCGCCGCTGACCGAGCCCGCACCCGCATGACCGCTTCCCTCCCGTCCTTCGAGCCGGTGCCCGCGGCCGGCGTTTTTGCCGCGCTGGACCTGCTGGTGCTGCAACGCGCCGGCCCGGTGTTCCACCTGCGCCTGAACCGCCCGGCCAAGCGCAACAGCATCTCCGACGAACTGCTGGCGCAGATCCACACCGTCGTCGTCAACCTGCCCAAGGACGTGCGGGCGATGGTGATCAGCGGCGAGGGCGAGCACTTCTGCGCCGGGCTGGACCTCTCGGAAGTGAGCGAGCGCACCGTGGCCGAAGGCATGCAGCACTCGCGCGGCTGGCACGCCTGCTTCGACGCGCTGCAGTTCGGCCCCGTGCCCGTGATCGCCGTGCTGCACGGCGCCGTGGTGGGGGGCGGCCTCGAACTCGCGGCCTCGGCCCACCTGCGCGTGGCCGAGGACGGCACCTTCTACGCGCTGCCCGAGGGCACGCGCGGCATCTTCGTGGGCGGCGGCGGCTCGGTGCGCATCAGCCGGCTGCTGGGCGTGTCGCGCATGACCGACATGATGCTCACCGGCCGCAGCTTCGACGCCGACGAGGGCCAGGCCTTCGGTTTGAGCAACTACCGCGTGGCCGCGGGCGCGGGCCTGTCGCACGCGCTGCAGCTGGCGCTGAGGATCGCGCAGAACGCGCCGCTGTCCAACTACGCCATCACGCAGGCGCTGCCGCGCATCGCCGACCTGCCGGCCGCCGACGGCCTGTTCGTCGAGAGCCTGATGTCCAGCATCGCGCAAGGCGACGAGGCGGCCAAGGAGCGCGTGCGCGCCTTCCTGGAAAAGCGCGCCGCCAAGGTGAGCCGGCCGTCATGAACGAGGCCTTCGAGCCGCGCGTGCACGTGCACCGCGTGCAGGTGCACTTCGGCGACTGCGACCCGGCGGGCATCGTGTTCTTCCCGAACTTCGCGCGCTGGATGGACCAGGCCTCGCTGGCCTTCTTCATGGCCGCCGGGCTGCCGCCGTGGCGCGAGCTCACGGCCAGCCGCGGCATCGTCGGCACCCCGGTGCTGGAGACGCACACGCGCTTCCTGAACCCGGCCACCTACGGCGAGACGCTGGAGGTGCACACCAGCGTCACGGCCTGGGAGCGCAAGGTCTTCCGCCACCGGCACCGCGTGATGCGCGGCGATCTGCTGCTGTGCGAAGGCACCGAGGTGCGCGCCTTCGTCGTGCGCCACCCCGACGATCCGTCGCGCCTGAAGGCCATCCCGCCGCCCGAGGACATCGTCGCGCGCTGCCGCTGACTTCCGCCCAATCCCTTCCCCCACCCGCCCATCCCACCAGGAGACGCCCCGATGAGCCTCACCCGTCGACAGACCCTCGCGCTCGGCGCGCTTGCCGTCACCGGCCTGGCCGGCCGCGCCCGCGCGCAGGCCTTCGAGCAGCCGAAGTTCCTGTACGGCTTCCCGGCCGGCAGCGCCGGCGACATCGTCTGCCGCCGCGTTGCCGAGCGCGTGGCCGGCACAGCCTACGCGAAGAACGCCGCCATCGTCGAGAACAAGCCCGGCGCGGGCGGCCGCATCGCGCTGGACACGCTGAAGGCCTCGCCCAGCGACGGCTCGGTGCTGTGCATGGGCCCGTACAGCACGGTGTCGATCTACCCGCACGTCTACCGCAAGCTGAGCTACGACCCGGTGGCGGACTTCCAGCCGGTGTCGACCACGGCCATCATCCACCACGGCTTCGCGGTGGGCCCCGTCGTGCCCGACAGCGTGAAGGACGTGCGCGGCTTCATCGCCTGGGCCAAGGCCAACCCCGACAAGGCCAACTACGGCAGCCCCGCCGCCGGCAGCACGCCGCACTTCCTGGGCGCGCTGCTCGGGCTGAGCCAGAACTTCGAGTTCAAGCACATCCCCTACCGCGGCAGCGTGCCGGGCATCACCGACGTCGTGGGGGGCCAGATCGCCTGCATGTTCACGCCCGGCGGCGACTTCCTGGCCAACCACCGCGCCGGCAAGCTGCGCATCCTGGCCTTCTCGGGACGCGCCCGCCTGCCCTTCGCGCCCGAGGTGGCCACCTTCGCCGAGCAGGGCTTCGGCGAGCTCACCACCGAGGAGTGGTTCGGCTTCCACGCCCCGGCGCGCACGCCGATGGCCGTGGTGCAGGCCGCCAACCAGGCCATCAACGCGGCGCTGCGCGACCGCGCGGTGATCGACGGCATCGGCGTCGTCGGCCTCATCGCGCAAGGCAGCACCATCGACGAGATGGCGCGCAGCCAGCGCGCCGAGCTCGAGCGCTGGGGGCCGCTGGTCAAGCGCATTGGCTTTACGGCGGAGAGTTGACCCCCCCCCCGGAGCGCCGACGGCGCTCCCCCCCAGGGGGGCGCCGCCGGCGGCCGGGCGGAGCCCGCTCCGCGGCGGCCGCTTGGTGGCGTGCTTGGGCCCGCGGCCCGACGCACTCGGGCGGCTCGCTGAGGGGCTATTGGGCCGTCCAGCCGCCGTCCACCGCCCAGGCCACGCCGCGCACGTTGGCGGCGGCCTCGGAGCACAGGAAGACCGCCAGCTCGCCCAGCTGCTCGGGCGTGGTGAACTGCAGCGAGGGCTGCTTCTCGCCGAGCAGCGCTACGCGGGCCTCGTCGCCGCTGAGACCGTCGCGCGCGGCGCGGGCGTCGATCTGCTTCTGCACCAGCGGCGTCAGCACCCAGCCGGGGCAGATGGCGTTGACAGTGACGCCGGTGGTCGCCAGCTCCAGCGCGCTGGCCTTGGTCAGGCCGACGATGCCGTGCTTGGCCGCCACGTAGGCGCTCTTGGCGGCGCTGGCCACCAGGCCGTGCGCGCTGGCGATGTTGACGATGCGGCCCCAGTTGCGCGCGCGCATGGCCGGGATGGCCAGGCGGCTGGTGTGGAAGGCGCTCGACAGGTTGATGGCGATGATCGCGTCCCAGCGCTCGACCGGGAAGTCCTCGACGTTGGCCACATGCTGGATGCCGGCGTTGTTGACGAGGATGTCCACGCCGCCGGCGGCCTCGGCCGCGAAGGTCATCATGGCCTCGATCTCGGCGGGCCTGCTCATGTCGGCGCCGTGGTAGTGCACGGGCACGCCCAGCGCGGCCACGCGGGCCTTGGCGCCGTCGACGTCGCCGAAGCCGTTCAGCACGAGCGTGGCGCCCTGGCGCGCCAGGCTCATCGCGATGCCCAGCCCGATGCCGCTGGTGCTGCCGGTGACGAGGGCGGTCTTGCCTTTGAGGTTCATGGGAGGGTTCTCCGGGTGCGGGGGTTGGCGGCGATTGTTCCACCCGCTCCCTGACGCCCGCCTTGACAAGAAACGATACGCAGCGATACCGCCGCGACAGGACGCCGCGGCGCCGGCTGCCGACCATGGGCACACCGTTCACCCACCCACGGAGTTGCCCATGAAGACCTGGATCAAGCGCACCCTCATCGGCCTGGCCGCCGCCGCCACGCTGCTCGGCGGCTTTGCCGCCTACGCCCACCGCGAGCACGGCCGCTTCGCCGGCGCCTACGCCGGCTGGAAGCCGGTCTCGGCTGCCGAGGCCGCGCCGCTGCAGGGCCGGCTGATCGAGCGGGCTGCGCGCGAACTCGAGCTCGACGCCAACCAGAAGGCGCGGCTGGCCGCGCTGGCCGAGCGGCTGCGCGAGGTGCGCAACGCGGCGGTGTCCACCAGCGCCGACCCGCGCGAGGAACTCAAGGCCGCCATCGCCGGGCCCACGCTGGACCGCGGCCGCGTCAACACGCTGGTGCAGGCGCAGCTGGCGATGGCCGGCGCGCAGAGCCCGGCGCTCATCAACGCCGCGGCCGACTTCTACGACAGCCTGCGCCCGGCCCAGCAGGCCGAGCTGCGCGAGAAGCTGGCCCGGGGCCGCGACGGCCGCGACAGCCGCTGAACGGCAGCCCCGTAGCATCGCGCCATGACGCCCCCGCCCGCGACCCGCCGCCTGCTGCTCGTCGACGACGACGAGGCGCTGGGCGCGCCGCTGGCGGCGTTTTTCCGCCGCCACGGCATCGAGCTGCAGCAGGCCACGCGCCCCAGCGACGCGCTGGCCCTGTTGCGCACCGGCGGCGCGGGCCGCTTCGACGCCGCGCTGCTGGACGTGATGCTGCCCGAGATGGACGGCTTCGAGCTGTGCCGGGTGCTGCGCCGCGAGCCGCCGCCGCTGGGCACGCTGCCGCTGCTGATGCTCACCGCGCGCGGCGACGTGATGGACCGCGTCGTCGGCCTGGAGCTCGGCGCCGACGACTACCTGCCCAAGCCCTTCGAGCCGCGCGAACTGCTGGCGCGGCTGCAGACGGTGTGGCGGCGCAGCGCCGCGGCAGCGGCGGCCGCCCCTGCGGCCCCGGCGCCGCTGCACTTCGAGCGGCTGAGCATCGACCCCGCGCGCCACACCGTGCAACTCGACGGCCGCGCGGTGGAGCTCACCGGCACCGAGTTCGAGCTGCTGCTGATGCTGGCCGCCGTGCCCGGCCGCGTGTTCGGGCGCGACGACATCCTGAACCGGCTGCGCGGCCACGCCGCCGAGGACATCCACAGCCGTGCCGTCGACCTGCTGGTCAGCCGGCTGCGCCGCAAGCTCGAGCCGCTGGACGTGATCCACACGCGGCGCAACGCCGGCTACCTGTTTGCCGGCGTGCGCACCTGACCGCATGGCCGTGCTCGCGTCGCTGCGGCAAGCCGCGCACCGCTTCCGCCACAGCCTGAAGCTGCGGCTGCTGGCGCTGTTCCTGCTGCTGGCGCTGGTGCTGGGCCTGCTGTTGCTGGGCACGCTGCAGAGGGCGCTGCAGGGCGGCTGGCAGGGCTATGCGCAGCCGCTGGCGGCCGACTACGTGGACCGCCTGGCCGCCGAGATCGGCACGCCGCCCGACCTGGCGCGCGCACGCGCCATCGCCGAGCGGCTGCCCGTGCGCGTGCGCATCGACGGGCCGGTGCTGCGCTTCGACAGCCACCCCGGCCGGGACCACGACCACGGCGACGACGCCGACGACCGCGACGGCCCCGGCGGCTGGGGCTTGGCGCGCACGCTGGCCGACGGCCACGTGCTGCGCTTCGGCCTGGTGGCGCCGCCCAACGGGCAGCGGCCGCGCCGGCTGGGCTGGGTCGCGCTGGCGCTGCTGGCCAGCGTCACCGCGCTGGCCTACCTGGCCGTGCGGCGGCTGCTGCGGCCGCTGGACGCCATCGGCGCCGGCGTGGCCGCCTACACCGAGGGCCGCTTCGACCGGCCGATCGCCGCCTTCGCGCCCTGTGCGCGCGACGGCCGGCTGCGCGACGACGAACTCGGCGCGCTGGCCGCCCGCATCGACGGCATGGCCGGCAGCCTGGCCGGCATGCTGGAGGCCAAGCGCACGCTGCTGCTGGCCATCAGCCACGAGCTGCGCAGCCCGCTGACGCGCGCGCGGCTCAACGCCGAGCTGCTGGACGACAGCCCCGAGCGCGCGGCGCTGCTGAAGGACCTGGCCGAGATGCGCGACCTCGTGGCCACGCTGCTGGAGAGCGAGCGGCTGCAGCGGGGCCACGCCGCGCTGCAGGCGGTGCCGCTGGACCTGGCCGCGTTGCTGCACGAACTGGCGGCCGAGGGCGGCGCCGAGGCGGACATCGCCATCGCGCCCGCGCGGGCCGCGCTCGACGAGACGCGCGTCCGGCTGATGCTGCGCAACCTGCTGTCCAACGCCCGCCGCCACGCCGCCGGTGCGCCGCGGCCGCCGCAGCTGTTCCTGCGCGCCGAGCCCGACGGCCGCTGGGCCCTGGGCCTGCGCGACCACGGCCCCGGCGTGGCCGACGAGCAGCTCGCTCGGCTGGGCGAGCCCTTCCACCGGCCCGACGCCGCGCGCACGCGCAGCGCCGGCGGCGTGGGCCTGGGGCTGCACCTGTGCCGGCAGGTGGCGCAGGCGCACGGCGGCGAACTGCGCATCCGCAACGCCCGGCCCGGGCTGGAGGTGGCGATGGTCTGGCCGCCTCGGGACGCGGGCGGCTGATCCGGCGCCGCCGGCCGCGCGAGCCGGGCCCGGGAATCGCGGCGGGCGCGCGCAATTGTCCCGGCCACGGCACCGCAGTCCGCCCAGGGTGCGGCCGATAATCCACAGATGTCCCCGACACCCTGGCGCCGCTCCGACACGGCCTGGGCCAGCATGGCCCGGCGGGCCGCGCGCGCGGCCTGCCGCCGGGCCCTCGTGGCCATCGTGGCGCTCGTCGGGCTGGCGGCCGGCGGCCTGGGCCTCGTCGGCCCGGCCGCGGCCCAGTCGCCCGCACCGGCCGGGCCCGCGGCCGCGCCGGACTCGGCCGTGGCCAACGGCGCGCGGCTGGCGCTGGTGATCGGCAACAACGCCTACGCCGTCGGCCCGCTGCTCAACCCCGTCAACGATGCGCGCGCGATGGCGACGTCGCTCGAGGCCGTCGGGTTCCAGGTGCTGCTGCGCACCGACGCCAACCTGCGCGAGATGATCGGCGCGGTGCGCGAGTTCGGCGAGCGCCTGCGCACCGCCGGATCTGGGGCCGTCGGCATCTTCTACTACGCCGGCCATGGCGTGCAGATCAAGGGGCGGAACTTCCTGATCCCGGTGGGCGCGGACATCACGCACGAGGACGAAGTGGCCTACCAGAGCCTGGAGGCGCAGGCCGTGCTCGACAAGATGGAGTCGGCCGGCAACGGCACCAACCTGCTGATCCTCGACTCCTGCCGCGACAACCCCTTCGCGCGCAGCATGCGCAGCGCCTCGCGCGGCCTGGCGCAGATGGACGCGCCGGTCGGCACGCTGGTGGCGTTCTCGACGGCGCCGGGCTCGGTGGCGAGCGACGGCCGCGGCAGCAACGGCCTGTACACCAGCCACCTGCTGGCCGCGATCAAGCGGCCGGGGCTCAAGGTGGAGGACGTGTTCAAGGTGGTGCGCAACGGCGTGCTGCGCGATTCCAACAACCGCCAGCAGCCCTGGGAATCGACCGCGCTGACGGGCGACTTCTTCTTCGTGCCGCCGGTCGCCGCGCCCGCCGCGCCGCCGGCGGCCGCCGTCAGCGCCCAGGTCGCGCTCGACGACGCGCTGTGGGAGACCGTCAAGGACGCCGCCAACCCGGTGGAGGTGTCGCTGTACCTGCGGCGCTTCCCCGCCGGGCGCCACGCCGAGGCCGCGCGCGAGCGGCTCCAGGCGATGGGCGTGGCCGCGATTCCCGCCCCGGCTGCACCGGCACCGGCACCGGCACTGGCACTGGCACCGGCGGTGGCCCCGACGATCGTCGCGCCAACGCCCGCGCCGACGCCCGCGCAGCCACCTGCGCAGACACCCGCACCGTCCGCCGCCGTGGCGCCGCCGGTGGCTGCGACCCGCCCCGCTGCGGCGCGACCGGCTCCGATGGACGACCGCGAGATCACCGAGATGCTGCGCCGCGAGGCCGAGGAACGCGAGCGGGCGCACGGCGAGACCGAGGCCGAGACGATGCGGCGCCTGACCGAGATCACGCGCTGGGGCGACGAGGACACCGCTCGACGCCCGACGCAGCCGCGGCGCAGCGAGGGCGGCCTGGCCGAAGGCGACCGCTGGCGCTATGCGGTGCGCGACCTGATGCGCGACGAGTTCGTCGGGCAGTACCTCTGGCGCATCGACCGCATCGAGCCCGACGGCGGCCTGTGGATCGGCGACGGCGCGGTGCAGGCCGACGGCCGCGGGCAGCTGCGCGTCGTCAACGAGGTGCGCACCGGCAGCTGGGCCACGTGGAGCCCCGGGGTGCCGGCCGCCGAAGTGGCCGCCAGCGGCAACCGCGCGCGGCGCGACATCGAGACGCGCTACCAGTCGCGCACGGCGGACGGCATCATCACCCGCGCCGAGTTCTCTGGCTCGGTGCGCGTCGGCGCGAGCGAGCGCATCACCACCGAGGCCGGCAGCTTCGACGCGGTGCGGGTCGAGGTCGACCTGCGCGGGCGTGCCGAGCGCAGCAACGGCACGCGGCCCTATCTCACCTGGCGCCACACCTACTGGTACGCGCCGAAGGTCGGCATGCCGGTGGCGGTGCTGTTCGACGAGCGCGCCGACGGCCAGATCGAGCGCCGCGTCCGCCACGAACTCACCGCGGCCGACGTGCTCGCGGTCGGCCGCCTGCTGGCCAGCGGGCTCGCGCCCTGAGGGATTGCCCGGCGCGGCATTGACCTCTCTCAAGTCGCGAACGCCGTCCCCCGCCGATCATGGCCGCCACAGGCGGCAAGGTGCCTGCGCGAAGGGAGACGACTCATGCGAGCCTTCCGATGAGCACGGCGGAAGCATCCCGCTGGCCGAGGATCGTCAAGGATGCGCAGGCGTTCGGGCGAGCGCCCAACCTGGCCGACCCGGCGGCGATGCGCGAGCGGTTCGACTGGGGCGACGCCCGCGGCTGGCTTGACGGCCTGCCCGGCGGCGCCGGCCTGAACATCGCCTTCGAGGCGGTGGACCGCCACCTGCTCCACGGCCGCGGCGCGCGCACGGCGCTGCGCTGGATCGGCAAGTCGGGCGAGCGGCGCGACCTCAGCTACGCCGAGCTGGCCGCCGCCAGCAGCCGCTTCGCCCAGGCGCTGGCCTCGCTGGGCCTGGGCGCCGGCGACGGCGTCTTCGTGCTGATGGGCCGCGTGCCCGAGCTGTACGCCGCGATGCTGGGCGCGCTGAAGGCGCGGGCCGTGGTGACGCCGCTGTTCTCGGCCTTCGGGCCGGAGCCCATCGCCACGCGCTGCGAGATGGGCGACGCGCGGCTGATCGTCACCACCCCCGAGCTGTACCAGCGCAAGCTGCGCGCGCTGAGGGACCGGCTGCCGCGCCTGTCGCACGTGGTGCTGGTGGGCGATGCCCCGCCGGCGCTGCTGCAAGACCCCGGCGTGCACCGCTGGGCCACGCTCGTGGACGCGCAGCCGGGCCGCTGGACGATCCCACCCACCCCGCCCGAATCGCCCAGCCTGCTGCACTTCACCAGCGGCACCACGGGCCGCCCCAAGGGCGCGCAGCACGTGCACGAGGCGGTGGTGGCGCACGCGATGACGGGGCGCTTCGCGCTCGACCTGCACGACGACGATGTCTACTGGTGCACCGCCGATCCCGGCTGGGTCACCGGCACCAGCTACGGCGTCATCGCGCCGCTGGTCTGCGGCGTGACCAGCATCGTCGTCGAGGCCGAGTTCGACGCCGCCAGCTGGTACGAGGTGCTCGAGCGAGAGCGCGTCAGCGTCTGGTACACCGCGCCCACCGCCATCCGCATGATGATGCGGCTGGGCACCGGGCCGCTGGCCGGGCGCGACCTCTCGGCACTGCGCTTCATGGCCAGCGTCGGCGAGCCGCTCAACCCCGAGGCCGTGGTCTGGGGCCGGCAGGCCTTCGGGCTGCCGTTCCACGACAACTGGTGGCAGACCGAGACCGGCGGCATCATGATCGCCAACGTGCCGGCGCTGGACATCAAGCCCGGCTCGATGGGCCAGCCGCTGCCGGGCGTCACCGCCGCCATCGTGCAGCGCGGCGCCGACGGCCACGTGCACCCGGTGGGCGCGGGCATCGACGGCGAACTGGCACTGAAGACGCCCTGGCCCTCGATGATGCGCGGCTACCTGAACGAGCCGGCGCGCTACGACAAGTGCTTCGACGGCGGCTGGTACCTCAGCGGCGACCTCGCGCGCCGCGACGAGGACGGCTACTACTGGTTCGTCGGGCGCGCCGACGACGTCATCAAGTCGGCCGGCCACCTGATCGGGCCCTTCGAGGTCGAGAGCGCGCTGATCGAGCACCCGGCGGTGGCCGAGGCCGGCGTGATCGGCATCCCCGACGACACGGTGGGCGAGGTGGTCAAGGCCTTCGTCGCGCTGAAGCCCGGCTTCGAGCCCGGCGAGGCGCTGATGCGCGAACTGCTGGGCCACGCGCGCAAGCGGCTGGGCGCGGCGGTGGCGCCGAAGTCCATCGAGTTCCGCGGCAACCTGCCCAAGACGCGCAGCGGCAAGATCATGCGGCGGCTGCTGAAGGCGCGCGAGCTGGGCCTGCCCGAGGGCGATCTGTCCACGCTCGAGAGCGACGAGAAGACGTGAGGGGCACGCGATGACCGAGAAGATCCACCTTGACCGCGCCCACCTGCACCACCTGTGGCGGCAGATGCTGCGCATCCGCCGCTTCGAGGCCAAGTGCGTGGAGCTGTACCAGGCGCAGAAGATCCGCGGCTTCCTGCACCTGTACGACGGCGAGGAGGCGGTGGCCGTGGGCGTGTGCAGCGCGCTGGACGCCGCGCGCGACGCCGTCGTTGCCACCTACCGCGAGCACGGCCAGGCGCTGGCGCACGGCGTGCCGATGGCGCCGCTGCTGGCCGAGATGATGGGCAAGGCCGAGGGCTGCTGCCGCGGCCGCGGCGGCTCG
This sequence comes from uncultured beta proteobacterium, assembly GCA_903828235.1. Taxonomy (GTDB): domain Bacteria; phylum Pseudomonadota; class Gammaproteobacteria; order Burkholderiales; family Burkholderiaceae_C; genus Rubrivivax. The sequence continues at coordinate 17,212 of CAIKLM010000024.1, read as the reverse complement.
ATGCACCTGTTCGACGCCGGCCGGCGCTTCTTCGGCGGCAACGCCATCGTCGGCGGCGGGCTGCCGCTGGCCGCCGGCATCGCGATGGCCGACCAGCGGCTGGGCCGCGGCGCCGTGACCGCCTGCTTCTTCGGCGAAGGCGCGGTCGGCGAAGGCGTGTTCCACGAGACCATGAACCTGGCGCAGCTGTGGCAGCTGCCGGTGCTGTTCGTCTGCGAGAACAACCTCTACGCCATGGGCGTGCCGCTGGAGGACAGCGAGGTCGAGACCGAGATCTGGCGCAAGGCCGCCGCCTACCGCATGCCGGCCGAGCGCGTCGACGGCATGGACCCGGTGCGGGTGGAGGCCGCCGCGCGGCGCGCGCTGGCGCACGTCCGCTCCGGCGCCGGGCCGTTCTTCCTGGAGGCGCGTACCTACCGCTTCCGCGCGCACTCGATGTTCGACACCCAGGCCTACCGCAGCCGCGACGAGGTCGAGGGCTGGAAGCCGCTGGACCCGCTCGAGCGGCTGCGGGCCTGGATGGTGGCCAACCACCAGCTGTCGGACGCCGAGGCCGCCGCCATCGAATCCGCGGTGGCCGCCGAGATCGCCGGCGCGGTGGCCTTCGCCGAGGCCGGCACGCTGGAGCCGGTGGCCGAGCTCGAGCGCTTCGTGCTGATGGACCGCGTGGTGCAGGATCCGGCGCCGGGGGCGCGGCCATGACGGCCCCGCTGCGCATGAGCTACCGCGAGGCCTGCCGACAGGCCCTGCGCGATGCGCTGGCCCGCGACCCCCGCTGCTTCGTGATGGGCGAGGACGTGGGCAAGTACGGCGGCTGCTACGCGGTGACGAAAGGGCTGCTGGAGGAGTTCGGGCCCCGGCGCATCGTCGACACGCCGCTGGCCGAGAACGGCTTCACCGGCATCGGCATCGGCGCCGCGCTGGCCGGCCTGCGGCCCATCGTCGAGATCATGACCTGCAACTTCAGCCTGCTGGCGCTGGACCAGATCATGAACAACGCGGCCACGCTGTCGCACATGACCGGCGGCCAGTTCGCGGTGCCGCTGGTCATCCGCATGGCCACCGGCGGCGGGCGGCAGCTGGCGGCGCAGCACTCGCACAGCCTGGAGGGCTGGTACGCGCACATCCCGGGCCTGAAGGTGCTGGTGCCCGGCACGGTGGAGGACGCGCGCTTCATGCTCGCCGCCGCGCTGGCCGACCCCAACCCGGTGCTGCTGTTCGAGCACATCGTGCTCTACAACAGCGAGGGCGAGCTCGACCCGGCCGTGACCGCGGTGGACATCGAGCACGCCCGGGTGCGGCGCGCCGGCCGCGACCTCACGCTGGTGACCTACGGCAACAGCCTGCCCAAGTGCCTGGCCGCGGCCGAAGCGCTGGCCCGGGACGGCATCGAGGCCGAGGTCATGGATCTGCGCGTGCTGCGGCCGCTGGACATGCCGACGGTCACCGCGTCGGTCTCGCGCACGCGGCGCGTGGTGATCGTCGACGAGGGCTGGAAGAGCGGCTCGATCTCGGCCGAGATCGCGGCCCGGCTGGCCGAGGACGCGCTGTACGAGCTCGACGCGCCGGTGCGCCGCGTCTGCAGCCGCGAGGTGCCGGTGCCGTATGCCGCGCACCTGGAAGAGGCGGCGCTGCCGCGTGTGGACGACATCGTGGCCGCCGCCCGCTCGCTGTGCCCTGCGCACCGGGGCGGCTGACGATGGCCGACTTCACGATGCCCGCGCTGGGCGCCGACATGGAGACCGGCCGGGTCGTGCAATGGAACGTCAAGGCCGGCGACCGGGTGAGGCCGGGCGACGTGGTCGCCGTGGTCGAGACGCACAAGGGCGCGATCGACGTCGAGTGCTTCCTCGACGGCGAGATCGGCGAGCTCGCGCCGCTGGGCGAGGACCTGCCGGTGGGTTCGGTACTGGCGCGCGTGCGCACGGCCGGAGAAGGCGCGGACGCGGTGGCAGCTCCAGCACACTCCCCCGCGCCCGCCGCGGCGCCCGCATCGGCACCTGCACTGGCGCACGCACCGGCCGGCGCACCGGCCCACGCACCGGAGCCAACCCTGGCGGCAGCGCCTGCGCCCGAGGCCGCGCTTCCGGAAGAGGCCGCCGCGCGCGCCCGCGTCACGCCCGTCGCGCGCCGCCGCGCCGGCGAGCTGGGCCTGGACGCCGACGCCCTGGCCGGCACGGGCCCGGATGGCGCGGTGACCCTGGCCGACGTTGAGCGCGCCGCCGCGCTGGGCGTGAAGCGGCCGGTCGGGGAACGGGCCGAGGCCGCCGCGTCGCCCCGCGCCGCCCGCGGCGGTTTCGACCCGGCCCAGATGCGGCAGGCCATCGCCGCCGCGATGGGCCGCTCCAAGCGCGAGATCCCGCACTACTACCTGTCGACCACGGTCGACTTCGAGCGCGCCCAGGCCTGGCTGGACGCCTACAACGCCGAGCGCGATCCCGTCGATCGCCTGCTGCCGGCCGCGCTGCTGCTGAAGGCCAGCGCCCTGGCGCTGGTGCAGGTGCCGCAGCTCAACGGCTTCCACGAGAACGGCGTGTTCCGAGCCGGTGCCGGCGTGCACGTCGGCTGGGCCATCGCGCTGCGGGGCGGTGGCCTGGTCGCGCCAGCCGTGCACGACGCCGACCGGCTACCGATGCCGGCGCTGATGGCCGCGCTGCGCGACCTGGTGCAACGCGCACGCGCGGGGGGCCTGCGCAGCTCCGAGCTCACAGACCCCACCGTCACCGTCACCAGCCTAGGCGAGCGCGGCGCCGAGAGCGTCTACGGCGTGATCTACCCGCCGCAGGTGGCGATCGTCGGCTTTGGCCGCGTCGTCGAGCGGCCGGCGGTGGTGGACGGCCAGGTCGTCGCGCGGCCGCAGGTCACGGTCACGCTGGCTGCCGACCACCGCGCCAGCGACGGCCACCTCGGCGGCCAGTTGCTGGCCGCCATTGACCGGGCGCTGCAGTCCCCGGCCACCCTTTGACCCGGAGACCCCCGATGACCGACCACGAAATCCGCGCCCTGGCCGCCGAGGTGCTGGCCGGCATCGCCCCCGAGGCCGACCTGGCCGCCGTCGGCGACCATGAAGACCTGCGCGAGGCGCTGGACCTGGACTCGATGGACTTCCTGAACTTCGTCATCGCGCTGGGCGAACGCACCGGGCGCCGGATCCCGGAGGCCGACACACGGCAGCTGTTCACGCTGGAAGGGCTGCTGGGCTACCTGCGCGACTGAGATGCAACCAGCGCACTCCTGCAGACGGTCGCATTCAATGGCGGGTCGCGGCCAGTTGCGGTTGGTCGTGGAAGTCGGCTTCCTGGCACCTCAGTCCGTCCAGCCTGAAGAAGGTCTGACCGGGGCCGTTGCGACCGCTGCCGACGAGGGCAACTCGTGCCTTGATCCATAGGGGCGGTAAGCCTTCCACGGAACTCGCGCAGTCCGTGCACAGGTTATCCACACTCCTGCCTAAACTGGCGGGTCACCGAACCGACAACGACAGCCTTTCGACAGTGGACAACGCCCTCATCTTGATCGTTGAAGACGAGCCGCAGATTGCCGACATCCTGGCGGCCTACTTCGCCCGTGAGGGCTATCGCACGGTGAGGGCCGGTGATGGTGATCTGGCATTGCAGCACCACCAAATGCTGTCACCCGACCTGGTGGTGTTGGATGTGAAACTGCCCCGCCGTGATGGCTTCGAGGTGCTGGCAGCGCTGCGCGCGCGCGGCTCGACGCCGGTGATCATGGCCAGCGCGATGGGCGAGGACCTGGACAAGCTCAGCGCGCTGCGCATTGGCGCCGACGACTACGTGGTCAAGCCCTTCAATCCTGTCGAAGTCGTGGCGCGCGCCAAAGCCGTGCTGCGCCGCACCCAGGGCGGGGGCACTGCCGCGGCCCTGCTGCGCGTGGCCGGCCTCACCGTGGACTTGAGCGCGCACAGCGCCAGTCTGCAGGCGGGCGATGGCCCCGCGCAAGCGCTGAGCCTGACGCTGACCGAATTCCGCATGCTGAGCTTCATGGCGCGCAGCCCGAACAAAGCCTTCAGTCGCGCCGAGCTGCTGGATGCCTGCCTGCCACCCGATGGCGAGGCCATCGAACGCACGGTTGACAGCCATGTCTCCAAACTGCGCAAGAAGTTTGAAGCAGCCGGCGGACACGATTGGCTCGACGGCGTGCGCGGCGTGGGCTATCGGCTGCGGGCAACTTGAGTGGCTACCAGCAGCCACCGCCAAGAGGATTCAGGATGAAGGCTCGCCGTTTGCGCACCCAGTTCACGCTGGGCATGTTGATCTTCTTCGTCGGCGCCTTCAGCTTCATTTATGGTGGCGCACGCATGTTGGACGCGTGGTTGACTGCCCATTACCTGGATAACCTGCCGCTGGCCGCGCAGCGCGCCGATCGCGACCTCGAAGCGCTGCGACTGCCTGATCTGGGGGATCTGCGGGCGCTCAAGGAGGCGTCAGAGGCCGCAAGCGCCCAGGGGCGGTTCTACAGCGACCTGGGCCTGGCCGTGCTGACCGTGTTGGCTGCTTGCGTGGCGGTTGGGCTGGCCACGGGCGTGGCTCACCGCCTGGCGCGCCCCATGGAACGCGTGGCACATGCCGCGCGGCGCGTGGCGCAGGGCGATCTCGACGCACGTGCCGAGCCAGGACGTGGCAGCAGCCTGGAACTGCGGCAACTGGTCGATGACTTCAACCACATGGCCGACAGCCTGGCCGCATCCCGGCGTGAGTTGAAGGAGTCGACCGCCGCGATCGCGCACGAGTTGCGTACACCGCTCACCATCCTGCGCGGGAGGCTGCAAGGCATCCACGACGGCGTGTTCGCCATCGGCCCGGCCGAGTTCACAGCACTGATCCAGCAGGTCGATTCGCTCAGCCGCGTGGTGGATGACCTGCGCGTGGTCAGCCTGGCCGGCGCAAACAGCCTGGCGCTGCAGTGCCGCCCGATGGAACTGGCCACGGAAGTGGAAAGCCTGCTGCCGGTGATCGAGCCCGACCTGCATGCGCTGGGCATGCGGCTGGAACTGGACCTGCGCCCGGCACCTGTCCACGCCGATCCCCAGCGCTTGCGCCAGGTGCTGACCTGCCTGCTGGACAACGCGCGCCGCTACGCCAGCGAAGGTGGCGTGGTGCGGATCGAAACCCACGCATCAGGCAGCGCGGGCGTGCTGCGTGTGCTCGATCGTGGCGCCGGCTTTCCGCCAGGCGGCGCCGAGAGGGCGTTCGAGCGCTTCTGGCGCAGCGAGGCGTCGCGCTCGCGTCAGACCGGCGGCAGCGGCCTGGGCCTGAGTGTGGTCCGTGCCATCGCCGACGCCCACGGTGGACAGGCCCACGCGGCCAATCGGCCCGATGGGGGCGCGCTGCTGGAAGTCCGCCTCCCGGCATCGCCCTGAGTCCTGTCCAGCCTGCCCTGCCGCGCCTCCACCGAGTCTCCACACGGGGTGCACCGGACTTGCATCGGTCGTTTCTACAGTGACTGTCAGTTGTTTCCGAGACCCGCAACCGCGGCGTCCGGGCACAGCGCCTCACAAGGAACACCGATGACACCGACCCATTCCGACGCCCCACGCCGAATCAATCGCCGCCAACTGCTCGCGCTGGGACTCAGCAGCGCGGCACTGACCGCTTGCGGCGGGGGTAGGGGCAATACTGCCCTTGAAGACGCCGCCAACAAGGCCCGGCGCAAGAACCTGCTTGAGCAAACGGCCAGCAAGGCGATGGCCGCCGGTCTGGTGTCGGCCAGCCTGCACTACGCCGATCGGCAATCCAGCGCCACGGCCGCCGCCGGCCTTCGGCAAAAGGGCGCGCCTGCTGCCACGGCTATCGGCGACTGGCTGCGCATCGGTTCTGCCTCCAAGGCGATGACGGCCTGCATGGCCGCCAAGCTGATTGACCGTGGGCAACTGAGCTGGACGCTCAGCCTGGCGGATGCCCTGCCGGACTTGGCTGCCGGCATGCTTCCGGCGTTTCGCAGCGTGACGGTCGAGCAACTGCTCGCGCATCGCGGCGGCTTGATCGCGATGGACAACGAGGCCGATGTCGGTCTGTTCCTGGAGTTCCTTGCCGCGCAGACCGAGCCCTTGCCCGAGACTTTCGCGGGCCGTCGCCGCTTCGCGGCTGCCTGGGCGCTGCAACAGGCCCAGCCGGGCGTGACGCCGGGCCAGGACTTTCTGTATTCCAACGTCGACTACATGCTGGTTGGCATGATTCTGGAAGCCCGCAGTGGCAAGAGCTTCACCGCCTTGTTCGACGAACTGATCGTCCCCCTGCTTGGCATGCCTGGCGGACCTGGCTTGAGCCTGGGTCTGCCAACCACGGCAGGCTTGGCTCGCCAGCGCGGGCATGTTGGCGCCTTGGGTGCACTGCAGGTCTTGGACGGGTACCCGCCCGAGCTGCAGGTTTGGCAGGACGTGCTGATCCAGGCCGCGGGTAACGTGTTCGCCACCGTGACCGGCTACGCCAAGTGGCAGCAGTTGCACCAGCAGGCCCTGGGCGGTGAGGCCACCCCACTGCCGGCAGCTTATGTGCAGCGTCTTCGCACGCCCGTCAGCGACTATGTCTTGGGCTGGGAAGTGGGCCCGCTACCTGACGCCTTCAAGCAAAAGGTCTGCCTCTTTCATTCGGGAATCGTCGAGGGCTTCACTGCCTACAGCGTGATCGCGCTGGATGGCCAGTTCGCCATCAGCGCTTTCACGAACACGGAAGGGCAAGGAACAGACCCAGACTGGGTGGTGAAGCTGATCACCAAGGCGATCATCGACCTGCAGGCGGGCTGGGCCTGAGGGCGTGCGAATGTCAGCTTCATGGCGGCGAATCTGCTTCCGCGAAAGCCCGCAATGGGCCGGCGGCCGACACACCAGCACGGAACTGATTGCAGAGTGCCGCCGGCCTCGTTCAGGCGCGCCCGGCGCCGCGCCAGCGCGCCAGCCACAGCGCGTTGCTCACCACCAGCACGCTGCTCATCGCCATCGCGCCGCCGGCGATCACCGGGCTCAGGTGGCCCAGCGCCGCCGCCGGAATGCCCACGGCGTTGAAGGCGAAGGCCCAGAACAGGTTTTGGCGGATCTTGGCGTGGGTGCGGCGGCTCACGTCGATGGCGTCGGCCACGGCGCGCGGGTCGCCGCGCAGCAGCGTGATGCCGGCAGCGTGCAACGCCACGTCGCTGCCGCCGCCGTCGGCCGGCGCCATCGCGATGCCGACGTCGGCCGCGGCCAGCGCCGGCGCGTCGTTCACGCCGTCGCCCACCATGGCCACGGCGGCGCCCTTGGGAAGCCCGTCGCGCAGCGCGGCCACCTGGCGCGCCTTGTCGGCCGGCAGCACCTCGGCGTGCACCTCGGCGATGCCGAGTTCGGCCGCCAGGTGGTTTGCGGCGCCGGCGTTGTCGCCGCTGATGAGCACCGAGCGCACGCCCTGGCGCGCCAGCGTGGCCACGGCCTCGGCGGCGCCGGGCTTGGCGCGGTCGCCGAAGGCCAGCCAGCCGGCCAGACGCAGCGCGCCGCCCTCCTCCAGCGCCAGCAGCGAGACGCTGCGACCCTGCGCCTGCTGCGCCTGCAACACCGGCGCCAGCGCATCGATCGGCACGCCCAGCTCGCGCATCCAGCGCTCGCTGCCCAGGCAGGCCCGGCGCCCCCCGACCAGCCCCTCCACGCCACGGCCGGGCACCACCTTCACGCCCTGCGCGGCGGCCACCGGCCCGGGCGCGGCCTCGATCACCGCGCGCGCCAGCGGGTGCGTGCTGGCGGCCTGCAGCGCCGCGGCCGTGGCAAGCAACGCCGCGTCATCGCCGTCCAGCGCCTCGTGCGCCACCACGCGCGGCCGGCCTTCGGTGAGCGTGCCGGTCTTGTCCCAGGCCACCACGCGCACGGCGTGCGCGCGCTCCAGCGCCTCGGCATCCTTCACCAGCACGCCGCGGCGCGCCGCCACGCCGGTGCCGGCCATGATGGCCGCCGGGGTGGCCAGCCCCAGCGCGCAGGGGCAGGCGATGACGAGCACGCTCACCGCGTTGAGCACGCCGGCCGTCCAGTCGCCGCCCAGCAGGCCCCAGGCCAGCAGCGTCAGCAACGCCACCGCCACCACCACCGGCACGAAGACGGCGCTGACGCGGTCCACCAGGCGCTGGATGGGCGCCTTGCGGCCCTGGGCGTTCTCGACCAGCCGCACGATGCGCGACAACAGGCTCTCGGCGCCCAGCGCCGTGGCGCGCAGTTGCAGCAGACCCTCGCCGTTGAGGCTGCCGCCGGCGACGCGGTCGCCCACGCCGCGCGGCACGGGCAGGCTCTCGCCGGTGAGCAGGCTCTCGTCGACGGCGCTCGCGCCCTCGATGACGACGCCGTCGGCCGGCACACGCTCGCCGGCGCGCACCACGACCACGTCGCCGCGCACGAGATCGGCCACGGGCACGTCGCGCTCCACGCCGTCGCGCCGCACGCGCGCCACCTCGGGCCGCAGCGCACGCAGGGCCTGCAGCGCCGCGGTGGTGCGGCGGCGCGCGCGGGCCTCGAGCCACTTGCCCAGCAGCACCAGCGTGATGACCACGGCCGAGCTCTCGAAGTACAGCGCGTGCCCATGTTCCGAGTCCGCGCCCGCCCCCAGCCACTGCCACAGGCTCAGGCCGTAGGCGGCGCTGGTGCCCAGGCTCACGAGCAGGTCCATGTTGCCGGTGCCGGCGCGCAGCGCCGCCCAGCCGGCGCGGTAGAAGCGCGCGCCAAGCACGAACTGCACCGGCGTGGCCAGCAGCCACTGAAGCCAGGCCGGCGGCATGGCAGCGTGCATGGCGCCCTCGCCGGCCAGCGGCCACAGCAGCATGGGCGCCAGCAGCGGCGCGCTCAGCAGCGCCGCGGCGAGCACCCGCCAGCCCTCGCCCAGGCGGCGCCCCGCCACAGGCTGCGCCGGCGCGGCGGTGTCGAGTTCGGCGCCGTAGCCGGCGTCGCGCACGGCCTGCAGCAGCGCGGCGGCGGTGTCCGGCGCGGCGGCGGCGCCGGCCACGCGCACCTGGGCCGTCTCGGTGGCCAGGTTGACGCTGGCCTCGATCACGCCCGGCACCCGGCGCAGCGCCTTCTCGACGCGGCCCACGCAGCTGGCGCAGGTCATGTCGTGCACGGCCAGCATCACCGTGTGCGTGGGCAGCGCGTAGCCGGCCTGCTCGACGGCGCGCTCCAGCGCCAGCGCGTCGAAGCCAGGGCCGGGCTGCACCCGCAAGGTCTCGGTGGCCAGGTTCACGGACGCCTCGGTCACGCCGGGCACGCCGAGCGCGGCCCGCTCGACGCGCGCGGTGCACGAGGCGCAGCTCATGCCCGCCACGGGGAAGGGCAGCGCCGCGGTTTGCGCGGCATCAGCGCCGGGGGTCAGGGTCGGTGGCACAGTCCGGGCATTGTCCCAGCCGATCTCCGACCATGGCTTACGCGTTCACGATCCCGAACCTGTCCTGCGGCCACTGCGTGCGCGCCATCACCGAGGCGGTGAAGGCCGCCGACCCCGCGGGCGAGGTGAAGGCCGATCCCGCCACCCGGCAGGTGGAGGTCAACTCCACGCTGCCGCGCGAGGCGGTGGCGGCCGTGCTGGCCGAGGCCGGCTACGCCCCGGCCTGAGCCTGGCGGGGCGCCCTGGCTACACTTCGCGCCCCCATGCCTGACGCCGCGCCCGACGACGGCCCCGAGAGGGCCATCCACATCACCGACATCGAGGCCGCCATCAACTGGTGGCGCGAGCGCTCGCCCTCGCCCGACGGCGTGAGCCTGAGCCCCGAGGTGCGCGCGCTGGCCGAGGTCTACGGCCTGCTCGTCTGGCACCGCGAGGTGCTGGCCGACGAGCGCAGCATGCCGCGCAAGGCGCTGGACGCCTGGCTCGCCTGGTACGCCACCACGCCCGACGCGCCCTGCATCGCCATCTGCTCCACCAGCCAGGGCGACGACACCTGCAAGGGCTGCGGCCGCCGCTTCGCCGAGGTGCAGCACTGGCCGGGCTACACGCCGGGCCAGAAGCGCGCCGTGTGGCGCCGCATCACGCAGGAGGGCACGGCCTGGCGCTTCAACCGCTACGCCGAGCGCGCGCGCCAGTCTGGCGGCGAGGACCACCCCGACCCAGGAGGCCTCCGGGCCCCGGAAGCCGCGCCTTGAGCGGCACCGAGGGCTGGCGCGACAGCGCGCGCCGCATCGCGCCGCTGGCCTGGCCGGTGCTCGTGGGCCAGGTCTCGGTGCTGGCCTTCAGCACCATCGACACCATCTTCGTCGCGCGCTTCGCCGCCGGCGACCTGGCCGCGCTGGCCGTGGGCGCGGCGGCCTACATCACGGTGTTCATCGGCTTCATGGGCGTGCTGATGGCGCTGTCGCCCATCGTGGGGCAGTTGCACGGGGCCGGCCGCCACGCCGAGGCCGGCCGCCAGCTGCACCAGGCGCTGTGGCTGGGCGCAGCGCTGGCGCTGATGGGCTGCGCGCTGCTGGCCTTCCCGGCGCCGTTCCTGGCGCTGGCCCGCGCCACGCCCGAGGTGGCCGAGCGCGTGCGCGGCTACCTGCTGGCGCTGGCGTTCTCGCTGCCGGCGTCGCTGCTGTTCACGCTGTTCCGCGCCTTCAACACCGCGGTGTCGCGGCCCAAGGTGGTGATGGCCATCCAGCTCGGCGGCCTGGCGGCCAAGGTGCCGCTGTCGGCGGCGCTGGTGTTCGGCGTGCCGGCGCTGGGCGTGCCGGCGCTGGGCGTGGTGGGCTGCGGCATCGCCACCGCCATCGCCATGTGGCTGCAGGTGCTGCTGGCCTGGCGGGTGCTGCGCCGCGACGCCTTCTACGACCGCTACGCCATCTGGGGCCGCGGCCTGGACCGCCCGGCGCGCGCGCCGCTGCTGGCGCAGCTGCGGCTGGGCGTGCCGCTGGGCCTGTCGATCCTGGTGGAGGTGACGGGCTTCGCGTTCATGGCGCTGTTCATCAGCCGGCTGGGCACCACGGCGGTGGCCGGGCACCAGCTGGCCGTCAACCTGGTGAGCCTGATGTTCATGGTGCCGCTGGCCATCGGCAACGCCGGCAGCACGCTGGTGGCGCAGTCGGTGGGCGCCGGGCGCCACGCCGAGGCGGCGCGCCTGGGCTGGCACGCGCTGACCCTGGGCACGCTGCTGGCGGTGGCGATGGGCCTGCTGGTGTTCGCGCTGCGCCAGCCGGTGCTGGGCCTGTACACGGGCGACGCCGCGGTGCTGGCCGCGGCGCTGCCGCTGGTGGCCTGGCTTGCGGTGTTCCACGCCGCCGACGCGGCGCAGACCATCGCCGCCTTCGTGCTGCGGGCCTACAAGATCACCGCCGTCTCGGTGGTGATCTACGTCGCCGCGCTGTGGGGCGTGGCGCTGGGCGGCGGCTACTGGCTGGCCTTCGACGTGGGCGGCCACACACCGCCGGCGCTGCGCGGCGCGCCGGGCTACTGGTTTGCCGCGACGGCGGGTCTGGTGGTGGCCGCGGTGGCGCTGGCCGCCGTGCTGGGCTGGGTGCTCAGGCGGTCGAGGGGGGCGCCGCCGGCAGGCTGATGACGAAGCGGCTGCCGCCGCCGTCGCGCGGCTCGCAGCGCGCGCGGCCGCCGTGGCGCTCGGCGATCTGCCGCACCAGGCTCAGGCCCAGCCCCACGCCGCCCGCGCGCTCGGCGTGGCCGGGCATGCGGAAGAAGGGCTCGAAGATGCGCTCGCGCAGCGCCTCGGGCACGCCGGGGCCGCGGTCGGCCACCACGACGTCGGCGCCGCCGTCGGGCCGGCGCCGCACCTGCACCGCCACCTCGGCACCGGCGTAGCGGCGCGCGTTCTCGAGCAGGTTGCGCACGGCGCGGCGCAGCAGCCGCTCGTCGCCGGGCAGCTGCAGGTCGTCGCCCTCGGCGGTGGCGCCCACGCGCGCGGCCTCCTCGGCGGCCACGGCCAGCAGCGCCACGGGCTGCGGCGGCTCCAGCGTGCCGCGGGCATCCAGCCGGCTGGCCAGCAGCACCTCCTCGACCAGCGCGTCGAGCTCGGCCACGTTGGTGTCGATCTCGCGCTTCAGGCGCGCGCGCTCGGCGGGCGCGGCGTCGTCGAGCATGGCGATGGCCATCTTCAGCCGCGCCAGCGGGCTGCGCAACTCGTGGCTGGCGTTGGCCAGCAGGCTCTGGTTGGCGCGCAGCAGCGCCTCTATGCGCGCGGCGGCGTGGTTGAAGCTGGCGGCCACGGCGGCGACCTCGTCGCGCCCGTCCTCGGCTACGCGGCGGTGCAGCTGGCCGGCGCCGAAGGCCTCGACGCCGGCCTTCAGCGCCTCCAGCCGCCGCGTGAGCCGCCGCACCACGGGCCAGGCGCCGGCCGCCACGGCCGCGAACAGCACGGCCAGCAGGGCGACGAAGCCCAGGCCCTCGGGCCAGGGGCCGCGCACGCCGGGCAGCCAGGGTGCCAGGCCGCCCGGGGGAGGCCCGCCCGGCCGGTCGCCCGGCGGCCCCATCATCGGCGGCCGCAGGCCCTCGTCGAGCGCGCGCGGGCGCATCATCCGCGGCACCCACAGCGTGCGGCCGTCGTCCAGCCGCACGGCGCGCAGCCGCTCGCGCGCCTCGGGGCGGTCGAGCCCGCGGCGCAGGAACGGCTCGGTGGCGGCGATGCGGCGGCCGTCGGGGGCGTCCAGCGCCAGCGGCCGGCGCAGCCGCAGCGACCACTCGTCGAGCGCCCGGGCCTGCTCGGCATCGGGCGCGTCGGCCGGCGGCAGCGAGGCCTGCAGCAGGTCGGCCCAGGCGGCCACGCGCTCCTGCAACACGCGCTCGCTGCGCTCGCGCTGCTCCTCGAGGTGGCGCTGCACCAGCCAGCCCGACACCAGCGCGAACAGCGCCAGCGCGGCCACGACGGTGAGCCAGATGCGGACGTACAGCGAGCGCACGATGCGCGCTCTCAGGCCGGCCGGGCCGGGACGCGGCGGCGGGGCGAATTCACGACTCGGAGTCCTGCTTCTTCGCGAACAGGTAGCCGGCGCCGCGCACCGTGAGCACGCGGCGCGGGTTCCGGGGGTCGTCCTCGATGACGGCGCGAATGCGCGAGATGTGCACGTCGATGCTGCGGTCGAAGGCCTCCAGCGGGTGGCCCTTGAGCGCGTCCATGATCTGGTCGCGGCTGAGCACGCGGCCCGGGGCGCGCGCCAGCACCGTGAGCAATTCGAACTGGTGGCTGGTGAGGTCGCAGGGGTTGCCGTCGACCCGCGCCACGCGGGCGCCGAGGTCCACCTCGAGCCGGCCGAAGCGCAGCACCTCGTCCTCGCCGGGCTCGGGCGCGGCGCGGCGCAGCAGCGCCTTCACGCGCGCCAGCAGTTCGCGCGGCTCGAAGGGCTTGCCCAGGTAGTCGTCGGCGCCGATCTCCAGGCCCACGATGCGGTCGGTGGGCTCGCCACGCGCGGTCAGCATCAGCAGCGGCAGCCGCCGCGTGCGGCGGTCGGCGCGCAGCTCGCGCGTGAAGTCCAGGCCGTCGCCGTCGGGGAGCATCAGGTCCAGCACCAGGGCTTCGTAGACGCCCTGCTTCAGGCGCTCGCGGCCCGCGGCCAGCGAACCGGCGGTGTCGACCTCGAAGCCGTTGCCGCGCAGGTACTGGCCCACCATGTCGGCCAGGCGCAGGTCGTCGTCGATCAGCAGCAGGCGGGGTGTCATCGGGGCACGCGGTCCTTCATGGTCGGGTCGGCAAAAAGCCCCGGCGCGTGAACGCCGGGGCAACCGCCGGGGAAACAGGGCCGGGAGGACCTCGACCCGTCCGAGGAGACAGGATAGCGGCAGCCGTCAGCTCTGCGGCCGCTCGAGCTGGCGGCGCTCGTGCTGGTGACGCTCCATCATGTCGTGCCGCTTGGCCATGCGCTCGGTCAGGCGCTGGCGCTGCTCGGGCGTGAGCACGCGGCTCACGTCGAGCATGAACTGCGTCATGCGCTTGCTGGCGGCGTCCTGGCGGGCCAGCATCTGCTGGCGCAGCGCCTCGGCGGCGCGGGCATCGACGGTGGGCTGGGCGAACAGCGTCATGGCCTGCTCGCGCAACTGGCGGCCGGCGCTGCGCTCGGCCTGCAGGTCGCGCTGCGCGGCGTCGGCCAGCGCCTTGATCTGCGTGCGCTGCTCGGGCGTGGCGTTCACGCTGTCGAGCAGGCGACCGGCCATCTGCGGGTTGGCAAAGGGCATGGCCATGCCGCCGCGCATGCCGCCGTGCATCTCGCCGTGGGGGCCGCCGTGGTGGCCGCCGTGACCACCGGGCATGGCCAGCGCCGGCTGCGACAGCGTCGCGGCCGCCACCAGGGACGCCGTGGCCAGCAGCGCGGCAAACGCGGGGCGGGCCCGCAGGGCATGGCGTGCGGCGAGGGGAAGGGTTCGGGGGGTGCTCATCGGTCAGCTCCAGCGCCGGGGGCGCGTTGTCGATGGCGTCACTGTGCAGGGCCGGCGTGTCGCCGCCGTGCGCGGCGGGTAAAGATGTGTGGCCGCGCCTCAGCGCGGCGCCGCCGCGGCGGGCTCGACGCGCAGCAGCCGGCGCTGCAGCGTGAAGGCCGGGTCGGCGCTGCGCAGGTCCAGGCGCAGCAGCAGCCCGCTGGCGCGGTCGATGACGATGGCGCCTTCCAGCCGCGTGCTCGCATCGCCGCGCTGCGCGTCGCCGAAGAGCTCCACCACCGCGGCGTCGAAGCGACGGCCGCCGATGGTCTGCGGCCCCATGGCCACCACCTGCCCGCGCAGGCGCGCGCGCAGCAGCGGGTCGCCGGCCACCAGCATGTCGCCGCCGGTGATGCCGCCCAGGGCCAGGTCGGGCCGCAAGAGCCGCGGCCACAGCAGTGCGCCGGGCGGCGCGTCCAGCACGTTGCCGGCGGGGTCGGTGCGCCACAGGGCGCCCCCGGCGTCGGACAGCTCGGTGGCATCGCGGCGCAGCGCCGTCAGCGCCAGCACCTTCTCGGCCGGCGGGCGGCGGGGGTCGACGCGGTCCTCGTAGACCAGCCGCTCGCCCAGCGCCACCGGCAGCGCCGCGACGCGCGCCGCGGGCAGCTCGGGGCCGGCCACCGGGCACTGCTTGCCGCGGGCGGCCTGGACCAGGGCCTCGTAGCGGCCCTTCAGCCGCGCCAGCTCGGTGCTTTCGACGCCCACCGGGCGCGCTGCCAGCAGCGCCGGCCAGAACACCGAGATGCCCAGGCCCAGCGCGAGGATGTTGTTGCCGGCACGCTCGTCCACCGCGTAGGCCACGTCGGCGGCGCGCAGCTGCACGCGGTCCTGCTCGTCGACGATGCGCTCGCAGCTCCAGGCGATGAACTCCGCCGGGTTGGCCGGGGCCGGCGGGATGTCCACCGAGCGCGACGCGCAGCCCGCCAGCAGCAGCGCCGCGGCCAGGGTGGCCGGCGTGGCAGCGGGGCGGCGGAACGGGCGGCGGGCGGTTCGTGCCATGGGGATCGGCATTGTGCCGCCGCGGCCGGCGCGGCACCCCGGGGCGGCCCCGACGGCGGCGGCCCCGTACAGTGCAGGGGGTGTGCACGCGATACATCAGCCCCGAGGCCGGCGACATCGAGCGCCACTGGCACGTGGGCGCCCGCACGCCGGCGAGCTGGCCGCGCGAGCTGTTCCCGCGCTACCGCGGCCCCTTCGTGCGCGCGGCACGGCAGGCCGCCGAACCGCTGCGCGAGCTCGTGGTCGGGCAGTGGGCGCTGGTGCCCTGGTTCGCCACGACGCCCACCCTGCCCTACCTGACGGTGAACGCGCGCTTCGAGGAGATCGCCGCCAAGCCCAGCTACAAGCTGCCGTGGGCGCGGGGCCAGCGCTGCATCATCCCCGCCGAGAGCTTCTTCGAGCCCAACTGGGAGAGCGGCCGCCACGTGCCCTGGCGCTTCCGCCGCGCGGACGGCCAGCCCTGGGGCCTGGCGGGGCTGTGGAACACCTGGGTCGACAAGGCCAGCGGCGAGATCGTCGAGAGCTACACCATGCTCACCCTGAACGCCGACGCGCACCCGTTGATGCGGCGCATGCACAAGCCCGACCCCAAGCGCCCCGCCGACGCGCAGGACAAGCGCAGCGTCGTGCCCATCGAGCCGGAGGATGTCGACACCTGGCTGTTCGCACCGCTGCCCGAGGCGGCCGCCCTGGTGAAGCTGGCGCCCGAACGCCTGTTCGATGCCGCCCCGGCCCTGACCCCCAACCAAGCCACCCCGGCCAACCCGGCCACCCAGGAGCTGCCGCCCGCATGAACCCGCACGAGTCCGCCCTGCGACTGTGGTCCAACCTCATCCAGGCCGCGGCCGCCGTGGTGCTGGCCCTGTCGGCCGTGCTGCTGCTGGCGCCGGCCTGGGGCGAGGCCTTCTTCAGCCTTGTGTACCACGGCCGCCTGGGCGGTGCGGCACCGCCGCCGGCCGAGCAGGCCTACATCCGCTTCGCGCACGGCATCATCGGCGCGGTGATGGCGGGCTGGATGGTCGCCGTCGTGCTGCTTGCGCGCGGCCCGTTCCGCCAGGGCCGGCGCGAGGCCTGGGACGCCATCGCCTGGCCGTTGGCGGCGTGGTACGGCGTCGACACCGCCTTCTCGGCCGCGCACGGGGTGTGGGGCAACGTGCTGCTCAACACCGGCACGGCACTGATGTTCGCCGTGCCGCTGTGGGCCTCGCGCCGGCACTTCGCGGGCACGGCCGGGCGCTGAGGCGTGCCGGCGGGGCCCAGCCCCCTCACGGCCGGTCGCACCACTGGCGCGGCGGGCACCGGTGCGCGCGTCACTCCAGCAGCGCCCTCATGCGGCGCCTGACGGCATCGGGAATGGCGGCATCCCACGCCGCTTCCTCGCCGGGCAGGGGCAGCAGCTGCCCCCACTCGGCGATCTGCCGCGCCGGCACGTCGACGATGTACACCTGCACGTGGCTCTCTTGCGTCTGCGCGACCTCGGCCGTGGCGCGCATCAGGTCGAGGATCAGCGGCTCCTTGATCTCGGGGCCCCGGCCGGCGCGGATCTGGCCGTGCACGAAGATGTTGTCGTCCTTCAGCGGCTTGCCCCCCAGGAAGTAGTTGCCGGGGGTGACGTCGGAAAAGATCACCTGCGCCAGGTAGGCCGGCGCGCCCGTGCGCTGGCAGTGGATGTCGGTGATGCAGCCGGCCAGCCGCTCCTTCTGCGCAGCGCTGAGGCGACCGGGCCGGGGCTCTATGCCGTTTCGTGTGGAACGCGACAGCCTTACCTGACGGCCGCGACGGCGCTGAACGGGTGAGCGGGCAGGTTCTTCAGGCGTGACAGTCGCAGGTAGGCGATGGCGATGAAGTTCCTGGCCGTGCGGTACCCG
>CAIKLM010000023.1 GCA_903828235.1 uncultured beta proteobacterium | reverse complement strand
GAATGCTTGGATTCCCCATCCGCATCAACGAATATGACGCAACAGAATATACATCGTACTCAGTGTCAGGCGCATGAGAAAGGGCGCCGCAGCGCCCTCGCCAATGCCCATCCGGTGGCCCACCCGCCGCGGGGGCCGCCCGACGCCGCCTGTGTCAATCGGCGGGGTCGGCCGCGTCGACGTCGCTGTCGTCGTCCGAAGCCGCGGGCCGGCCGGCGGTGCTGGGACTCGGGCGGTCCAGCGGGCGGCACAGGTGTCGGTTGAGTTGCCCCAGCCGCTCGGACTTCTCGACCGCCGCGAACACCACCTCGGGGTTGGTCATCAGCATGAACGGATTGCGCGACGGGGCCTGTTGCGACATGAGGAACTCCTCGGGCGTGCCGGCATGGCACTGAAACCCACTCTACGCGCGAGCGACGGGCTTGCGAAGACGGCGGCCGCCGATACCGCGTGTCAGGTGACTTCCGACGATGCGTCGCGCGCAACAGCGTGAAATCGATGACGAAACGCCTCAGGGGCGCGGCGCGGCCGCGGCCAGGGCCGTCAGCCGCTCGGCCAGCGCATCGCGCCCGGCACCGCGCGCAAAGTCAGCCGCATCCATGCCGCGGTCGTTACGCGGGCGCGGGTCGGCCCCTCTGGCCAGCAGCAGTTCCACCGACTCGCTGGCGCCGTACCTCGCCGCCATCATCAGCGGCGTGCTGCGGTTGGGCGCCGGCGCGTCGACGGGCACGCCCTGGTCCAGCAGCCAGCGCACGACGTCGAAGCCGCCCCCGCTGGCGGCGTAGTGCAGCGGCGTCCAGCCCTCGCGCCGCAGCGCCGCGCCCCGGGCCGCCAGGCGCTGCACCCAGGCCAGGTGGCCCTTGAGGGCGGCCATCATCAGGGCCGTCTCGCCGGCCGCGTTGGTGGCGTCGATGCGCGTGGCCGGGTGGTCCAGCAGCACGGCCGCCACCTTGAACGACTCGTCGCGCATGGCCAGGATCAGCGCCGTCTGGCCCCGCGCGTCGGCCCGGTTGGGATCGCCACCGGCGGCCAGCCAGTTCCGCACGCCCCGTTCGTCGTCCAGGTTCACGGCCCGGAAGAAGGCCCCGTCGTCCTGTGCGGTCGACGGCAAAAATGCTGTGACGACAATCGCGTACACGATGAACTTCAACCACATTCTTAGCATCGGGCGGTCTCCGGCGCGGGCCCCAGGCGGGTGAACAGGGCTTCGCAGTTGCGGCTGGTGGCGTCAGCCACGTCCTCGACGGACAGGCCCTTGAGCTGGGCCAGCTGCGCCGCCACGTGCGGCACGTAGGCCGGCTGGTTGGTCTTGCCGCGGAACGGCACCGGCGCCAGGTAGGGGCTGTCGGTCTCGATCAGGCAGCGCTCCAGGGGCACCCAACGGGCCACGTCGCGCAGCGCCTCGGCGTTGCGGAAGGTCAGGATGCCCGAGAACGAGATGTAGAAGCCCAGGTCCAGCGCTGCCCGCGCCACCTCGGCCGTCTCGGTGAAGCAGTGGAACACCCCGCCCACCCCTGCCCGCCCCTCGCTGCGCAGCATGGCGACGGTGTCGTCGCTGGCCGACCGCGTGTGCACCACCAGGGGCAGGCCGCTGCGCCGCGCGGCCTCGATGTGGACGGCGAAACGCTCGCGCTGCCAGGCCATGTCGGCCTGGCTGCGGTCGCCCAGGCGGTAGTAGTCGAGCCCGGTCTCGCCGATGGCCACCACGCGCGGCCGCGCGGCCAGGCCCAGCAGGTCGTCGGCCGTGGGCTCGCGAACGCCCTCGTTGTCGGGGTGCACGCCGGCCGTGCACCACAGCTCGGCGTGCTCGCACGCCAGCGCGTGCACGGTCTCGAACTCCTCCAGCGTGGTGCAGATGCAGATCGCGCGGTCCACCCGGGCCAGCGCCATCTCGCGCCGCACGTCGGCGATGCGCTCGTGCAGCCCTGGGAAGCTGAGGTGGCAGTGGGAGTCGACGAACATCGGGGCGGGCCGGCCCGGCGGGCCCGTGGCGGTCAGATGGTCTGCGTCGGCTTCTGCGACTGGATCGAGGTGCCCAGGATCTCCTCGATCCTCATCTTGAGCTGCCGCGACTTGTCGTCGTTCGGGAAGCGCACGCCCACGCCCTGGGTGCGGCCGCCCGAGGCGTTGGCCGGCGTCAGCCACGCCACCTTTCCGGCCACCGGGAAGCGCTGCGGGTCCTCGGGCAGCGACAGCAGCAGGTAGATGTCCTCGCCGAGGCGGTACTCGCGCGTGGTCGGCACGAACAGGCCGCCTTCGGTGAACAGCGGGATGTACGCCGCGTACAGCGCGCCCTTCTCGCGGAACACGAGCTGGATGACGCTGGGCCGCGATGCAGCGGCCGCCGCCGCGCCGCCCGCGGCCACGGGCGGGCCCAGTGCGCCGGAACGGGTGGGGGTGCGGTCGTTCATGCGGGCAGTGTATCCAAGCCGGCGCGTCCGGCGGCACCCGCGCGGGGCGCCGGCGGCCGCAGGGCGCGGGCGGCGGCGGCCACCAGCGCGTCGGACAGCACGCCCTCGTTCCAGGGGTGGGCGGCGTGGCGGGCCACGCGCTTCAGCTCCAGCGACCACGCGCGCAGCCGGGCCGGCGACGCGCCGGCAGGCACTGAGCCGGCCGGGAAGTAGCGCGGCAACGCCCCGCCCGCCACCGCCATGGCGTCGTGGCAGAGCTTGAGCAGCAGGTCCAGCAGCTGCGGCGGCGCCCAGCCCTGCACCGCCCGGCCCTGCCCCTGCGCCAGGGCCTGCGGCAGCTGCCGCCAGGTGTCGGCCTGCACGCCGGCCTGGTGCAGGGACAGCGCGTCCAGCGGGCGGCCGGCGGCGGCGGCCAGCAGCACCGCGGGCTCAGCCACGCCGTGCGCCGCCAGCCAGGCCTGGGCCACGCTGGCCTCGGGATCGCCCAGGCGCAGGGCCTGGCAGCGGCTGCGCACCGTGGGCAGCAGGCGCTGCGGGTCGGGCGTGGTCACGATCAGCCGCGTGCCCGGCGGCGGCTCCTCCAGCGTCTTGAGCAGGGCGTTGGCCGACGACGCGTTCATTGCCTCGCCGGGCGTGAGCACGGCCACCTTGCCGCGGCCGCGGGCCGAGGTCTTGAACACCCAGTCGATGAGCGACCGCACCTCCTCGACGCGGATCTGGCGGCTGGGCTTGCGGCTGCCGTCGCCCTCGGGCTTGTCGCCGGACAGCGGCCAGTCGTGGTCGCGCCGGTGCTGCTCGGGCATCAGCAGCATCAGGTCGGGGTGCACGCGGCCCTGCACCAGGCGGCAGCTGCCGCAGCGCCCGCAGGCCGGCTGGCGCCCGTCGGCGGCCTCGCACAGCCAGGACTGCGCCAGCGCCAGCGCAAAGGGCAGCACGCCGTTGCCGGCCGCGCCGTGCAGCATCAGCGCATGGCCGCGGTGCGACGCCAGCGCCTGCGCCAGCGGCGCGCCCAGCCAGGGCAGCGGCAAGGCGCCGTCGTCGCCGATCAGCACCGGCTCAACCCCAGGCGGCGCCGAAGCGCCGCTCGATCACGGCCTGCACCTGCCGCCACACCGACGCGGGCTCGGCGCGGGCGTCGATGCGCTCGAAGCGCTCGGGCATGGCGGCGCAGCGCGCGGCGTAGCCGGCGATCACGCGCTCGAAGAAGGCCACGTCCTGCGACTCGAAGCGGTCCGGCGCGCGCACCGCGGCGCGGCGGCGCGCGGCCTCGTCGGCGGGCAGGTCGAACCACAGCGTCAGCTGCGGCTGCCGGCCCTGCTGCACCCAGCCTTCCAGCGTGGCCAGCACCTCCAGGCTGAAGCCGCGGCCGCCGCCCTGGTAGGCGAAGGTGGCGTCGGTGAAGCGGTCGCCGATGACGACGGTGCCCGCGGCCAGCGCCGGCTCGATGCGCTGCACGAGGTGGTCGCGCCGCGCGGCAAACACCAGCAGCGCCTCGGTCAGCGCGTCCATCGGGCGGTGCAGCACCAGCTCGCGCAGCGCCTCGGCCAGCTCGGTGCCGCCGGGCTCGCGCGTCACCAGCACCGCATGGCCGCGCTGCGCGAACCAGCCGCGCAGGGATTCGATGTGCGTGCTCTTGCCGGCGCCGTCGATGCCCTCGACGGTGATGAACAGGCCGCCGGTCATCGGCGATTGAGCTGGTAGCGCGCCACCGCGCGATTATGGTCGGCGAGGTTGTCGCTGAAGGCGCTGCGGCCGTCGCCCTTGGCCACGAAGTACAGCGCCCGCGTGGGCTCCGGCCGCACGGCCGCGCGCAGCGAGGCCAGCCCGGGCAGCGCAATGGGCGTGGGCGGCAGGCCGCCGCGCGTGTAGGTGTTGAAGGGCGTGTCGGTTTCCAGGTCGCGGCGGCGCAGGTTGCCGTCGAAACGCTCGCCCAGGCCGTAGATCACGGTGGGGTCGGTCTGCAGCAGCATGCCGATGCGCAGGCGGTTCGTGAACACGCCGGCGATCTGCCCGCGGTCGGCGTCCAGGCCGGTCTCCTTCTCGACGATGGAGGCCAGGATCAGCGCCTCGTCGGCCGTCTTCAGCGGCGTGTCGGGCGCGCGCTGCGCCCAGGCCTCGGCCAGGTGCTGCTGCAGCGCGCGGTGGGCCCGCTTCAGCACCGTGAGGTCGCTGACGCCGCGGCTGTAGACGTAGGTGTCGGGGAAGAATCGGCCCTCGGCCGGCACGCCCGGGCTGCCCACGGCGGCCATCAGCTCGGCCTCGCTCATCGCGGCCGTGGTGGGCTTGAGGTGCGGCGCGCGGGCCAGCTCGGCGCGCAGCTGGCGCAGCGTCCAGCCCTCGATGAAGCGCACGCGCTCGCGCAACTCGTCGCCCTGCACCAGCTTGTCCAGCAGGGTGCGCGGCGTGACGCCCGCGTGCACCTCGTAGCTGCCGGCGCGGATGCGCCGCGCCTGCCCCGACCAGCGGAACCACTCGTACAGCAGCCGCGGCGAGGTCTGCACGCCGGCACCCACCCAGGCCGTGGCCACCTCGCGCGGGTTGTCGCCGGGCTCGATGGACAGCTCCACCGAGGGCGCGGCCAGCGGCAGCGGGCGCTCCAGCCACCACCAGGCCAGCGCCGCGGCGCCTGCGATCGCCAGCAGGGGCACCAGCAGCAGCGCCAGCCCGATGCGAAACCACGAAGAGCGAGACGCCATGACCGCCTCATGATAATCAGCGGCATGTCACCGACCCCCGCCGAATCGCCACTGCGCGGCGTGCTGCCGTTGCCCGACTGGGGCGTGATCCGCGCCCGCGGCGCCGACGCGCGCGGCTTCCTGCACGGCCAGCTGACGCAGGACGTCACCCACCTCGTGCCCGGCACGGCGCGCCCGGCGGGCTACTGCACGGCCAAGGGCCGGCTGCTGGCCAGCTTCGTGATGTGGGCGGCCGATGCCGACACCGTGCTGCTGGCCTGCAGCGCCGACGTGCTGCCGGCCACGCTGAAGCGGCTGCGCATGTTCGTGCTGCGCGCCAAGTGCACGCTGGACGACGCCAGCGCCGAATGGCCCGCCTGGGGGCTGGCCGGCGCCGAGGCTGGCGAGGCGGCGCCGTGGGCGGTGCGGCCCGCGGGCGGGGGCGTGCGCGTGGCGCTGCCGCCGGCCCTGGTGGGCGGCCAGGCCGTGCCGCGGGCGCTGCAGTTCGGCGGCGAGGCCCCGGCCGGCCCCGCCCTGGCGCCGGCCACCTGGCTGGGCCTGGAGGCCGCCAGCGGCGTGCCGCGCATCGTGGCCGCCACGGTGGAGCAGTTCGTGCCGCAGATGGTGAACCTTGAGCTCGTGGGCGGCGTGAACTTCCAGAAGGGCTGCTACCCCGGCCAGGAGGTGGTGGCGCGCAGCCAGTACCGCGGCACGCTGAAGCGTCGCGGCCAGTTGCTGGTGGGCACCGCGCCGCTGCACCCGGGCCAGGAGATCGTGCACAGCGCCGACCCCGGCCAGCCGGCGGGCCTGGTGGCCCTGGCCGGCGAGCTGCCCGGCGTGGGCCCGGTGGCGCTGGCCGAGCTCAAGCTCGCGGCGCTGGAGGGCGGCAGCCTGCACCTGGGCACGGCCGACGGGCCGGTGCTGACGCCGGCCGCCCTGCCCTACGCCGTGCCCGTGTCGGGCGACTGACACCGCCCCCCGTGCGCGAACTGTTCGTCTACTGGCGGCTGGAGCGCCACGACCGTGCCGCGGCGCGCCTGGCAATGCAGCAGTTCCAGGCCTCGCTCGAGGCCGAATGGCCCGGGCTGGTGGCGCGCCTGTACGAGCGCGCCGACGACGACGGCAGCGGCCAGGCCACGCTGATGGAGACCTATGCGCGCGAAGGCGGCCTCTCCCCCGGGCTGCAGGCCGACATCGTGGCCCTGGGCGCCCAGGCCGCCGGCCGCTGGTGCCGCGGGCCGCGGCACGTGGAAGTCTTCGAGGCGCTGCCGCGCTGAGAGGGCGGCGGCCGGCCCGCTTTCACGGCCTCTCAGCCCAGCCGCAGCCGCATCGCCTGGTGCGGCACGCCGGCCTCCTCGAACACCGGGCCCTCGGGCACCCAGCCGGCGCGGCGGTAGAAGCCCTCGGCCGTGGCCTGGGCGTGCAATTCCAGGTGCACGAGGCCGCGCTCCCGCCCCGCCTGCACCAGCGCCTGCAGCAACGCGCCGCCCACGCCCGCGCCGCGCAGGCCCGCGTCCACCGCCATGCGGCCGATCTTGCCGCCGCCGCCGGGCAGCGGCACGAGCCGTCCGCTGCCCACGGCCAGGCCGGCCCGGTTGAGCGCCCGCGCGTGCACAGCGCCGGCGTCGGCTGCGTCGCTCATCAGCTCGGCGGCAATGCCCTGCTCCTGCGCGAACACGGCGTGGCGCAGCCGCATCGCGTCGGCCTGCTGCGCGGTCCAGTCGCCCAGCTCCACGCCGACCATGGGCGCGCCGGCCTCGTAGGCCTGCAGCCAGGCGCGCAGCTCGGGCGGCACGGGGCGGCTGGTCTGGGTGCGGGGGTCGGCGAAGACGTAGACCAGCTCGCCGTGCACCAGCCGCTGCTCGCCGCGGAACACGCCGGCCGCGAACACCATCGACGAGTTGCCGATGCGGTCGCAGCGCAGGCCGACCTCCAGCCGCTCGTCGTAGCGCGCCGAACCCTCGTACTCGAGCGTGGCCTTGCGCACGTACAGGTCGCCCTGCAGCCGCTCCATGGTGTCGTGGTACGGCATGGCCAGCGCGCGCCAGTAGCCGGCCACAGCGGTGTCCACGTACATCAGGTAGTGGCCGTTGAAGACGATCTTCTGCAGGTCGACCTCGGCCCAGCGCACGCGCAGCGGCTCGCGGTAGCGGAAATCGGCTCGTTTCATCGGTGGGCTGCCTCCTGGATGGCGGCCGCGGCGGCGGCCAGGGCGTGGTGGGCCTCGCGCAGCGCGCGGCCCATCTTGATGAAGTCGTGCGTCACGCCGCGCAGCAACTCCAGCGCCACCGGCACGCCGGCGGCGCGCAGCCGGTCGGCGTAGGCCAGGCCCTCGTCGACCAACGGGTCGCACTCCGCCAGGATGACACAGGCCGGCGCCACGCCCTCGGGATCGGCCTCCAGCGGCGCGAAGCGCCAGTCGCGGCGGTGGGCGTGCGGGATGGTGTGGTCGAACATCCACGCGATGGTGGCCGCGTCGAGCAGGAAGCCCTCGGCGAACAGCTTGTGCGACGCGGTGTCGGCGTGCGCCGTGGTGCCGGGCGTGATCAGCAGCTGCAGCGCCAGCGGCCAGCCGCGGTCGCGCGCGTGCAGCGCGGCCACGGCGGCCAGCGTGCCGCCGGCGCTGTCGCCGCCCACGCCCACCAGGCGCTCGATGCCGGCCTCGGCGGGCCGCTGCAGCAGCGCCTGCAGCGCCGCCCAGGTGTCGTCCACCGCGGCCGGAAACGGGTGCTCGGGCGCCAGCCGGTAGTCCAGCGACACGATGGCGCAGCCGCTGCGCAGCGCCAGATGCCGGCACAGGCTGTCGTGCGTCTCGAGGCTGCCGATGACGAAGCCGCCGCCGTGCAGGTACAGCAGCGCCGGCAGCGGCCGCGCCTGCGGCGCGTAGCGGCGGGCCGGGCGGCCGGCCACCGTGAGGCTGGCGACGTCGGGCAGCGGCGCGCGCGGCAGGTCCAGCACCTCGGCACCCGCCTCGTAGGCGGCGCGCGCGGCCGCCACCGACAGCGCGTGCAGCGGCGGCCGCCGGGCGCGGCGGATGCGGTCGAGCAGGCCGGCCATCGCCGGGGTCAGCAGGTTCAGCGTCATCGGGCGCGGAGCATACGGGCGACGCCGGCGGCCCCGCGGCGCATCCGCGGCGGCTGCAGCCTGTCGCGCCGCCGGGCAGGCCGTCGCAGGGCGCGGGCGGCGCGGCGTGGTCCGCTGATAGGGTGTGCTACATGAGCAACACACCCCACCGCGGCCCTGCCCTGGCGCCGCGCCACGGAGGGCCCCGATGAACACCTGGGACGACCGACAACCGATCTACCAGCAGCTGGCCGACCTGCTGGCCGCCCGGCTGCTGGACGGCGACCCGCCGGAAGGCCAGGCCATGCCCTCGGTGCGCGTGCTGGCCCACCGGCACCTGCTGAACCCGCTCACCGTGAACCGGGCGTTGCAGGCGCTGGCCGAAGCCGGGCTGCTGGAGAGCCGCCGCGGCCTGGGCCTGTTCGTGACGGCCGGCGCGCGCGACCGCCTGCGCGCCGCCGAGCGCGCTCGGTTCCTGGCGGACGAGTGGCCGCGCCTGCGCGCCCGCCTGCGCCGGCTGGGCATCGCCGCGCAGCAGCTCGACTGGGACACCGACACCGAAGACGCCACCCACCTGGAGAAGCGGGCATGACCCACCCCACCACGGCCCACCCTGGCGACGCGCTGGTCGTGGCCAGCCACCTGAGCGTGCGCTACGGCCACAAGACCGTCATCGACGACATCGGCTTCACCATCCCCAAGGGCCGCGTCGTCGGGCTGCTGGGCCACAACGGCGCGGGCAAGACCACGCTGATGAAGGCGCTCGTGGGCCTGGCGACGGCGCAGGGCGAGCTCAGCGTGCTGGGCCTGCACCCGCGGCGCGACCGCGTGGCGCTGCTGCAGGGCGCCTGTTACATCCCCGACGTGGCGATCCTGCCGCGCTGGGCGCGCGTGAGCGAGCTGATCACGCTGATGACGCGGCTGCACCCGCGGTTCTCGGCCGAGCGTGCGCGCACGCTGCTCGCGCGCACCAGCGTGCGGCTGGACGACAGGGTCAAGACGCTGTCCAAGGGCATGGTGGCGCAGGCCCACCTGGCCCTGGTGGCCAGCATCGACGCGCGGCTGATGATCCTGGACGAGCCCACGCTGGGGCTGGACCTGCTGTCGCGCAAGGCCTTCTACGAGATGCTGATCGACGAGTGGTGCGACGGCGAGCGCAGCGTGCTCGTCAGCACGCACCAGGTCGAGGAGGTCGAGTCGATGCTGTCCGACGTGCTGATGCTCAACGAGGGCCGGCTGGTGCTGTCGATCAGCCTCGAGGAGGTGGACCGCCGCTTCGTGGCGCTGAGCCACGACCCCGCCGTGGCCGAGCAGGTGGCCGCCGCGCACCCGCTGCTGCGCTACCGCGTGCAGGGCAGCGCCGCGGCGCTGTTCGATGGTGAGCCGCCGCCGTCGGTACAGGCGCTGGGCCGCCGCATGCGACCCAGCCTGGTCGACCTGTTCGTGGCGCTCACCCGCAAGCCCGAACTCGACCGCCAGCACTTCTAGATCCCGCCGGAGCCCCGACCATGAATAACCTCCTGCCGCTGATGCTGCGCGAATGGCTGCAGCACCGCTTTGCCTGGGCCCTGATCGTGCTGGGGCCGCTGGCGGTGTCGCTGCTGCTGCTGAGCCTGGGCACCATCGAGCTCGACGCCGAGATGTCGGAGATGGCGCCCGCGCAGCTCGCGCTGATGGTGGCGGTGCTGTCGATGGTGCTCACCGCCGCCACCGTGCTGCTGCTGCTGGGCGTGACCTCGCTGTTCATCGCGCTGGGCTCGCCGCGCCGCGACGACGCCGACCGCTCCATCGAGTTCTGGCTGTCGCTGCCCAGCGGCCACGCCGAGAGCCTGCTGGCGCCCCTGCTCGTGCACCTGCTGCTGGTGCCGGCGGCCGCGCTCGTCATCGGCTCGGCGGCGGCGCTGCCGGTGTCGATGGTGGCCGTGGGCCGCGTCACCGGCCTGGGCGAGTGGATGGCCCTGCCCTGGGGGCAGCTCCTGCCGGCTCTGGGCGCCGTGCTGCTGCGCGCGCTGGCCGGCCTCCCAATGGCTCTGTTGTGGCTGCTGCCCCTGGTGCTGGCGGCCATGATGGCCAACGCGCTGTTCCGCCGCTGGGGGCTGCCCCTGCTGGGCCTGGCATTGCTGCTGCTGGCGCAGGGCCTGGAGCGGCTGTTCGGACAGCCCGTGCTGGCCGACACCCTGGGCGCGCTGTTCACGCATGCGGCGGCGTCGGTGCTGGGCGCCACGCCCGGCCCGCACCTGCCCGGCGAGGGCGCCGACCCCGCCCAGGCGATGGCGGCGATCCCTGGCTGGGCGCTGAACGACCTGGGCGCCGCGCTGGCCGCCCTGGCGCAGCCGCTGATGGCGGGTGTGCTGCTGGTGTCGGCCGGGCTCTTCGCGGCGCTGGTGGCGTGGCGCCGACGCGGCGCCTCGGTGGCTTGAGCTGTCAGCGCGGCGACGGCGGCTGCAGCTGGATGCCCTCGGCGGCAAGACTTTCGATGGCCTTCATCACGCTGCCCTGCAGGCGGGGCATCTCGGCCTGCACCGCCTGCATCATCGGCTGCATCATCTGCGGCAGGTCCTGGGCCACCACGGTCATCGACTTTCGGCCAGCCGGGCTGTCGTAGAACTTGCGCACGGCCTCGATCTCGGCCAGCGTGAAGCGCTCGACGTACACGCGCGTCATCGCGGCGTTGACCTCGGGCATTAGCCGCGCCAGCACCTCGCCCAGTCCCTCGGAAAGGGCGCCGGTCATGACGTCGGCCGCGCGGTCGCGTTGTGTCAGGGTCAAGTGGGTGGCCGAGCGCAGCTGCTGCTCCAGCGGGGCGCGCAGAGAGGCCTTCATCATGGCCATCATCTGCTCGGGGCCGGTGTGCTCGTTCATCAGCGCCACCACCTGCCGCGCGGCGGCCAGACGGCGCTCGGCGTCGTCGGCCTGCGCCGCCGCGGGCAACGCGGCCGTCAGCGAGAGGGTGGTGGCCAGGGCCAGGCTGCACAGGGCAAGCCGCTTCATGGGAAAGCTCCGCGTCTCCGTCGAAGGGGCACGCAGCATAACCCGCGCGGCCCGCGAAAGGCCCGGCGCGAGCCGGGCCCGGCGGCAGGCCTGCACCCCGGGGCTCAGTGGTGCGTGCCGTCCAGGAACTGCTCGTCCTCGGTCGAGCCCTTCAGCGCGGCGGTGGAGGCCTCCTTCTCGATCGTCGTGGTGACGGCGTCGAAGTAGCCGGTGCCGACCTCGCGCTGGTGCTTCACCGCGGTGAAGCCGCGCTCGGCGGCGGCGAACTCCTTCTCCTGCAGCTCGACGAAGGCGCTCATGTTGTTCCGCGCATAGCCGTAGGCCAGGTCGAACATGCCGTAGTTCAGGCTGTGGAAGCCGGCCAGCGTGATGAACTGGAACTTGTAGCCCATGGCGCCGAGCTCGCGCTGGAACTTGGCGATCGTGGCGTCGTCGAGGTTCTTCTTCCAGTTGAACGACGGGCTGCAGTTGTAGGCCAGCAGCTTGCCCGGGAACTGGTCGTGGATGGCGTCGGCGAAGGCCTTCGCGAAGGCCAGGTCGGGCTTGCCGGTCTCGCACCAGATCAGGTCGGCGTAGGGCGCGTAGGCCAGGCCGCGGCTGACCGCCTGCTCCAGGCCGTTGCGCGTGCGGAAGAAGCCCTCCACGGTGCGCTCGCCGGTGCAGAAGGGCCTGTCGTTGTCGTCGACGTCGCTGGTGACGAGGTCGCCCGCCTCGGCGTCGGTGCGCGCCAGCAGGATGGTGGGCACGCCCATGGTGTCGGCCGCCAGGCGCGCCGCCACCAGCTTGCTCACGGCCTCGCGCGTGGGCACCAGCACCTTGCCGCCCATGTGGCCGCACTTCTTGGCGGCGGCGAGCTGGTCTTCGAAGTGCACGCCCGCGGCGCCGGCGTCGATCATGGCCTTCATCAGCTCGAAGGCGTTGAGCACGCCACCGAAGCCGGCCTCGGCGTCGGCCACGATCGGTGCGAAGTAGTCGATGTCGTCCTTGCCCTCGCTCCACTGGATCTCGTCGGCGCGCTTGAAGGTGGCGTTGATGCGCTTGACGACCTTGGGCACCGAGTCCACCGAGTACAGGCTCTGGTCGGGGTACATCTCGCCGTTGCTGTTGGCGTCGCCGGCCACCTGCCAGCCGCTCAGGTAGATGGCCTTCAGGCCGGCCTTCACCTGCTGCATGGCCTGGTTGCCCGTCAGCGCGCCCAGGCTGTTGACGAAGGGCTCGGTGTTCAGCAGGTTCCACAGCTTCTCGGCACCGCGCCGGGCCAGCGTGTGCTCGATCGGGAGGCTGCCGCGCAGGCGCACCACGTCGGCGGCGGTGTAGCCGCGCTTGATGCCCTTCCAGCGCGGGTTGCGGGCCCAGTCGGTCTCGAGGGCGTCGATCTGTTGTTGGCGGGTCTGCGGGCTCATGCGGGGCTCCTGAGGTGGGGTGAGGACGGGCCGGCGGGTGCCGGCGGCTGGAGCCCAGTGTCCGCCAGGAAGAGTCGTGTCTGACAACTTATGTCTTATAAAAGACACGAGTAAGAGGTGAGCAAAATCAAGCACTTGCGAATGCCGTTCCGGATTGTGAAAGCCCCGTTCCCGATGCGCGACGCCGTTGTCGCGGTGCAGCATCGGGCATTCCGCATTGCGGAAAGGCGGGTTCACCCGGCGAAACGCAGCCAGCGCGCGTAGACGTGGCTGGCCAGCGACTGGCTCGCGGCCAGGTGCCGCAGCGTCCCGGCCCGCAGCGCCGCGCCGTCTTGCCAGGTCGGCGCGCTCGCCGCGGCGGCCGCGGCAGGCTCGGCCTCGGCCTCGGCGGCCCAGGCGCGCAGCTTGGTCTCGTCGACCTCGACGTGGAACTGCATCGCCAGGTGTGGCCCCAGCGCGAAGGCCTGGTGCGGGCAGGCCTGGCTGAGCGCCAGCGACTCGGCCCCCGGCGGCAGGCCGAAGGCGTCGCGATGCCACTGGAACAGCACCGGCTCGCCCTGCCCCACGCCAAACCAGGCGTGGGCTCCCGGCGTGTCGCGCAGCCGCACCGGGTGCCAGCCGCGCTCGGGCGCGGGCGATGCCGCCACGGGCGCGCCCAGCGCACGCGCCATCAGCTGCCCGCCCAGGCAGTGGCCCAGCACCGGCACGCCGGCGGTCACGGCCTGGCGGATGAGTTGCTCGGCGCAGCGCAGCGAAGGCCGGTCGTCGTTGGCGCCCCACTCGCCGCCCAGCACGGCCAGAGCGCCGAAGCCGTCGATGCGCTCGGGATACTCGTCGCCCGCGGACGTGTGCCGCAGGTCGACCGCGCGGCCCTGGGCGGCCAGCCAGGTGGCCAGGAAGGCGGGCCCGTCGTCGGGCAGGTGCTGCAGGACGAGGACGGGCTTCATGTGCGGGAAGGTGGGGTTGGGCCGGCTGCCTATGATCGGCCGCGAGTGTGCCCGCAGCGGGCGCGCCGCCAAGCCCGGAACCCACAGCCCCATGTCCGAATTCGCCTACCTCTCCGACAGCCACTTCCTCAAGGTGGGCCCGCCCGCCGCCGACACGCCCTGGGTCGTGGCCGGCGTAGCCTGGGACGGCTCCACCACCAACCGCAGCGGCGCACGCATGGGCCCGCGCGCCATCCGCGAGGCCAGCCACATGCTGTGCGACGGCACCCACCCGGTGTTCGACGTGGAGCCGCTGGGCCAGCTCGGCGACGCCGGCGACCTGCGCCTGCCCAACACCGGGCTGGAGCGCATGCGCGAGGTGCTGCAGCGCGAGGCCGCTGCGCTCGTCGCGCGGCACCGCATGCTGTGGCTGGGGGGCGACCACTCCATCACGCTGCCGCTGCTGCGCGAATACCGCCGCCGGCTGGGCCAGCCGCTGGCCGTGATCCACTTCGACGCCCACTGCGACACCTGGGCGGACCACATGGGCGAGCCCAGCGGCCACGGCACCTGGGTGTACGAGGCGATGCAGGAAGGCCTGGTGGTCGACGCCTGCTTCACGCAGATTGGCATCCGCTCGGCCGGCGAGCGCGCGGCGCGCGAGTACGTGCGCGAGCGCGGCGGGCAGATCTTCGGCGCGCGCGAGTTGCGCGGCCTGGTGTCGGCGGCGCAGCTCGCCCCGGTGCTGCAGGCCATCCGCGGCCGCCTGGCGGCGCACGGGCACCCGCCGCTGTACCTGAGCCTGGACATCGACTGCCTGGACCCGGCCTACGCGCCCGGCACTGGCACGCCCGAGCCCGGCGGCCTCAGCACCGCGCAGGTGCTGACCATCCTGGAGGAACTCTCGGACCTGCCCTTCGTGGGCATGGACTGCGTCGAGGTGGCGCCGCCCTACGACCACGCCGAGCTCACCAGCCAGGCCGCGGCGCACTTCGTGTGGACCTTCCTGTGTGGCCAGCTCGCCCGCGAGGGGCGCGCACCGGCCCGCGCTTGACCTGCCGCAAGGGCGGGCGCGGTCGCGCCCCCGACAGTCCACCGCAGCAACCCTGCCGGAGGACACCATGCCCCACGCCGCCGCCCCCCAGCCGCGACCGGCGCGCGCAAACCGCCCGCAGCGGCCGCTGCAGGCGGCCGACGCCTTCGAGGCCCTGGACGAGGCGCACCGCGCCGCCCACGAGGTGCTGGGGGTGTTCGGCCAGCTCGTCGCGCACCTCGACGACCACGGGCTCGACATCACGGCCGAGGCCTTGGCCGGGGAGGTGCTGGCCTTCTTCGACGGGCCCGGCCACGCCCACCACGGCGACGAGGAGCGCCTGGTGTACCCCGAGATCGAGGCGCTGGGCGACGCCGAGCTCGACGCCCACCTGCGCCGGCTGCGGCAGGACCACGACTGGATCGAGCAGGACTGGCGGGAGCTCAGCCCGCACGTCCGTGCCGTGGCGCAGGGCTACAACGCGTTCCAGCTGGCCCTGCTGCAGGCGGCGCTGCCGGTCTTCGAGGCCATGGTGCTGGACCACATGGCGCTGGAGGAGACGGTGGTCTACCCCGCGGCGCGGCGCCTTCGGGACGCCCGGGCGGCCCGCAGCGCAGCAGCGGCCTGAGCTTCGTCAGCCCGGCAGCGGCAACGCCGTCGTGCGCTTGACGGTGCGCAGCACCAGCATCGAGTTGCTGCGCACCACACCGGGCAGCCGCGCCAGCACCTCGGCGTGGAAGCGCTCCAGGTCCTCGGCGTCGCGGTAGGTGAAGCGCACCAGGTAGTCGTTGGCGCCCGCCACGTAGTGGCAGTCCAGGATCTCGGGCGTGTCGGCCACGGCCTGCTCGAAGGCCTGGCGCACGGCGGGCTGCGTGCTCTCCAGGTTGATGATCGTGTAGCTGGTGCCCGGCCGGCCGATGGCGCGGGGGTTCAGCAGCGCCACGTAGCCGGCGATGACGCCCGCGTCCTCCAGCGCCTTCACCCGGCGCAGGCAGGCGCTGGGGCTCAGGTGCACCTGCTGCGCCAGGGCCTGGTTGGAGATCCGGCCCTCGCGCTGCAGCGCGGCCAGGATGGCCGTGTCGATCGCATCCAGTTGCACGGGTGGGGTCGAGGGTTGCATGTTCTTGCGTGAAGGCGCCGCTTGGCCGCACGGGATTGTGCCGCTCAGGGTTGCCCCGGTCCAGCTTGGCAAGCACATTGCGCGCGGCGGTGGCTAGACTGGCCGGGCGATCCCGCACGCTCCACCAGTGTCAAGGCCCCGCCATGAACAAAGCCCTCGACCCCGCCCTGATGCAGGCCGCCGAAGCCACCGGCAGCCAACTGCCGGCTTCCATGAACGCCTACTGGATGCCGTTCACGGCCAACCGGCAGTTCAAGAAGGCTCCGCGCCTGCTGGCCCGCGCCAGCGGCATGCACTACTGGGACGTGCACGGCCGCGAGGTGCTCGACGGCGTGGCCGGCCTGTGGTGCGTGAACGCCGGCCACAACCGGCCGCGCATCACCGCCGCCATCCAGGCCCAGGCCGCCGAGATGGACTTCGCACCGCCCTTCCAGATGGGCCACCCCAAGGCCTTCGACCTGGCCGAGCGCGTGGCCGCGCTGGCGCCGGCCGGCATGGGCAAGGTGTTCTTCGCCAACAGCGGCAGCGAGGCCGTGGACTCGGCGCTGAAGATGGCGCTGGCCTACCACCGCGTGCGCGGCGAGGGCACGCGCACGCGGCTGATCGGCCGCGAGCGCGGCTACCACGGCGTCAACTTCGGCGGCATCTCGGTGGGCGGGATGATCGGCAACCGCAAGACCTTCGGCTTGGCCGTGGCCGGCACCGACCACATCCGCCACACGCACGACCCGGCGCGCAACGCCTACAGCCAGGGCCAGCCGGCGCAAGGGGCGGAGTTCGCCGACGACCTCGACAAGCTGGTCGCGCTGCACGACGCGAGCAACATCGCCGCCGTCATCGTCGAGCCCATCGCCGGCAGCACTGGCGTCCTCATCCCGCCGGCCGGCTACCTGCAAAAGCTGCGCGAGCTCTGCACGAAGCACGGCATCCTGCTGATCTTCGATGAGGTCATCACCGGCTTCGGCCGCACGGGCCAGCCCTTCGCGGCGCAGACCTTCGGCGTCACGCCGGACATGATCACCTGCGCCAAGGGCCTGACCAACGGCGCCGTGCCGATGGGCGCGGTGATCGTGC
Organism: uncultured beta proteobacterium; assembly: GCA_903828235.1. Taxonomy (GTDB): domain Bacteria; phylum Pseudomonadota; class Gammaproteobacteria; order Burkholderiales; family Burkholderiaceae_C; genus Rubrivivax. Next base: position 43,942 of record CAIKLM010000023.1, on the reverse strand, counting down.
GCGACGAGATCCACGACGCCTTCATGACCGGGCCCGAGCACCTGATCGAGTTCCCGCACGGCTACACCTACTCGGGCCACCCGCTGGCCTGCGCCGCGGGCATCGGCACGCTGGACACCTACGCCGAGGAAGGCCTGCTGACGCGCGCCGACCCCGCCCCGGGCGGCATCGCGGCCTACTTCGCCGCCGGCGTGCATTCGCTGAAGGGCGAGCCGCACGTCATCGACGTGCGCAACTTCGGCCTCGTTGCCGGCATCGAACTGCAGGCCATCGCGGGTGAGCCGACCAAGCGCGCGTTCTCGGTGTTCCTCGACTGCTGGGAGGAGGGCCTGATGATCCGCACCACGGGCGACACCATCGCGCTGTCGCCGCCGCTGATCATCGAGCGCGCGCACGTCGACCGCATCGTCGAGACCATCCGCACCGCGCTGCGCCGGGCGGCCTGAGCGGCCTCGCCGCCGAGCCGACGCCCCAGGACTGCCGCGCCGCTGCATGCCGCTGCTGGACACCGACCAGGCCCTCACGCGCAATTCCTACTACGCGGCGACCGCGCCGCGGGCGGCGGCCTTCCCGCCGCTGCTGGGCGAGGCCCGCTGCGACGTGGCCGTGGTGGGCGGCGGCCTCGCCGGCCTGAGCGCGGCGCTCGAGCTTCGGCAGCGCGGCTTCGATGTCGTGCTGCTGGAGTCGCGCGAGATCGGCTTCGGCGCCAGCGGCCGCAACGGCGGCCAGGCCATCCACGGGCTGGCGTGCGACCAGGACGTCATCGAGCAGCAGCTGGGCCTGGACGAGGCACGCCGCGTGTGGGCCATGTCCATCGAGGCTCTGGACCTGCTGCGCGGCCGCATCGCCGAGCACGGCATCGACTGCGACTGGCAGGACGGCTACCTCGGCGTGGCCACCACGCCGCGCAAGGCCGCCGCGCTGCACGCGCAGGCCGAGCGGCTCGAGCAGGTCTACGGCTACCCGTTGGCGCGCATCGCCGCGGCGGAGCTGGGCCGCTGGATCGCCAGCGCCCGCTACTGCGGCGCCGTGCACGACCCGCGCTCGGGCCACCTGCACCCGCTAAAGTACACGCGCGGCCTGGCCGCCGCCGCGGCCCGTGCCGGCGTGCGCCTGCACGAGGGCACGCAGGCCAGCGCGCTGGTGCCGGGCGAGCGCCCGATGCTGCGCACCACCAGCGCGCAGGGCGGGGGCACGCTGCACGCGCGGCAGGTGCTGCTGGCCGGCAACGCCTATCTGCACGGCGTGGCGCCGCCGCTGGCGCCGACGCTCGCGGCCCGCGTCATGCCCGTCGGCACCTACATCGCCTGCACCGAGGTGCTGCCCCGCGCCACGGCCGACGCGCTGATCCCCGACCGCAGCGCCGTCTGCGACACCAACTTCGTGCTCGACTACTTCCGCACCACCGCCGACCACCGCATGCTGTATGGCGGCCGCGTGAGCTACAGCACCGTCACGCCGGCGCGGCTGGCCGAGAGCCTGCGGCAGCGCATGGTGGGCACCTTCCCGCAGCTGGCGGGCGCGAAGGTGGAGTTCGCCTGGGGCGGATTCGTCGACATCTCGATGAACCGCGCCCCCGACTTCGGGCGCCTGCCCCCGGCCACGCCGGGCGGGCCGGCCAACGTGTACTACCTGCAGGGCTTCAGCGGCCACGGACTGGCGCTGACGGGCCTGGCCGGGCGCCTGGTGGCCGAGGCCATGGGCGGCGACAGCTCGCGCTTCGACGTCTTTGCGCGGCTGCGGCACCGGCCCTTCCCGGGCGGCCCGTGGCTGCGCACCCCCGCGCTCGTGCTGGGCATGGCCTGGTACCGGCTGCGCGATATGCTCGGCTGAAAGGTCCGCCGTGCATCCACCCTTCCCCGCCCCGCCGCCGCTGGTGCTGGTCAGCAGCTGCAACAAGGTGCTGGCCGGCCACCCCTCGCACACCGTGGGCCGCAAGTACGTCGACGCGGTGCGGCTGGCCGGCGCGCTGCCGCTGATCGCGCCGCCGTTCGCCGAGGCGCAGCTGCCGGGGCTGCTCGACCAGGTGCACGGCCTGCTGCTCACGGGCTCGCCCAGCAACGTGCACCCCGCGCACTTCGGCGAGGGCGTCCACGACGAGGGCCTGCCGCTGGACCCCGAGCGCGACGCCTGGACGCTGCCGCTGGCGCGCCTGGCCCTGGAGCGCGGCCTGCCGCTGCTGGCCATCTGCCGCGGCGCACAGGAGGTGAACGTGGCGCTCGGCGGCACGCTGCACCAGGCCGTGCAGGAGGTGCCGGGCTACGACGACCACCGCGGCGCCAGCGCGCGGGGCGACGGCCCGTCGGTCGAGGAGGTCTACGCCCCCGCCCACGACGTGGCCGTGGAGCCCGGCGGCCTGCTGGCGCGGCTGCTGCCCGAGGGCCGCTTCACCGTCAACTCCATCCACGGCCAGGGCGTGAACCGCCTGGCGCCGGGGCTGCGCGTCGAGGCGCGCGCGCCCGACGGCTTCGTCGAGGCCTTCACGCAGCCCTCGGCGCCCGGCTTCAACCTGTGCGTGCAGTGGCACCCCGAGTGGCAGGCCGCCGGCAACCCGCAGTCGATGCGCATCCTGCGCGCCTTCGGCGACGCCGTGCACATGTACCGCGACCGCGTGCGCGGCCCCTTGCCTCGTCGCGAGCCCACCCTGGCCCGCTGAATCCCTGCCGCGCCACCGGGCCCCGCGGCGCCGCCGAATCCCAGGTGCCCCATGTCGTCCAAACCCCATTTCACGTTCGCAGACCTCGAGCAGTGGCTCGACCAGAACCGCGTCACCGAGATCGAGTGCCTCGTGCCCGACCTCACCGGCGTGGCCCGCGGCAAGATCCTGCCGCGCCAGAAGTTCACCGAAGACCGCGGCATGCGGCTGCCCGAGGCCGTGGTGGCCATGGGCGTGACGGGCGAGTTCCCCGAGGAGGGGCCGTACTACGACGTCATCACGCCCACCGACCGCGACATGCACCTGCGCCCCGACCCGAGCACGGTGCGCATCGTGCCCTGGGCCACCGACCCCACGGCGCAGGTGATCCACGACTGCTACGACCGCGAGGGCCGGCTGGTGCCCTTCGCGCCGCGCAGCGTGCTGCGCCACGTGTGCGACCTGTTCGACGCCAAGGGCTGGGCGCCCGTGGTGGCGCCAGAGCTCGAGTTCTACCTGGTGGCGCGCAACACCGACCCCGACGTGCCGCTGAAGCCGCCGGTGGGCCGCAGCGGCCGCAGCGAGACGGGCCGGCAGGCCTACAGCATCGACGCCGTCAACGAGTTCGACCCGCTGTTCGAGGACGTCTACGCCTACTGCGAGAAGATGGAGCTCAACGTCGACACGCTGATCCACGAGGTCGGCGCGGGCCAGATGGAGATCAACTTCTTCCACGCCCACCCGCTGGGGCTGGCCGACGAGGTGTTCCTGTTCAAGCGCACGGTGCGCGAGGCGGCGCTGCGCCACGACATGTTCGCCACCTTCATGGCCAAGCCCATTGCCGGCGAGCCCGGCAGCGCCATGCACATCCACCAGAGCGTGGTCGACAAGATCACGGGCCAGAACATCTTCAGCAACCCCGACTTCACCCCGAGCCGGGAGTTCTACTGGTACATCGGCGGCCTGCAGAAGTACATCCCGGCGGCGATGGCCCTCTTCGCGCCCTACGTCAACAGCTACCGGCGGCTGGTGCGCAGCAACGCCGCGCCGATCAACATCCAGTGGGGCACCGACAACCGCACGGTGGGCATCCGCAGCCCGGTGGCGGGTGCGGCGGCGCGCCGCGTCGAGAACCGCGTCATCGGCGCCGACGCCAACCCCTACGTGGCGCTGGCCGCCACGCTGGCCTGCGGCTACCTGGGCATCGTCAACCAGATCGAGCCGGCGCCCGAGTGCAAGGGCGACGCCTACCTCGGCGACTTCCAGCTGCCGCGCAGCCTGGGCGAGGCGCTGGCGCTGCTGCGCGACGAGGCCGACCTGGCCGCGGTGCTGGGACGCGAGTTCGTCACCGTCTACACCGAGGTCAAGGAAATCGAGTACGCCGAGTTCATGAAGGTGATCTCGCCCTGGGAGCGGGAACACCTGCTCCTGCACGTCTGACGAAAGGCCGGCCATGGAACGCAGCACCCACGAGTGGCAGGCCGCCGACGCGGCGCACTTCCTGCACCCCTTCACCGACTTCAAGGGCCTGGCCCGCAAGGGCTCGCGCATCATCGAGCGCGCCGACAACATCTACCTCTGGGACAGCGACGGCCACAAGATCCTGGACGCCATGAGCGGCCTGTGGTGCGTCAACGTCGGCTACGGGCAGCAGGCGCTGGTGGACGCGGCCACGGCGCAGCTCAAGCAGCTGCCCTTCTACAACGCCTTCTTCCAGACGGCCACGCCGCCGGCCATCCGGCTGGCCGAGGTGCTGGCCGAGGTGGCGCCGGGCTTCCAGCACGTGTTCTTCAGCGGCAGCGGCAGCGAGGGCAACGACACCGTGGTGCGCATGGTGCGCCGCTACTGGGACGTGATGGGGCAGCCCGGGCGCAGCGTCATCATCAGCCGCCACAACGCCTACCACGGCAGCACGATGGCCGGCGCCTCGCTGGGCGGCATGGCCGGCATGCACGCGCAGGGCGGGCTGCCGATTCCCGGCATCGAGCACATCGAGCAGCCGTACTGGTGGGCGCACGGCCGGCCGCAGGGGCTCAGCCGCGACGAGTTCGGCCTGCAGGCCGCGCGCTGGCTGGAAGAGCGCATCGAGGCCATCGGCGCCGACAAGGTGGCGGCCTTCATAGGCGAGCCCGTGCAGGGCGCCGGTGGCGTGATCATCCCGCCGGCCACCTACTGGCCCGAGATCGAGCGCATCTGCCGCAAGCACGGGATCCTGCTGGTTAGCGACGAGGTCATCTGCGGCTTCGGCCGCACGGGCCGCTGGTTCGGCAGCGAGACCCTGGGCTTCCAGCCCGACCTGATGACCTTCGCCAAGGGCGTGACCAGCGGCTACATCCCGCTGGGCGGCGTGCTCGTGGGCAGCCGGGTGGCCGAGGCGCTCATCGAGCGCGGCGGCGAGTTCAACCACGGCTACACCTACAGCGGCCACCCGGTGGCCTGCGCGGTGGCGCTGGCCAACATCGCGCTGATCCGCGAACAGCGGCTGGTGGAGCACGTGCACGACGACGTCGGGCCGTACCTGGCCGCGCGCTACCGCGAACTGGCCGAGCACCCGCTGGTGGGAGACGCCGAGACCTGCGGGCTGATGGGGGCTTTGCTGCTCGTCAAGGACAAGGCCACCGGCGAGGCCTTCCCGGACGAGGTCGAGATCGGCATGGTCTGCCGCGCCCACTGCTTCCGCCAGGGCCTGATCATGCGCGCCGTGGGCGACCGCATGATCATTGCGCCGCCGCTGGTGATCACGCGCGCGCAGATCGACGAGATGCTCGGGTTGATCCGGAGTTGCCTCGATCTGACGCTGGCCGATGCCCGGGCCGCGGGCTGGGCCCGCTGATTGCTAGACTGCCCCACCCGTTCGGAGGATGACCGCATGAAGACGAAGTTCGCCCTGATCGCCACCGTCGCCGCCGTCTGCGCGGCGATGCCGACCGTCCAGGCCCAGCAGGAGGAGAAAGTCCTCAACATCTACAACTGGTCGGACTACATCGCCGAGGACACGATCCGCAGCTTCGAGCGCGAGACGGGCATCAAGGTCCGCTACGACAACTTCGACAACAACGAGATCGTCCACGCCAAGCTGGTGGCGGGCAAGACGGGCTACGACATCGTCATCCCCAGCTCCAACTGGGCCAAGCTGCAGATCGACGGCGGCCTGCTGCAGCCGCTGAACAAGGCGCTGCTGCCCAACCTGCGCAACCTCGACCCCGCCGTGCAGGCCCAGCTGGCGCGCATGGACCCCGGCAACAACTACATGGTCAACTGGCTGTGGGGCTACACCACGGTCGGCATCAACGTCGACAAGGTCCGCGCCGCGCTGGGCAACCTGCCGATGCCCGAGAACGCCTGGGACCTGGTGTTCAAGCCCGAGTACGTCAGCCGCCTGAAGAGCTGCGGCGTCAGCTTCCTCGACAGCGCCACCGAGGTGGTGCCCGCGGCGCTGCACTACCTGGGCAAGCCCTCGTTCAGCAAGAACCCGGCCGACTACGCGGCCGCCGCGCAGTTGCTGAAGACGGTGCGCCCGCACGTGACGCTGTTCTCCAGCAGCGGTTACATCAACGACATGGCCAGCGGCAGCATCTGCGTGGCTCTGGGCTGGAGCGGCGACATCGGCCAGGCGCGCCAGCGCGCCATCGACGGCAAGACCGGCCAGAACATCCAGACGCTGATCCCGCGCACCGGCGGCCTGCTGTTCTTCGACGTCATGGTGATCCCGGCCGATGCACCAAGACCGGGCAACGCGCACAAGTTCATCGACTACATCCTGCGCGCCGAGGTGCACGCGTCGCTCACCAACAAGGTGCTGTACGCCAACCCCAACGCCGAGAGCCGGCGCCACATCAAGCCCGAGGTGGCCAACAACCCGACGGTGTTCCTCAGCCCGCAGGACATGTCGCGCATGGTGCCGCCCGACGCCATCAACAACGACCTGCGCCGCCTGATGACCCGCACCTTCACCTCGTTCAAGACCGGCCTGTGAAGCCTGAACCGGCCGTGCCGGCGTTCCTGCAGATCCAGGACGTCGTCAAGGACTTCAACGGCTTCAAGGCCGTCAACCAGGTCAGCCTAGACATTGCCAAGGGCGAGATCTTCGCGCTGCTGGGGTCTTCGGGCTGCGGCAAGAGCACGCTGCTGCGCATGCTGGCGGGCTTCGAGCAGCCGACCTCGGGCCGCATCGTGCTGGAGGGCCAGGACCTCGCCGGCCTGCCGCCCTACCAGCGGCCGATGAACATGATGTTCCAGAGCTACGCGCTGTTCCCGCACCTGACGGTGTGGGACAACATCGCGTTCGGCCTGCGGCGCGAGGGCCTGCCGTCCGGCAAGGTGGCCGAGCGCGTGGACGCCATGCTCAGGCTGGTGCAGCTGGGCAAGTTCGCGCAGCGCAAGCCGCACCAGCTCTCGGGCGGCCAGCAGCAGCGCGTGGCGCTGGCGCGCAGCCTGGCCAAGCAGCCGCGGCTGCTGCTGCTGGACGAGCCGCTGGGCGCGCTCGACAAGAAGCTGCGCGAGCAGACGCAGATCGAGCTGGTCAACATCATCGAGAGCGTGGGCGTGACCTGCGTGATGGTCACGCACGACCAGGAAGAGGCCATGACCATGGCCAGCCGCATCGCCATCATGAGCGAGGGCCGCTTCCTGCAGGTGGGCGCGCCGGGCGACCTGTACGAGACGCCGGCCACGCGCTTCGTGGCCGACTTCATCGGCAACGTCAACCTGATGGACGGCACGCTCGACGAGGACGAGTCCGACCACTGCGTGGTGGGCAGCGCCGACTGCCGGCACTACGTGGGCCACGGCATCACCGGCACGCAGGGCATGGCGGTGACGGTGGCGCTCAGGCCCGAGAAGATCCACCTCTCGCGCCACCGCCCGCTGGGCGACGACGGGCAGCCCGACCCCTACAACGCGGCGCAGGGCACCATCAAGGAGATGTCCTACTTCGGCAGCTACACGGTCTTTCACGTGCAGCTGGACAGCGGCGCCATCCTGAAGGTGAGCATGGCCAACACGCAGCGCCACCGCGACGACGCCTTCACCTGGGGCGACACCGTCTGGGTGCACTGGTCGCGCTCGGCGCACGTGGTGCTGACGCAGTGAGCCGGGCATGAACGCGGCGCCGATGAACGCCTTCCAGCGGCTGGTGGTCAGCTCCTTCGGTGGGCGCGGGCTCGTCATCGCGCTGCCGTTCCTGTTCCTGCTGCTGTTCTTCATGGCGCCGTTCTTCATCGTCGGCAAGATCAGCGTCTCCGAGATGGAGGCCGTCACCTTCAAGGACCTGGTCACCTGGTCCGAGGGCGTGCTGACGATCTCGCTGAAGTTCGGCACCTACCAGTTCATTGCGCAGGACCCGCTGTACTGGCAGACCTACGTCAACAGCCTGCAGTACGCGGGCGCGACGACGCTGCTGTGCCTGTTCATCGGCTACCCGTTCGCGTACTTCATGGCGCGGGCGCGCAGCACCATCCAGCCGGCGCTGCTGATGCTGGTGATGCTGCCCTTCTGGACCAGCTTCCTGCTGCGCGTGTACTCGTGGCGCGGCCTGCTCACCGACGGCGGCTGGGTGGCCGAGGTCGTCGTCGCGCTCGGGCTCGACCGCGTGCTGTACGCCCTGGGGATGATCAGCGCGCCCGGCAACCTGATGCACACGCCGTTCTCGCTGGTGCTGGGCATGACGTACACCTACCTGCCGTTCATGATCCTGCCGCTGTACAGCAACCTCGTGAAGATGGACCTCCGCCTGCTGGAGGCCGCGGCCGACCTCGGCGCCACGCCCTGGACGGCTTTCTGGAAGATCACCGTGCCGCTGTCCAAGGCCGGCATCATCGCCGGCAGCATGCTGGTGTTCATCCCGTGCATCGGCGAGTTCGTGATCCCCGAACTGCTGGGCGGCCCCGAGACGCTGATGATCGGCCGCGTGCTCTGGGACGAGTTCTTCAGCAACAACGACTGGCCGATGGCCTCGAGCGTGGCCGTGGTGATGATCCTGCTGATCATCGTGCCGCTGGCCATCTTCAACAAGTACCAGGCCGAGGCGGCGGAGAAGCGATGAAGGCCGCGAGCTTCAACCGCTGGTTCGGCCGGGGCTGGCTTGCCGCAGGGTTCTTCTTCCTGTACCTGCCGATCGTCGCGCTGGTCATCTTCTCGTTCAACGACTCGCCGATCCCCAACGTCTGGCGCGGCTTCACGCTGAAGTGGTACGAGGCCCTGCTGCGCGACGAGGAGATGCTCTCGGGCCTGTGGCTGAGCTTCAAGATCGCGCTGCTCACGGCCTGCGGCTCGGTGGTGCTGGGCACGCTGGCGGCCTTCGCCCTGGTGAAGTACAGGCGCTTCAAGGGGCGCACGCTGTTCTCCGGCATGGTCAGCGCGCCGCTCGTCATGCCCGAGGTCGTGGTGGGCCTGAGCCTACTGCTGATGATGGTCAGCGTGCAGCGCGCTTTGGGCTTCCCCGAGCGGGGCATGTTCACCATCTGGCTCGGCCACCTGCTGCTGGGCATGGCCTACGCCACCGTGGTGGTGCAGGCCCGGCTGCAGGACCTGAACCCCCAGCTCGAGGAGGCCGCCATGGACCTGGGTGCGAAGCCGCACCAGGTGTTCTGGCTGGTCACGCTGCCGATGATCGCGCAGAGCCTGGTCTCGGCCTGGCTGCTGACCTTCACGTTGAGCCTCGACGACGTCGTGCTGTCGGCCTTCCTGTCGGGCCCGGGCTCGACGACGATGCCGCTGGTGATCTTTTCGCGAGCGCGGCTGGGGCTGAACCCCAGCGTCAACGCCGTGGCCACGGTGATCGTGGTCGTGGTGGCCGTGGGCGTGGTGCTCGCGAGCTACCTCATCGCGCGCGGCGAACGCCGCCGCCAGCAGGAGATGGCCGCCGCGACCCGCGGCTGAGCCCCGATCGAACCCACACCCGAGCGAGGAGAACCCATGACCCGCCAATGCCCCCCCACCGTGCTCCGCGCCGTCGCTGCCGCGGCCGCCCTCGTCGCCACCGCGCTGCCCGCGGCCGCGCAGGGCAACGACGCGCTGCTGCAGGAGATCAAGGCGCTGCGCGACCGCGTCGAGCAGCTCGAGCGGCAGGTCCGCGCCCAGCCGGCCGCGCCCAAGCCCGGCGAGTGGGGCATGACGCCCGAGCAGGCGCGCGAGCTCAACCGCATCGCCGTCAAGACCGAGGCGCTGCAGGACAACTTCACCGACCAGGGCTTCAAGGGCCTGAAGATCACCGGCCAGATCGACCCGACCTACATCGTCAACCGCCGCCAGAACGACCGCACCTTCGTCTTCCTGAACAACGGCGGTGCCCGCTACACCTACGACAACGGCTATTTCGGCATGGCCGTGATCGACTTCGAGAAAGAGACCGAGAGCGGCGCCCGCTGGAAGCTGACGCTGGCGCCCGAGCGCGGCACCGGCGCGCTGGCCAACGGCGGCTCGATCGTGCACGAGGCCTCGGTGTCGATCCCGCTGTCGGACCTGCAGACGCGCCTGTGGCTGGGCCAGATCCCCGACTGGACGGGCTACGAGATCACGCTGCCCGCGGGCAACAAGCTGATCACGCACAACCTGCTGTTCGACTTTACCGCGCCCACCTCGTACACCGGCGCGGTGCTTGATGTGACGCGCGGCAAGTGGTGGAGCCGCGTCGGCCTGGCCAACTTCAACAGCGCGCGCCAGACCCCGGGCAACAACACGCCGGTGCTGGTCTACCGCGTCGACTACTCCAAGGGCGAGTTCTCGGGCTTCGGCTTCAGCGGCCTGCACGGCAAGATCCCGAACTTCGCCGCCGACGGCACCTACGTCGGCGACACTGGCGAGGTCGATCCCAGCACCGGCGACCCCATCATCGGCGACGTGCCGTTCGCCACGGCCGGCAAGAACACGATGGCCCACCTGTTCGAGGTCGACGCCTACTTCATCCGCGGCGACTGGAGCCTGTTCGGCCAGGTCAGCTTCGGCCAGCAGAAGGGGGCGGCCATCTACAACAGCGACGGCCAGCTGCGCGACTCGCGCTGGTGGGGCGTGTCGGGCACGGCCGCCTACAAGCTCACGCCGCGCCTGGAAGGCGTGCTGCGCGCCGACTACATCGCCAACAAGAAGAACGGCGGCGGCCTGCTGGGCTACAGCTTCGACGACGACATCAACGGCATCGGCCGCGGCCTGGATGCCGACGGCAACTACGCCAAGGGCGCCAGCATCGGCAGCAACCGCTGGGCGCTCACGCTGGGCATGAACTACCTCTACGACGAGAACACCATCCTCAAGTTCGAGCTGCGCCAGGACGGCGCCAGCCAGCCGGTGTTCTACGACACCAAGAGCAGCCGCTACTACAAGAGCAACACGTTGCTCGGCGCCTCGGTGGTGGTGAGCTTCTGATGGCCGCGGCGGCGGTGGACTGGGCGGCGCGCGCCGCGGCGCTGTCCATCGACGGCCGCGCCGTCATCGACGGCCAGCGGCGCGAGGCCGCCAGTGGCCAGGCCTTCGACTGCATCAGCCCCATCGACGGCCGCGTGCTGGGCGCGGTGGCGCGCGGCGCAGCCGCCGACGTGGACGCGGCCGTGGCCAGCGCCCGCGCCGCCTTCGAGGACCGCCGCTGGTGCGGCAAGGCGCCGGCGGCGCGCAAGAAGATCCTGCAACGCTTCGCCGAGAAGATCCTCGGCGCGCGCGACGAGCTCGCGCTGCTCGAGACGCTGGACATGGGCAAGCCCATCCAGCACGCGCTGTCGGTGGACGTGCCCAGCACCGCCCGCACCATCGCCTGGTACGCCGAGGCGGTGGACAAGGTCTACGACGAGATCGCGCCCACGCCGGCCACGGCGCTGGCGCTGGTCACGCGCGAGCCGGTGGGGGTGGTGGGCGCCATCGTGCCCTGGAACTACCCGATGATCATGGCCGCCTGGAAGCTGGGGCCCGCGCTGGCGGCCGGCAACTCGGTGGTGCTCAAGCCCAGCGAGAAGAGCCCGCTGACGGCGCTGCGCCTGGCCGAGCTGGCCGTCGAGGCCGGGCTGCCGCCGGGCGTGTTCAACGTCGTGCCCGGCTACGGCCCCGAGGCCGGCGAGGCGCTGGCGCTGCACATGGACGTCGACGCGCTGGGCTTTACCGGCAGCACGCGCACCGGCCGCCGCATGCTGGAGTACGCCGGCCGCAGCAACCTCAAGCGCGTGTTCAACGAGCTCGGCGGCAAGAGCGCCTTCGTGGTGTTCGACGATTTCGCCGACGTCGAGCGCGCCGCCAGGACGGTGGCCGCGAGCCTGTTCTTCAACCAGGGCGAGAGCTGCAACGCGCCGTCGCGCGTGCTGGTGCACGAATCGATCGCGAAGCGCTTCACCGAGGTCGTGGCCGCCGAGGCGCCGCAGTACGCGCCGGGTCACCCGCTGGACCCGGGCACCGTGCTCGGCGCCATCGTGGACGAGCCGCAGATGAGCACCGTGCTGCGCTACATCGAGGCCGGCAAGAGCGAGGGCGCGCGCCTGGTCACCGGCGGCCGCCGCGTGCGCCAGGACACCGGCGGCTTCTTCGTGGAGCCCACCGTGTTCGACGGCGTCGTCAACAGCATGACCATCGCGCGCGAGGAGATCTTCGGCCCGGTGATGGGAATCCTCACGTTCAGGACCGAGGCCGAGGCGGTGGCGATCGCCAACGCCAGCGCCTACGGGCTGCAGGCCAGCGTCTGGAGCGACAACTTGAGCCGCGCCCACCGCGTGGCCCGCGCGCTGCGCGCCGGCACCGTGCACGTGAACCAGTACGACGAGGACGACATCACCGTGCCCTTCGGCGGCGTCAAGCAAAGCGGCAACGGCCGCGACAAGAGCCTGCACGCCTTCGACAAGGTGACCGAGCTCAAGACCACCTGGATCCGCATCGACCCGGCCTGACCATGGATATGCAGCGCCGCCTCGCCGAGGCCGGCATCCACACGCTGCTGGTGCAGTTCGCCGACGTGCACGGCACGGCCAAGGGCAAGCTGGTGCCGCTGGCGCAGCTGCCCGAGGTGCTGGCCACCGGCGCGGGCTTCGCGGGGCCGTCGATCTGGGGCACGGGCCTTGCGCGCACCGGGCCGCGCTCGGAGTACTACGCGCGCGGCGACGCCGCCACGATCCAGCCCCTGCCCTGGCTGCCCGGCGTGGCGCGCATCGTCGGCGACGGCTTCGTCGACGGCCAGCCCTTCGAGGCCTGCCCGCGCCAGGTGCTGCACCGGGCGCTGGGGCGGCTGCGCGCCGCGGGGCTTTCGATGCAGTTGGGCATCGAGCCCGAGTTCTTCCTGCTCAAGCGCGACGCCACCGGCCGCATCGTGCCGGCCGACGACCACGACCGGCTCGACAAGCCCAGCTACGACCTCGCGGCGCTGCAGCGGCCCTGGCCCTTCCTGCACGAGCTGCGCGGCGCGCTCGAGGCCTGCGGCTTCGAGGTGCTGCAGATCGACCACGAGGACGCCCACGGCCAGTACGAGCTGAACTGGCGCCACGCCGAGGCCCTGGCCAGCTGCGACCGGCTGATGCTGTTCAAGCTGGCGGCGCAGGCGCTGGCCGAGCGGCACGGGCGGCTGTTCTCGATGATGCCCAAGCCCTTCGAAGGCCAGCCCGGCAGCGGGCTGCACTTCCACGTCTCGCTGTGGCGCGACGCGGCCACGCCGGCCGACGAGGCCACGCTCGGGCACTTCATCGGCGGCGTGCTGGCGCACGCGCGCGCGCTGGCGGCGCTGGCCGCGCCCACCGTCAACTCGTACAAGCGGCTGGGGGCCACCGCGTCGGTCAGCGGCACCACGTGGTCGCCGGCCCTGGTGGCCCACGGGCCCAACAACCGCACAGCGCCGGTGCGCACGTTGCCCGGGCGCTTCGAGTGGCGCGTGCCCGACGCCTCGGCCAACGTGTACCTGGCCTGCGCCACGCTCGTCGACGCGGGCCTGGACGGCCTGGCGCGCCGCCTCGACCCGGGCCCGGCCTGCACCGAAGACCTCTCGGAGGTGCCCCGCCCCGACCTGCCGCGCCTGCCCGCGCTGCTGGACGAGGCGCTGGACGCGCTGCAGGCCGACGCCGTGGTCGCCGGCACGCTGGGGCCGGAACTGCTGCGCGAGTTCGTGGCGCTGAAGCGCGCCGAGTCGGCGGCCTGGCGCAGCCACGTCTCCGACTGGGAACGCGAACGCCACGCCACGGCGTTCTGACCCCGCCGTGACCCTGCCCGCCCCGCCGGCCTGGGCCTACGCCAGCCTGGCCGCCAGCATGGCGCTGGTGGGCAGCTACGTCGGCCTGTCCAAGCTGCTGGTGGCGGTATTCCCGGTGCTGCTGCTGGCCTGGCTGCGCTTCGGCATCGCCGCGGTGGCGATGGCGCACTGGGTGCGGCGCCGGCCCGGCGAGCCGCCGCTGACGCGCCACGACCGCGTGCTGCTGTTCTGGGAGAGCTTCCTGGGCAACTTCCTGTTCAGCATCTGCATGCTCTACGGCGTGGCGCTCACCTCTGCGGTGGCGGCCGGCGTCACGATGGCCGCCATCCCGGCGGCGGTGGCCCTGCTGTCGTGGCTGTTCCTGGGCGAGCGCATCACGCGCCGCGTGGCCGGCGCCATCGCCTGCGCCGCGCTGGGCATCGGGCTGCTGGCGCTGGCGCGCCCCGGCGAGGGTGCCGCCGCCGCGTCACCCTGGGGCTACGCGCTGCTGCTGGGGGCGGTGGTCTGCGAGGCCAGCTACGTGGTCATCGGCAAGCGGCTCAGCGGCCACGTGCCGGCGCGCCGCATCAGCGCGCTGATCAACCTGTGGGGGCTGGCGCTGGTCACGCCCTTCGGGCTGTGGCAGGCGCTGTCGTTCGACTTCGCCGCCGTCGCGGTGCCGACCTGGGGCCTGCTGGTGTTCTACGCCGTGGCGGCGAGCATGGTCACGGTGTGGCTGTGGATGAAGGGGCTGCAGCACGTGCCCTCGTCGCGCGCCGGCGTGTTCACGGTGATGCTGCCGGTGAGCGCGGCACTGGTGGGCATCGGGGTGCTGGGCGAGCCCTTCGGCGCGCTGCACCTGGCGGCCTTCGCGCTGGCGCTGGCCGGGCTGCTGCTGGCCACCTGGCCGGAACGGGGAAAGGCATGAACGATCGCGAATTCGACCTGGTGGTCTTCGGGGCCACGGGCTTCACGGGGCGGCTGGTGGCCGAGGCGATGGCGCGGCACGGCGGCGGCGAGGGCCTGCGCTGGGCACTGGCCGGCCGCAGCCTGGCGCGGCTGAAGGCCCTGGCGGCCGAACTGGCGCTGCCCGAGGGCCAGCCACTGATCGAGGCCGACGCCGCCGACGCGCCGGCGCTGCAGCGCCTGGCCGCGCGCACGCGCGCCGTGATCACCACCGTGGGCCCCTACCAGCTTGGCGGCGAGCCGCTGCTGCAGGCCTGCATCGCCGAGGGCACGCACTATCTGGACCTCTGCGGCGAGCCGGCCTGGATGGCGGCGATGATCCGGCGCCACGACGCCGAGGCCCGCGCCCGCGGCGCACGCATCGTGTTCTCGTGCGGCTTCGACTCCGTGCCCTTCGACCTGGGCGTGCTGGCGCTGCAACAGCTGGCGCAGTCGCACACGGGGCAGCCGCTGGCCGAGGTGCAGTCGCGCGTGCTGGTGATGAAGGGCGGCTTTTCGGGCGGCACCGCGGCCAGCCTGCTGGCCACGCTGGAGGCGGTGTCGCGCGACCCGCAGGCGGCGCGCGACATGGCCGACCCGTTCGCGCTGGTGCCCGGCTTCCGTGGCCCGCCGCAGCCGGCGCCGTCGGCGGCCACCTTCGACGACTTCCTGGGCCAGTGGAGCGCGCCCTTCGTGATGGCGCCCATCAACACCCGGAACGTGCACCGCACGCACGCGCTGCTGGGCCACCCCTGGGGCGAGGGCTTCGTGTACGGCGAGCGCATGGCCTGCGGCGGCGGCACCGAGGGCGAATTGCGCGCCCGCGGCCTGGTGCGGCAGGACCGGCTGCAGAACTGGGTGCTGGGCCTGTCGCCCGGCCGCGCGCTGCTGCGGCGCTTTGCGCTGCCCAAGCCGGGCGAAGGCCCGGGCCCGGCCGCGCGCGAGGCCGGCCGCTACGAGATCCTGGCCAGCGGCGCGGGCGCCGACGGCCGCCGCCACGGGCTGCGCGTGATCGGCCGCCGCGACCCCGGCTACGGCGCCACCAGCCGCGTGATCGTGGCCTGCGCACGCACGCTGCTGGCCCAGCCCGCCCGGCCCGGCGGCCTGCTCACGCCTGGCGCGGCGCTGGGCCTGGACGCCCTGCCCGAGCTCGAGCGGCTGGCCGAGCTGCGCTTCGTGCCCGAGCCCCTGGCCGGGCCGGCCGACTGACGCGCCGCCCTCACCCGGCCGGCGCGGTGCCCGCGTGGCGGGCCTGCCCGTAGCTGCGGAAGCGCTCGAGCACCTCGACCATCTCGGCCGCGCCCAGCAACGCCGGCTCGCCCGCGGCCAGCGCCTTCAGGTAGATGCCGCACAGCGCCTCGATCTCGGCCAGCACCTTCTCGGCCCGGGCCAGGCTGTCGCCGGCGGCGATGAGGCCGTGGTTGGCCAGCAGGCAGGCGTCCACCCCGGCCATCGCCGCGCCCACGCCCTGCGACAGCGCCTCGGTGCCGAACAGGTGGTAGGGCACCAGCGGCACGTGGTCGCTGCCGGCGATGGCCACCATGTAGTGGAACGGCGGCAGCGGCCGCCGCAGGCAGGCCAGCGCCGTGGCGTGCGGGCTGTGCGTGTGCAGCACCGCCACCCGGCCCGCGCGGGCGCGGTGCGCCGCCAGGTGGAAGTGCCACTCGCTGCTGGGCTGCCAGCGGCCGCGCACCTGCGCGCCGTCGAGCGAGAGCCACACCAGATCGTCGGGCTCGACCTCGGCGCCCATGCCGGTGGGCGTGATCCACACGCCCTGCCCGGCCGCGTCGCGCACGCTGGCGTTGCCGGTGCTGCCGCGGTTCAGGCCGCGCGCGTCGAGCCGGCGCACGGCGGCCACCAGCGCGTGGCGCAAGGTGTCGTCGGTGCTCATGCCGAGGCCATCAGCGCGCGCAGCGCCGACTCGTCGGCGTGCACCACGCCGCGCTCGGTGATCAGCGCCGACACCAGCCGCGCCGGCGTCACGTCGAAGGCCGGGTTGGCGGCCGGCGTGCCCTCGGGGGCGATGGCCACTTCCAGCACCTCGCCCGCGGCCGTGCGGCCCCACAGGTGCGTGACCTCGCGCGCGGCGCGCTCCTCGATCGGGATGTCGGCCAGGCCGTCGGCCACGGCGGGGTCTAGCGTCGAGGTGGGCATGGCCACGAAGAAGGGCACGCCGTTGTCGTGCGCCGCCAGCGCCTTGAGGTAGGTGCCGATCTTGTTGCAGACGTCGCCGCGCGCGGTGACGCGGTCGCAGCCGACGATGACCAGGTCGACCTCGCCGTGCTGCATCAGGTGGCCGCCGGCGTTGTCGGCCACCAGGGTGTGCGGCACGCCGGCCTGGCCCAGCTCCCAGGCCGTCAGGCCGGCGCCCTGGTTGCGCGGGCGCGTCTCGTCCACCCACACGTGCAGCGGCAGGCCGGCCGCGTGCGCCTGGTACACGGGCGACGTGGCCGTGCCCCAGCCCACCGTGGCCAGCCAGCCGGCGTTGCAGTGGGTCAGCACCTTCAGCGGCCGGCCCGGGCCCACGCCCTTGCGCGCGGCGATGTCGCGCAGCAGCGGCAGGCCGTGCTCGCCGATGCGGCGGTTGACATCCACGTCCTCCTCGGCGATGGCGCCGGCCAGCGCCCAGGCGGCCTGCGCGCGCTCGCCCGCCGGCAAGGGCCGCACGTGGCGCACCAGGCGGTCCAGCGCCCAGGCCAGGTTCACGGCCGTGGGGCGCGCGGCCTTCAGCCAGGCGGCGCGGGCGTCGAGCGCGGCGTCGCCGGCGTCGTGCTGCAGCGCCAGCGCCAGGCCGTAGGCGGCGGTGGCGCCGATCAGCGGCGCGCCGCGCACCACCATCTCGCGGATGGCGTGGTGCACGGCCTCGGGCGTGGCCAGCGTCTCGAAGGCCAGGCGGTGCGGCAGCGCCCGCTGGTCGATGACGACGACGGCCCCACCGCCCGGCGCCTCGCGCAGCGGGCGCAGCGGCGACGGCGAGGCGGCGCTCACGGCGCGGCCTGCAGCACCCGCCCGGCGATGCCCGCGAGACGGGCCACCATGGCCGGGTCGCGCGCCTCGGGCGCGGTGATCAGCGCGTGCTGCAGCGCCGTGCGGCAGGCGCAGGCCGCGGCCTCGGGGTCGTGCACCACGGCGTGCGCCAGGGCCGACACCAGCGCGCGCGCCGTGCCGGCGTTGGCCAGCAGCACCTGGATCACGGCGTCCACGGTGACGGCATCGTGGGCCGGGTGCCAGCAGTCGAAGTCGGTGACCATGCCCACGCTGGCGTAGCAGATCTCGGCCTCGCGCGCCAGGCGCGCCTCGGGCAGGTTGGTCATGCCGATGACGCTGCAGTTCCACGAGCGGTACAGCGCGCTCTCGGCCTTGGTGCTGAACTGCGGGCCCTCGATGCACAGGTAGGTGCCGCCGCGCGCGAAGGGCACGCCCTGCGCGCGCAGCGCGCGCTCGACGTGGTCGCCCAGGCGCGGGCACACCGGGTCGGCCATCGACACGTGCGCCACCAGCCCGCGGCCGAAGAAGCTGCCCGCACGCTGCGTCGTGCGGTCGATGAACTGGTCGACGACGACGAAGGTGCCCGGCGGCAGGTCGGCGCGCAACCCGCCCACGGCCGACAGCGACAGGATGTCGGTCACGCCCAGGCTCTTGAGCGCGGCGATGTTGGCGCGGTAGTTCACCTCCGAGGGCGGGATGCGGTGGCCGCGACCGTGGCGCGGCAGGAACGCCAGCTCCGCCGAGCCGGCCGCGGTGACCAGGCGGCCGCGGAAGATGGCGTCGGACGGCGCGCCCCAGGGCGTGTCGACCTCGACCCAGCGCGTGTCCACGAGGCCCGGCAGGTCGTACAGGCCGCTGCCGCCGATGATGCCCAGCACGGGGCCCGGAGAGGATGTGTCGCTCATGCGGCCGATGTTAGCGAGCGCCGTCAGGCCGGCAGCCGCGCCAGCCCACTGCCCTGCGCCATGGCGGCGCGCGCCAGCCGCATCACGGCCGTCGGCCGCTCGCCCTTGAGCCGGTGGTCCGACCACACCTGGCGCCAGCGCCGCGCGCCCGGCTGGCCGTTGTGCAGCCCCAGCATGTGGCGGCTGGCGTGCGACCAGGACGTGCCCTGGTCGGCCAGGCCCTCCATGTAGGCGACGAAGGCTTCCTCCACCGCCTCGCGCGCCGTCGCGGCGGGCGCGTCGGCGCCGAGGAAGCGCTGGTCCCAGCCGGCCATCGACCAGGGCTCGTGATAGGCGTGGCGGCCCACCATCGCGCCGTCGACGTGCGGCAGCTGCGCGGCCAGCGCGTCGTCGCCGGCCAGGCCGCCGTTGACGACGATGGTCAGCGCCGGGAAGTCGCGCTTGAGGCGGTGCACCAGCTCGTGGCGCAGCGGCGGGATCTCGCGGTTCTCCTTGGGGCTCAGGCCCTGCAGCCAGGCGTTGCGTGCGTGCACGATGAACACGCCGCAGCCGCCGCGCTGGTGCACGGTGCCGACGAAGTCGCGCACGAAGTCGTAGCTCTCGACGCGGTCGATGCCGATGCGGTGCTTGACGGTCACCGGCAGCGCGGTCGCCCCGCGCATGGCGGCCACGCCGTCGGCCACGAGCTGCGGCTCGGCCATCAGGCAGGCCCCGAAGGCGCCGCGCTGCACGCGCTCGCTGGGGCAGCCGCAGTTCAGGTTGACCTCGTCGTAGCCCCAGCGCTCGGCCAGCCGGGCGCAGGCCGCCAGGTCCTCGGGCTCGCTGCCGCCGAGCTGCAGCGCCACGGGGTGCTCGGCCTCGCTGTAGTCCAGGTGGCGCGGCACGTCGCCGTGCAGCAGCGCGCCGGTGGTCACCATCTCGGTGTACAGGCGCGTGCGCCGCGTGATCAGCCGGTGCAGCACCCGGCAGTGGCGGTCGGTCCAGTCCATCATCGGGGCGACGGACAGGCGCCAGGGGTTGGGGGTCGGGGGCGGCACGGGCGGTCGGGGAAGCGGGGGCTGGATTGTCGGGCAGGCGCTGCGCGGCGGCCGGCTTGCAGGCCGCCCACTGCGGGCGTCGTGACCGCCGTCAAGGCGCCGGGGCACGGCGCGCGCGAGGATTGCGCATGCACGACAAGATTCCAGAGCCGGGGCACGAATCGGGCCACCGGCACGAGGCGGCGCCACCGGGGCCGCAAGCCGGCCGCGCCGGGTTCATCGCCCACCCGACCCGCTACCTGTTCTTCACCGGCAAGGGCGGGGTGGGCAAGACCTCGCTATCCACCGCCACGGCGCTGGCGCTGGCCGACGGCGGGCGCCGGGTGCTGTTGGTCAGCACCGACGCGGCCTCCAACCTCGACGAGATGCTCGGCATCGAGTTGCGCAACGCGCCGGTGCCCGTGCCCGGGGCGCCCGGGCTTTTGGTGCTCAACATCGACCCCGGGCACGCCGCCGAGTCGTACCGCCAGCGCGTGCTGGCCGGGCTGGGCGCGGACGCGACGGCCGAGGAGCGGGCCACCGTGCGCGAGCAGCTGTCGGGCGCCTGCACGACCGAGATCGCCTCGTTCGACGAGTTCTCGGCGCTGCTGGCCGACGGCGCGCCCTCGTGGGACCACGTCGTCTTCGACACCGCCCCCACCGGCCACACGCTGCGCCTGCTCAGCCTGCCCAAGGCGTGGACCGGCTTCCTGCAGGGCAACGACCGCGGCGCCGCCTGCCTGGGCCCGCACTCGGGCCTGAAGATGCAGGAGGCGCGCTTCCGGGCGGCGCTGGATGCGCTGGGCGACCCGTCGCGGACGACCGTGATCCTGGTGGCACGGCCCGATCGCGGCGCCCTCGAGGAGGCGGCGCGCACCGCCGCCGAGCTGCGCCCGCTGGGCCTGGGCAACCAGCGGCTGGTGGTCAACGGCGTGTTCCACGCCAGCGACCACGGCGACGACGTGGCCTGCGCCATCGAGGCGCTGGGCCGGCAGGCGCTGCGCGAGATGCCGCCGGCGCTGCGCGAACTGCCTCAGGACCAGGTGGCGCTGCGCCCCTTCGACACGGTCGGCCTGCCCGCACTGCGGGCGCTGCTGGCCGCGGAGGCCACGCCCGGGCCGCCACCGGCCCCGACCCCAGCACCGGCCCCGGACGCCGACGGCCCGGCGCTGCCCGGCCTGGCCGCGCTGGCCGACGAACTGGCGGCCGCCGGCCACGGCCTGATCATGGTGATGGGCAAGGGGGGCGTGGGCAAGACCACCATCGCCGCGGCGCTGGCGGTCGGCCTGGTGCAGCGCGGCCAGACCGTGCACCTGAGCACCACCGACCCGGCGGCGCACCTGGCCGGCACGCTGCAGGGCCGCCTGCCGGGCCTGGAGCTCAGCCGCATCGACCCCAAGGTCGAGACGCAGCGCTACATCGACAAGGTCGTGGCCGCCCGCTCGCCCCGGCTCGACGCGCAGGAGCGCGCGCTGCTGCTGGAGGACCTGCAGTCGCCCTGCACCGAAGAGGTGGCGGTCTTCCACGCCTTCTCGCGCATCGTCGGCGAGGCACGCACCGCGTTCGTGGTGCTGGACACCGCACCCACCGGGCACTCGATGCTGCTGATGGACGCCACCGGCGCCTACCACCGGCAGATGACGCGCGAGTTCGAGGGCCACGGCGCGGCGCGCATCGTCACGCCGCTGATGCGGCTGCAGGACGCGTCCTACACCCGGATCATCCTGGTCACCCTGCCCGAGGTGACGCCGGTGTCGCAGGCCGCCGCGCTGCAGGACGACCTGCGCCGCGCCGGCATCGAGCCCAATGCCTGGGTGCTGAACAAGAGCCTGCTGGCAACGGGCACGCGCGACCCGCTGCTGCGCAGCCGGCTGGCGGCCGAGCGGCGGCAGGTCGAGCGCCTGCGCGCCGGCCTGGCGCGGCGCCTTCACGCGCTGCCGTGGCGGGTGGTGCCGCCGGTGGGCCTGGACGAGCTGTCCCGCCTCGTCGCCACGCCAGCCCAGGCCGCGGCATAGCCCAAGCCCCGCCGCGCGACGCGAGCCTTGGGCGCCGGCGCCCGTGCGCGGGCACCACCGCGCCCGTTGGCCAGAGAATCCGCGCCATGAGCACGACCCTGCCCCCTTCGCTGAGCGACCTGCGCGCCCTGGTGTTCGACGTCTTCGGCACCGTCGTCGACTGGCGCGGCAGCCTCATCGAGGAGGGCCGCGCGCTGGGCCGGCGGCTGGGCGTGACGCTGGACTGGGCGCAGCTGGCCGACGACTGGCGCGCCGGCTACCAGCCCGCGATGGCCGAGGTGCGCAGCGGCCGCCGCCCCTGGGCCCACATCGACACGCTGCACCGCGAGATCCTCGACCGGCTGCTGGCCGCGCGCGGCCAGCACTGGCCCGAGCACGAGGTGGCCGCGTTCAACCTGGCCTGGCACCGCCTGCAGCCCTGGCCCGACAGCCGCGCCGGGCTGCTGCGGCTGAAGGCGCGCTGGCCGGTGGCCACGCTGTCCAACGGCAACGTCAGCCTGCTCGTCGACATGGCGCGCCACGCCGGGCTGCCCTGGGACGCGGTCTTCAGCGCCGAGCTGTTCGGTCACTACAAGCCCGACCCCGAGACCTACCTCGGCGCCGCCCGGCTGCTGGGCGTGCAGCCGCAGCAGCTGATGCTGGTGGCCGCCCATCCCAGCGACCTGCGCGGCGCCGCCGCCTGCGGCCTGCGCACCGCCCACGTGGCGCGGCCGCTCGAGCACGGCGAGGGCGGCTGGCGCGAACCCTGGACGCCGGGCGAGTTCGACGTCGAGACCGACAGCTTCACGGCGCTGGCGCACGCGCTGGGCGCCTGAGGCGCGGATCCCCGCTCCGCGTGACGTCGTCACGCGGCCTCGTGCATCCGAAGCATGGCGCGCCCGGCCGGCGGTTGACAGAATCGTCCGACCATGAAGCCGTTGACACTGATCCTCGCCCTGATGCTGTGCCTGCTGGGTGCCCTGCCGGCCGCCGCGCAGAGCAACCGTTCGCTGAACGAGCACCGCGTCGCGCTGGTCGTGGGCAACGCCGCCTACAAGGCGTCGCCGCTGCGCAACCCCATCAACGATGCCCGCGCGATGCGCGAGAAGCTGCGCGAGATGGGCTTCCAGGTCATCTACTTCGAGGACCTGCGCACGCGCCAGGTCGGAGCCGCGCTGCGCGAGTTCCGCACCGCCATCCGCCCCGGCAGCGTGGCGCTGTTCTTCTACGCCGGCCACGGCCTGCAGGTGCGCGGCGAGAACTTCCTGCCGACGGTGGACGCCGAGCTGGCCAGCGAGGACGACGTGCCGCAGCAGAGCCTGGCCGTCGAGGCCGTGCTCAACGCCATGGAAGACAGCAAGGCGGCCGTCAACCTGGTGCTGCTCGACGCCTGCCGCAACAACCCCTTCGCGCGCAACTTCCGCTCCGCAGCCACCGGCCTGGCCCGCGTGCAGGCCCCCAGCGGCACGCTGATCCACTACGCCACGCGCCCGGGGGCCGTGGCCGACGACGGCAGCGGCCGCCACGGCGTCTACACCGAGGCGCTGCTGGCCCACATCGGCGAGCGCGGCGTGCCCATCGAGACCGCGCTCAAGCGCGTGACCACCCGGGTGCGCGACGCCAGCAAGGGCCGCCAGGAGCCCTGGATGGAAGGCAGCCTGACGGGCGACTTCTACTTCGTCGTCAGCCCCGGGGCCACGGTGAACGTGCAGCCGGCGCAGCCGACGCCGGCCAACGCCGACGAGGCCGCCTGGCAGGCCGCCGAATCGCTGCGCACCGTGGCGGCCTACCAGGCCTACCTCGGCGAATTCCCGCGCGGGCTGTACGCGCCCGCCGCCCGCGTGAAGCTGGCGGCGCTGCAGGGCGGCGCGCCCACCGCCGCGCCGCAGCCGGTGACGGTGGTCAGGCCCGCGCCGGGCAAGGTGACGGTGACGCCCGCGCCCGCCGTCGCGCTGGCCCCCTCCGCCGCCGTGGCGCCGGTCCCCGTGCCCGTCGCGCCAGCGCCGGCCCCCGCGCCCCGCGACGCCCAGGCCGACGCCGCCCTGGTGGCTGCGCTGCGCGAGATGAGCCTGGCCCGCGTCGCGGGCGGCAGCTTCCAGATGGGGGCCGATGCCGACGAACCCGGCTTCGACGGTCAGCCCGACGCCACGGCGCAGCCCAAGCGCGGCGTGTCGGTCGGCGGCTTCGAGCTGGCCTACTACGAGACCCAGGGCTACCAGTGGCGGAAGTTCGTCGAGGCCACCCGTTACGTCACCGAGGCCGAGCGCGCGGGCGGCTGCCACGTGCCCGGGCGCGGCGGGCAGCTGGAGCTGCGCGCCAGCGCAACCTGGCGCGACCCCGGCCACCCGCAGACCGACTACCACCCGGTGGTCTGCGTCAGCCACAACGACGTCGTGGCCTACCTGGCCTGGCTCAACAGCGGCACCAGCGGCGGCGTGAGCTACCGCCTGCCCAGCGAGGCCGAGTGGGAGTTCGCGGCCCGCGGCGGCACCACCACGCCGCGGCCCTGGGCCGAGCAGGCGGGCTTCTTCGGCAAGCTGTGGGAAGGCACGCGCGACACCTTCCGCGGCGGCTCTCGCACCGACCAGCCGCCCAGCCGCAGCTGCCGCTACGCCAACGTGGCCGACGAGTCGCTGGACAGGCAGCTCGGCTGGCCCGGCGCCTTCAACTGCCGCGACGGCTACGCCCAGGCCACCGGCGGCGGCTGGTTCGGGCGCGACAACCTGAGCCTGTACGACATGCTCGGCAACGCCGCCGAGTGGGTGGCCGACTGCTGGGCGCCCAGCCACGAGGGCGCGCCGGGCGACGCCAGCCCGCGGCTCAACGGCCCGGCCCTGGACTGCACGCGCCGCGTCGTCCGCGGGGGCAGCTGGGCCAGCCCGCAGGCCCAGGTGCGATCCGCCGCTCGGCTGTCGCAGACGGCCTCGTACCGGGCGTCCGACCTGGGCTTCCGGCTGGCGAGGCAATCGCCCTGAGGGCCGCGGGCGGCGCTGGCGGCGGTGCCGCGCCTCAGGGCGCGGCGCGCTCGCCTGCCGCCCAGCGCTCGAACAGCGCGTCGCGGCCGCGCAGGCCCAGGGCCGGCAGCGCGTGGTTCACCAGGTAGGTGGCGCCGGCGTGGGCGTTGTCCCACATCGCCTGGTGCGCCTGCGGCAGCCCCGACCAGGGCACCACCGTCGGCTCGGTGACCTCCAGCAGCCCGGCGGCGATGCGGTCGTTCATGCGCGTCACCTCGAAGGCATTGCACAGGTGCGTGCCCAGGATCGAGGCCGTGGGCATCAGGATGCGGCGCTGCCGCGTCCACACCTGCGGGGCGTAGAACGTGTAGCGCCGGTGGGCCAGGCTCTCGAAGTAGACGACGCGGCCGGTGAAGGGCTTCACCAGCGAGGTCGACACGCCCAGCGCGTCGTGCCCGGCGCGCTCGATCACCAGGTCGGGCGCGCCGCGCGGGTTGTCGGGGCTCCTCAGCGCCGCGCCCACGGCATTGCCGAAGGGCTTGAGCGTGCGCTCCTGGAAGTCGCGCACGGCCTGCTTGAAGGCCTCGGTGTCGGTGCGTGCATCGGGCAGGCGCGGCATCGTGCGCGGCCAGTGGAAGGCGTGGCCGGCGCGGCGCTGCACGTCCTCGAGCGAGACGACGCCGGCCAGCGCGTCCTCGAAGCCCAGCGACTGCACGAACTCGCGCTGCGCGTCGCTGGCGCAGGCCACCACGGTGCGCGCACCCATCGCGCGCAGCGCCTCCAGCATGCCCAGCCCGGCGGCGTCGAGCAGCGCCGGCCCCTCGATGCCGTAGTACAGCAGCACCGACTCGCCGCCCTGTGCCTGCGCCCGCGCCAGCATGGCCTCGGGCGTGGCCTGCCCCGGCTTGCCGACGAAGCTGAAGTGATAGCCCGAGCTGGCGCCGTAGAAGGCCAGCGAGCCGCCCTCGGCCAGCAGCTGGAAGCTGCGCGGAAACGCCGTCTCGCCGGCGTGCGACACCACGCAGTCGGCCAGCCGCCCGCCGTTGAGCGCGCGGTAGGCGGCCAACAGCGGCTCGCCGGCGGCTTCCCAAGCGCGCGCGGCCTCCTCGCCCTCGGGCACCGGGGTATACAGCGCCGCGAACGCCGGTGAACGGCGGTCGAGCGCGCCCACCGCGCCTTCGCGCTTCACGGCCTCGGTGCGCTCGGCGCTCGAGACGCCACCGGTCACCGCCAGCCCGGCGCGCACCGCGGTCTTCAGCGCGTCCAGCCCCGTGCCGGTGGCGGCCCCCTCGACGAACAGCGTCTGCCCCGGCCGCACCTGCAGCGTGGTGAACAGCGCGCGGTTCACGGTGCCCAGGTTCAGCGTGTAGGCGCCGGCCTGCTCCAGCGTCAGGTCGCCCGGCACCGGGTGCAGCTGCGGCGCCTGCACGAGCAGGAACTGCGCGTGGCTGCCGGTCTCGCTCTCGTAGCCCTGGATGCGGAAGCCCGCGAACATGGGGTCGCGGCCGGCCTGCGGCGACAGCAGCTCGGTCTGGCCGGAGTAGATGGAGACGAGGTCGCCCACCTTCAGCCGGCCCTCGCGCCGCGCCTCGCTGCCGAGTGCGGCCACCAGCGCCACGCCGCCGCTGCCGGTGATCTGGATGTCCTCCTCGTGGCCGTCGAAGGCCGACACGGGGATGCCGGTGAGCGCCCAGATGTCGTTGAAGTTCACCTCCGAGGCCAGCACGTAGACCACGGCCTCGTTGGGCCCCGGCCGCGGCACGGGGAACAGCAGCTCGACCTCGCTGTCCAGCGGCCGGCCGAAGCGGGGGGCGCCGGTGTCGGGGTCGCGCTCGACGCCGAAGCCCAGCTGCCAGGCCGGCAGCGGCGTCACGCCGGGGAAGAACGGCGCGCCCAGGGGCAGCAGCTCGCCGCGGGCGACCAGCTCGTCCAGCAGCCCGGGCTCGCGCGCCGGCCGGCGCACGCCGCCGCGGCGGATGGGCAGCGGCGGGCTGCGCTTGTCCATGAACTCGGCGATGCCGGTCTTGCCGCCCTCGGGGTCGACGATGGCCTGCGCGAACAGCTCGGCCTCGCGCGCCAGCCCCGCGGCCAGGCCCTCGCGCAGCCCGGTGGCCAGCGCGTCGAGCGCGCGGTCACGCGCAGCGCCGCGGCCGGCCCAGCCCAGCTGCGCCTGCACCATGCGCAGGTGCGGGTCGGCCAGCGCGGCGTCCAGCGCCGCCGGCAGGCCCGGCAGCGGCTGCGCCCACTGCGCCGTCATCGCGCGGCGCTCGGCCACGGCACGGCCCAGCGGCGAATCGTCGCCGGCAG
Organism: uncultured beta proteobacterium; assembly: GCA_903828235.1. Taxonomy (GTDB): domain Bacteria; phylum Pseudomonadota; class Gammaproteobacteria; order Burkholderiales; family Burkholderiaceae_C; genus Rubrivivax. Next base: position 17,073 of record CAIKLM010000023.1, on the reverse strand, counting down.
CCACGAACTCGCGCAGCCGCTGGTGCGCGAGCGACAGCGCGTCGTCAGCGCCCTGCGCCAGCTCGTCCACCAGGCCCATGTGCGCCGCGGTGGCGGCGTCGACCGAGCGGCCGCCCAGCACCAGCTCCAGCGCATCGAGCAGCCCTTCAGCGCCGCGCCGCGCGTGCAGCAGCCGCGGCAGCCGCTGCGTGCCACCGTAGCCGGGCAGCAGGCGCAGCCGGATCTCGGGCTGCCCGAAGCGCGCGACCGGCTCGGCGATGCGCCAGTGGCAGGCCAGCGCGAACTCCATGCCGCCGCCCAAGGCCACGCCGTTGATGGCCGCGATGCAGGGCTTGCCGGCCGCGGCCATGGCCTCGATGCGGCTGAAGGCCAGCTGTGCGTTGTTGGGCAGCACGCGCGCCTGCTCGGGGGTGCGCACCTCCTCCAGCAGCTGCCGGATGTCGGCCCCGGCGATGAAGCTGCCGCCGTCGCCGGTGAACACCACGCCGACCACGTCGTCGCGCCGCGCGAGGTGGTCGACCACGAGGTTGAGCTCGTCGAGCGCGCGCTCGTTGAGCGCGTTCACCGGCGGGTTGGCGACCACCACCGTGGCCACGCGGCGGCCCGATCCTTCCGCGTTCGCCACGGCGTTGTACTGGATGCGGAAGTAGCGGTGCCGCTCGAACAGCTGCTGCTCGTCGGCCAGCTGCTGCGCACGCTTCCAGGCGCCGATGGCGCGGGCGAGCTCGTCGATGGACTCGGGGTTCTTCAGCGTCGTGGCGTCGCCCACCGGCAGGTCTTCGACCAGCGCGCGCACCATGCGGCGCATGTACTTGCCGCTGCGCGTCTCGGGGAACTGCGTCACCTCGATGAAGTCGCCGGGCACGGCGACGGCGCCCTTCTCCTGGCGCACCAGGTCGGCCAGGCGGCGGCGGTCGTCCTGCGTCAGGCGGCGGCCGGCGGCGGGCTTGACGAAGGCCAGCGGCGTGAGCCCCTTCTCGCGGTGCGGCGCGCCCACGACGATGACGTTGCCCACCGGCGAGTCGGGGTCCAGTGTCTTGTCGCGCAGGATCGCGCCCTCGATCTCCTCGGTGCCGATGCGGTGTCCGCTGACGTTGATGACGTCGTCGCTGCGGCCGTGCAGCGAGAAGCCGCCGTCGGCGTGTCGCACCGCGAAGTCGCCCTGCGTGTAGGCCCAGGCGCCCTGCCAGCGCGTCCAGTAGGTCTTGCGCCAGCGCTCGCCGTCGCCGCGCCACGCCGGGGCCACGCGCAGGCCCTCGCCGTGCGCGCCGGCGGGCTCGAGGCGGAAGCCTTCCGCATCGCCCCACACCGTGCGGGCCAAGTAGGGGTACGGGGCGGCGATCACGATCTCGCCCTTCTCGCCCGTGTCGGCCTCGCGCCAGGGCGCACCGCCCTCGCCCGCCGCGCGGGCGAACGGCGGCGCTGCGGGCGCCGGCGCGCTGGCGTCTTCCACCCGCACGTCGCCCACGATCCACGGCAGCGGGTAGGTGTGGGCGTCGGCGCGGAGCGGGAAATCGCCGTTGCCGTAGAAGTGCGTCCACGCGATGCCGCCGTGCTCGGTGGCCCAGTAGCTGTTGATGTACCAGGGCGTCATCAGCCCCATGCCGAACTGCTGCACAGCCGGGCTGGTGGGCTCGGCGCAGAAGGTGGCCACGCGCAGCGTGGCCATGTCGTGGCGCCGCACGTCCTGGGCGTTCTGCGGGTCGGTCATCACCGTCTTCAGGAAGGTGACGCCGGCCTTGAAGATGGCCACGCGGTAGCGCTCGATGATCGACGCGAAGCGCCCGGCGTGCGGGAACACGGGCGCGCCTTCGGTCATCACGCTGGTCACGCGCGTGGTGAGCGCGGCGCTGATCATGTAGCTCTGGCCGGTGATCCACCCGGGGTCGGCCACCACGTACATCACCTCGCCGGGGCGGGCGTCGAAGGCCACCTTCATGGTGTGGGCCACGCCGGCGGTGTAGCCGCCGTGCACGTGCACCACGCCCTTGGGCTTGCCGGTGGAGCCGCTGGTGTAGATGAAGAACAGCGGCACCTCGGCGTCCAGCTTCAGCGGCGGCACCACCGCCCACACGGCGCGCACCAGATCGGCCGCGGGCAGCGCCATCAGCGCGGCCTCGCCGGCCTCGGGGGCCAGGCCGGCGGCCTGCAGCAGCGGCGCCAGCGCGGCGTCGGTCAGCTCGTGGGCCCAGCGGTCGCGCTCGGGGCGCCAGACGAGATCGGGCTGCGCCGCGTGGCGCACCACCACCACGGCCTGCACGCGCGGCGGCGTGTGCACCAGCGCCTCGGCCAGCGCCACACGCACCTGCGCCGCAGCCTCGGCCGAAAGGCCGGCGCGGCCCAGCTCGGCCAGCGCGCGGCCCACGCCGCGCATCACGTCGCCGCGCAGCAGCGTCACCTCGCCGGCCAGGGCCTCGTCGAGCACGGCCAGCAGGCGCTGCGCCTGCGCCGTGCCCAGCGGCAGCGAGGGCAACCGCGCCGCCACCACGGCGCGCGCGGTGCCCAGCGGCACGAAGTTGTCGAGCGCGGGGTCGGTGTAGGCGGTCTTGTAGGGCACCACCTGCGCCATGCGGTAGCCGCCGTCGGCGGTGATCACCAAGCGGGCGCCGGCATCGTGGATGCGGTCGGACAGCGTCTTGTCGGAGAAGCCGCCGAACACCGGCGTGTAGACGATGCCCAGCCGCTTGGCGGCCTCGGTCCAGTACAGCTGCTGCGGGATGTTGGGCAGGTTCAGCGCGATGCGGTCGCCCGGCTGCAGGCCGAGCTGCCGCAGGGCGATGGCGCACTTGGCGGTTTCCAACAGCAGGCGGCGGCGGCTGATGCGCTCGCTCTCCAGCGGCGCGCCGCGGCCGCCGTCGGCGGCCATGTCCCAGCGGTCGCCCTCGAAGATGACGGCGTCCTCGTCGCCGTGACCGGCCAGCACGTGGCGGTCGACCTCGTTGAAGCCGGCATTGGTGAATCCGCCGCTGAACCAGCGCCAGTGCGGCGGCTGCGAGTCGTCGAAGGCCCGCACCCAAGGCACGAAGCCCGCGCCCAGCGCGGTGGCCACGGGCTCGGCGCGGGCGGCGCACCAGCCATTCCAGGTGCCGCTCGCGTCGTCCAGCGACAGCCAGGCGCCGGCCGGGCCGATCGCGGGGTCGGCTCCGGGCGGCACCCACCAGTGCACCTCGCGCGCGGCAATGGCGCCGTGGAAGGCACCGGGGTCGGCCAGGCAGGCCTGGCGCTGGCGCTGCCAGTCCGCCCGCGTGCGCAGCGGGTTGCGCTGGTGCGCCGGTGGCGGCACGGCGGCCGCGTTGGCGGCGGGACTGGAAGACGTGCTGGAGGCTGTCGCTTCGGTCATGGCGAGGGTCGTGCAAACGCGGGCCGCGAGGCCGATGGCAGGGGCGGCTGGAGTGCCGCATCACTTAGGAACCGGCGGGTGGCGACAGCCGGCGCCCGCCGGGCAGACGAAGGGTTCACCGCGGCTGGCGTCCAGGACAAGCGGGGACAGACCGGAAAGACTCTCGCATCGACAGGGACCTGGCGCGCTGCGCGTGGCGCCGGCGCGGCGCCGGGCGGCTTTCGTGGGGCCGGTGGGCCGGGTCGTTCATTTTGCAATACGAAACAACGCCCTGCGCCACGGCGACCGGGCGCCGCCTGGCGCCGCTGCCGCTGCCCGCGACAGGGCTCGCCGCCGGGATTGACCGACAATCCGGCAGCGTGCGAGCGGCCTGGTCCGGCCACCCGCACGCGCAACCAAGGAACACGATGGAAAAGATCCTCGCCAGCGTCGGCTCGCTGCTCTACGGCATGCGCTTCACGATGCTGTTCTTCTACGCAGGGCTGGTGGCCATCATCCTGGGCATCCTGGGCAAGTTCCTGCTCGAGACCTTCAAGCTGATGCAGACGCTGCTGTTCGGCAACCTGGAGAAGATCGAGCTAATCATCAAGGTGCTGGAGCTGGTCGACATGACCATGGTGGCGCAGCTGGTGTGGGTGGTCGCGCTGGCCGGCGTGTCGCTGTTCGTGACCACCGGGCACTTCGACAGCAAGGACATGAAGAAGCCCGACTGGCTGGATCACGTCAACACCTACAACCTGAAGCTCAAGCTGGCCTTCGCGATCATCTCGATCTCGGGCGTGCACGCGCTGAAGACCTACCTCAGCGGCAACCTGACCCTCGAGAACATCCAGATCGTCACGATGGTGGCGGTGATCCACTTCACCTTCGTGCTCTCGGCCATCGGCATCTCGTTCGCCGAGCGCCTGACGCGCGAGAAGACCTGAATCCGGCCGCCGCTCAGGCTGCGGGCGGCAGCGCCAGCGTCACGCGCGCGACGCCGTCGTCGCGCCGCTCGTCGAAGCCCAGCCGCTGGCACAGCGCGCGCATGCCGCGGTTCTCCAGCAGCACCTCGCCCACCAGGCGCCGCGTGCCGCGCTGGCGCAGGTGGGCGATCAGCGCCTCCATCAGCAGCCGGCCCAGGCCCTGCCCCTTCAGGTCGCTGCGCACGATGACGCCGAACTCGGCCGTCTCGTTGTCGGGGTCGCAGGCGGCGCGCGCGGTGCCCAGCGTCTCCTCGACGCCGCCCGCGCCCACCGCGGTGGCCACGAAGGCCATCTCGCGCTCGTAGTCGATCTGCACCAGCCGCGCCAGCTCGCTGCGCGGCAGCGTGCGGCGGCTGTAGAACACGCGCAAGCGGATGTCCTCGGGCGTCAGCCGCTCCAGGAAGGCCAGGTGCTGCGGCTCGTCCTCGGGGCGGATGGGGCGGATGGTCAGCTCGCGCCCCTGCCACGACCGGCGCTGCACCAGGTGCGCCGGGTAGGGCTGGATGGCGAAGCGTGCTGCGCCGCCCGGCGCGGCGGCGTTCACGCGCACGCGCGCGTCCAGCGCGACGACGCCGCCGGCGTCGGCCAGCAGCGGGTTGACGTCGAGCTCGGTGATGCGCGGCTCGGCGGCCAGCAGCTCCGACACGGCCACGAGCACGCGCTCGACGGCGGCGAGGTCGGCCACGGGCACGTCGCGCCAGCCGGCCAGCAGCCGCGCCACCCGCGTGCGCCGCACCAGCTGCGCCGCCAGCGAGCGGTTCAGCGGCGGCAGCGCCAGGGCGCGGTCGGCCAGCACCTCCACCGCCGTGCCGCCCTGGCCGAACAGGATGACGGGCCCGAACAGCGCGTCGAGGCTGGCGCCGACGATGAGCTCCAGCGCCCGCGGCCGCCGCACCATGGCCTGCACCGTGAAGCCCTCGATCACCGCGCCGGGCTGCAGGCGCGCCACGCGCTCGAGCATGGTGCGCGCCGCCTGCTCCACGGCCGCCTCGGTCTCCAGGTGCAGGGCCACGCCGCCGACGTCGCTCTTGTGCGTGATCTGCGGCGACAGGATCTTCAGCACCGTCGGCAGGCCCACCTCGCGCGCCGCCGCGACGGCGGCCGCCGGCTCGGCCGGCACCACGCGCGTGCCCACCACCGGCACGCCGCAGGCGGCGAGCACGGCCTTGGCCTCGGGCTCGGTCAGCCACTCGCGGCCCTGTGCCAGCGCCTGCTCCACCACGGCGGCCACGGCGGCGGCGTCGACGACCACCTGCTCGCCCAGCGGCGGACACTCGGCCAGCGCGGCCTGGTTGTCGCGGTAGGTCTGCAGCTGCGCGAAGGCCGCCACGGCGGCCTCGGGCGTGGCGTAGCAGGGCACGCCCGCGGCCTGGAAGGCCTGGCGCGCGCCGCGCACGGCGGCCTCGCCCAGCCAGCCTGCGAGCACCCGGCCCGGGTGGCGCGTCACCAGGGGCAGCAGCGCCTCGGCGATGTCGGGCGCGGGCACGATGGCGGTGGGCGCGTGCATGAACAGCACCGTGCCCACGGACTGCCCGGGCGGCTGCTCCAGCAGCGCCTGCAGCGCCGCGACGTAGCGCGCGGCCGGAGCGTCGCCGATGATGTCCACCGGGTTGGCGCGGCTCCAGTTGGCCGGCAGCACGGCGTCGAGCGTGGCGCGCAACCCGGGCGTCAGCTCGGCCAGCGGCACGCCGGCGGCCGCGGCGGCGTCGGCCGCCATCACCCCGGCGCCGCCGCCGTTGGTGACCAGCATCAACGTGCCCGGCGCATCGCCCGCGGCCTGTGCCGCGCGCGCGTGGGCCAGGGTCTCGGCGGCGTCGAACAACTGCTGCAGGGTGTCCACGCGCAGCATGCCGGCGCGGCGGATGGCCGCATCGAACACCAGGTCGCTGGCCGCCAGCGCGCCGGTGTGGCTGCTGGCCGCCGCCGCGCCCTGCGGGCTGCGGCCGGCCTTCACCACCAGCACGGGCTTGTTGCGCGCCGCGGCGCGCGCCGCGCTCATGAACTTGCGCGCGCCCTCGATGCTCTCGACGTACAGCAGGATGGCCTGGGTGCGGGCGTCGCTGGCCAGCCAGTCCAGCAGGTCGGCGAAGTCGACGTCGGCGTGCTCGCCCAGGCTCACGCAGTGCGAGAAGCCGATGCCGCGACCCTGCGCCCAGTCGAGCATGGCCGTCACCAGCGCGCCCGACTGCGACACGAAGGCCAGCCCGCCGGCCGGCACGCCCACGGGGGCGAAGCTGGCGTCCAGACGGGCGTGCGGGGCGATGAGGCCCAGGCAGTTGGGGCCCAGGATGCGCAGCAGGTGGCGCCGCGCGGCGTCGAGCATGGCCTGCTTCTGCGGCGGCGTCAGGCCGGCGGTCAGCACCACGGCGGCCCGGGTGCCGCGTTCGCCGAGCTCGGCGATCACGCCCGGCACGGCCGCCGGCGGCGTGCACACCACGGCCAGCTCGGGCGCCGCGGGCAGCGCGGCCACGCTGGCGAAGGCGGGCTCGCCGCCGACTGTGGCCCGCCCCGGGTTCACGGGCCAGCACGGGCCCGGAAAGCCGCCGCGCCGAAGGTTGCGCCAGACGGTGGCGCCGACGCTGCCGGGCTTGTCGGTGGCGCCGACCACGGCCACGGAGTGGGGGTCGAACAGGGCGTCGAGGTGGCGGATGCTCATGCGCGCATCTTGCCGGCCGCCGCCTGACCGCCGTCTGACCGACCGCAAGCCGCGTGCTGGCTCACCCTGCCCGGCGCGCGTTGGCCGCGATGTGGTCGGCCAGCCGCGGCATCAGCGCCTGGGGCAGGTCGTGCCCCATGCCGGGGATGAAGTCGGCCTCGGCACGGGCGATCAGCCGCGCCAGCTCGTACCCGGCCTGCGCGGGCACCAGCGGGTCGGCCTCGCCGTGGACGACGACCGTGGGCGCGGTGATCGACGTCAGCAGCGCACGCCGGTCGCCGTCGGCCACCACGGCCGCCAGCTGCCGCGCGGTGCCGGCCGGGCGCCAGGCACGGGCCACGGTGGCGCGCAGGCGCTGGCGCAACGGCTCGGGCTCGGTCGGGTAGGCGGGCGAGCCGATCGCACGCAGCAGCCGCTCGAGGTGCGCCACCACCGCCTCGGCGTCGCGGCCGTCGGGGCGCTGCATCAGCATCCCGCGCAGCTCCCAGCCCGGCTGCGGCAGGTGGCGGGCGCCGCTGGTGGTCATCAGCAGCGCCAGGCTGGCCACACGCCCGGGGTGCCGGGCCGCCACGTGCTGCGCGATCATGCCGCCCATCGAGGCGCCCACCAGGTGCACGCGATTCAGGCCCAGCGCGTCGATCAGGCCCACGGTGTCGGCGGCCATGTCGGCCAGCGCGTACGGCGGCTTCACGGGCAGGTGCAGCAGGTGGCGGATGCCGGCCGCGGCCAGGTTGGGCTTGCCGAGCGCGTCGAAGCCCTGGCTCAGGCCGGCGTCGCGGTTGTCGAAGCGGATGACGCGGAAACCGTGCGCCAGCAGCCGCTGCACCAGCTCGTCGGGCCAGGCAATGAGCTGCATGCCCAGGCCCATCACCAGCAGCACCGGCTCGGCGCCGGCCGGGCCCTGGTCGTCGACCTCCAGGGCGGTGCCGTTGGCCACCACCAGCCGCATCAGCGGGCGGCGGCCAGCGGGCCGTGGTGCGTGGTCTTGTAGAACCAGCGCCGCGCGCCCCGCACGTCGAAGGGCTTCCAGGCCCCGGGCGGCTGCACCAGCCGGTCGGCCAGCACGTACAGCGCCAGCGGGTTCAGGCCCATGCCCACGTGGCTGGCGTGCACCTCGATGTTCTCGGTGTGCGGCGCGGCCTCGTTGAGGCTGCACTGCCAGGCCACGATGCCGTCGGTGCGGCTGTAGATGCTGGTGGTGGGGCACGCGGGCGGCTGGCGGATCTGCGCCAGCAGCTCCTCGTCGGAGTGCACGGCCTGGCCGCTGACGAGCTCGTAGAAGCGCCAGGCGTTGGTGGCGCGCGGGTGGCCCGCGAAGGGCGAGCCCAGCGTGACGACGCAGCGCGCCAGCGCGGGCTGCTCCTTGGCGATCTCGCGCGCGTAGATGCCGCCCAGGCTCCAGCCCACCAGGCTGACGGTCTCGCCGTGGCGTTCGGCCACGTGCTGCACGCGGGCGCGGGCGGCGTCGAGCACGCCGTGGCGCGGCCCGAAGTTGAAGCCCTGCTGCCAGGCGTAGGGCGTGTAGCCGCGCTGGCGCAGGAACTGCCGCAGCGGCAGCGTGCTGGCGTCCGAGGCGCCCAGGCCCGGAAAGACGATGACCGGGTGGCCGTCGCCCTGCGGAAGCTGGGTGAGCCAGGGCGTGGCCGCCAGCAGCGCCGCGTATTCCCAGGGCGCACGCATCTCCAGCATCAGCTGCCAGGGGCCCGGCGCGGCGATCAGCTCCTCGGCCTGCAGCGGGGCGAAGGGGTCTGGGGCGGGCTTGGCGCGTCGAGTGGGCATCGGGGCATTCTGGATGCGAACGGACGCTCAGGCCCGGCCCCGGGCACGAGGATCGGGCTTTCCCGGACGGCGTGGCGCCGTCGCCTTCTTCACCGACCCGGCCACCGCCGCGCCCACCACCGAGCCCACGGCGCCCTTGACCAGCCCGCCCACGGTGCGGCCGATGCCGCCGGCGGCGCCGCGCACCGCCTTCGTGGCCGCCTGCCGGGCCGCCTGCGTCACGGCGCGCCCGGCGGCACGGGCCACGGTCGCGGCGTCGGGCGTGTCGGCGTGGCCGGGCTCGCCGGGCTGCGGCAGCAGGCGCAGGTCGTCGAACGCGATGGCCACGGCCTCGGCCAGCTCGCGCACGTCGGGCATGGCGGCGCCGTCGGCCATCAGGCCGAAGTCCAGCGAGTGCCCGTAGCTCTGCACGGTGATGTTCAGCGCCATCCCGTGCACCACGATGCTGGCCGGGTAGTTGGTGATCATGCGCGCGCCGGCCATGTACAGCGCCACCGGCGGCCCCGGCACGTTGCTGATGACGACGTTGGCCACCTGCGGGATGCGGTCGGCCACGCGCGCCTTGCCGTACAGCGCGGCGGCGGCCTCCATCAGCCAGGGCACGCCCAGCGACGGGAAGTCGGTCGGCAGGATCTTCTTCAGGCTGCCCATGGTCGACTTCATCGCCGAGGACGCGGCCACGACGTGCGCCAGCCGCGCGCCCGCATCCGCCAGGTGCGTGCCCAGGCTGATCAGGCTCATGCTGGCCTGGTTGTCGGCGGTGGTGTCGCCCTTCTCGCGCAGCGAGATCGGCACCGCCGCCACCAGGCTCTTCTTCGGCAGCTTGCGGTGGCGCGCCAGATAGCGCCGCAGCGCGCCGCTGCACACCGCGAGCACCATGTCGTTGACGGTGGCGCCGTGCACGCGGCCCAGGGCGCGCAGCTCGTGCAGCGGCAGCGTCACGGTGGCGAAGGCGCGCGTGCCGGTGACGGACACGTTCATCGGCGTGCGCGGCGCCAGCGTCAGGTTGCCGGGCGAGCCGCCCTGCCCGCCCAGCAGCGCACTGCTGCCGAGGGCGTGCACGGTGGCGTCCTTCAGCGTGCCCACGGTGTCGGGCAGGTTGCGCACGATGGCGGCCACCTTCTGCGCCTGAAGGCCCAGCACGCCGCGCAGCATCTCCGTCATGCCCAGTTCGAAGGTGCGGGCCCGGCCCGAGGGCTTCAGGTCGAGCCGGCGCGGCTCGGGCGTGGTGTCGAGCAGCGCGTTGGCCAGCGCCACCGCGGCCTGCCCGTCGACGGCGGCGTGGTGCAGCTGCGTGTACAGCGCCACGCGCCGCTCGCCGTTGGGGCCGGGGGCCAGGCCCTCGAACACGTGGAACTTCCACAGCGGGCGGCTGCGGTCCAGCAGCACCGGGTGAAGCGCCGAGACCTGCGCCTCGAGCTCGCGCATGCCGGCGGCGCGGCCGCCCACCCGGGGCAGGCGGATCTCGACGATGTGCTGCTTCAGGTCGGGCTCGGCGTCCACCCAGGCCGGGTTGGCCATGTTCAGCGGCATCCACCACAGGCGGCGCCGCAGCACCGGCGCGACCGGCAGGCGCGACGCCACGTGCTCGCGCAGCCGGGTCACGAAGCGGCCGCGCGTGCCGGCCGGCAGCTCGAACAGATGCAGCGCGCCCACGTGCATGGGCATCTCGGGCGTCTCGAGGTACAGGAAGGTCGCGTCGAGGCCCGAGAGCTGCTTCATGGGGACGGTCTCCAGGGCGCGCCTGGCACGCGCCGATGCGGCGGATGCTAGACCGCCGCGGTGCCCGGGCGGCCGGGGCTTGCCCTGTGGCGCCGCGTCAGCGGACCGCGGCGCGGGCGCGCCTCTTCAAACGACCGCGGCGCGGGCGCGCCGCAGGGCCAGCAGCTCGTTACCCGCCAGCGCCAGCAGCACCAGCGCGCCGCCGCCGAGCACCGCGAGGCTGGGCGACTCGCCCGCGCCCAGCCAGGCCCACGCGACGCCGAACACCACCTCCAGCAGCGCCAGCAGCGAAATCTCGGGCCCCGACAGCACGCGTGCCGCCGCCACCGCCAGCAGGCAGGGGATGGCCAGCTGCACCACGCCCAGCATGGCCAGCCAGCCCACGTCGTGCGGCGTGGCCTGCAGCGGCCAGGCCAGCGGCAGCGTGACGGCGGCCGAGATCAGCGCGCCCAGCAGCACGGCGGGCAGCATGTCCTGGGTCTCGTCGCCGCCGGCGGCGCGCGTCTTCAGGTGCTGCAGCAAGGTCCAGTTGATGGCGCCGGCCACCGGCACCGCCAGCGCCACCAGGGTGCCCAGCCACTGCCGGGCGTCACCGCCCTGCACGCCCGAGCCGTGCATCCAGGCAATGCCCACGCCGGCCAGCGCGATGGCCACCCAGGTGCGGGGCTCCAGGCGGTGGCCCAGCGCCGCGCGCGACAGCAGCGCCGTGAACAGCGGCCCCAGTGCCATCGTCACCAGCACGTTGGCCACCGAGGTGAGCGTGAGCGCCACCATGAAGGCGGTGAACATCACGCTCCAGCACACGCCCGACAGCCACAGCGCGCGGCCGCCGCCGCGCAGCGTGGCCCACAGGCGCGCCGGCCCGCGCAGCACCAGCAGCAGCACCACCAGCGCCAGCGCGTTGAAGGCGCTGCGCCAGAAGGTGATCTCGAAGCCGGAGGCGCCGTCGAGCCAGCGCGAGACCACGCCGGCGATGCTCCACATCAGCGTCACGGCCAGCATCGTGGCCAGGGCCTGCCCCCGCGTCATGGGGGATCAGGCCTCGCGGCTGGCCCGCTTGCGTTCGTGTTCCTTGAGGAAGCGCTTGCGCAGCCGGATGCTCTTGGGCGTGATCTCCACGAGCTCGTCGTCCTCGATGAACTCGACGCCGTACTCCAGCGTCAGGTCGATCGGCGGCGTGACCTTGATCGCGTCTTCCTTGCCGCTGACGCGGAAGTTCGTCAGCTGCTTGGTGCGCGTGGCGTTGACGACGAGGTCGTTGTCGCGGTTGTGGACGCCGACGATCATGCCCTCGTAGACCGGGTCGCCGGCCTTCACGAACATGCGGCCACGGTCGTCGAGCTTGCCCAGCGCGTAGGTGAAGATCTCGCCGTCGTCCATGCTGATCAGCACGCCGTTCTTGCGGCTGGCGATCTCGCCCTTGTAGGGCTCGTAGCCGTCGAAGATGTTGCTGATCAGCCCGGTGCCGCGCGTCAGGTTCATGAACTCGTTGGAGAAGCCGATCAGCCCGCGTGCCGGGATGCGGTACTCCAGCCGCACGCGGCCGCGGCCGTCGGTCTCCATGTTGACGAGCTCGCCCTTTCGCTCGCCCAGGGCCTGCATCACGCCGCCCTGGTGCTGGTCCTCCACGTCCACCGTGAGCAGCTCGATGGGCTCGTGGCGCTCACCGCCGACATCGTGGAACACCACGCGCGGCTTGCTCACCGCGAGCTCGTAGCCCTCGCGGCGCATGTTCTCCAGCAGGATGGTCAGGTGCAGCTCGCCGCGGCCCGAGACCTCGAAGATGCCGTCCTCGCCGCTTTCCTTGACGCGCAGCGCCACGTTGGACAGCAGTTCCTTCTGCAGCCGGTCCCAGATCTGGCGGCTGGTGACGAACTTGCCCTCGCGGCCGGCCAGCGGGCTGGTGTTGACGCAGAAGTTCATCGTCAGCGTCGGCTCGTCCACCTTCAGCATGGGCAGCGGGGTGGGCGTCTCGGGGCTGGTGACGGTCTCGCCGATGCCGATGTCCTCGATGCCGTTGATCAGCACGATGTCGCCGGGCCCGGCGCTGTCGGCCTGCCGGCGCTCCAGGCCCTCGAAGGTGAGCACCTGGTTGATGCGGCCCTTGCGGCGCGGGCCCTCCTCGCCCTGGCACACCAGCACGTCCATGCCGGGCCGCACGGTGCCGGCGTTGACGCGGCCCACGCCGATGCGGCCGACGTAGGTGGAGTAGTCCAGCGAGCTGATCTGCAGCTGCAGCGGCGCCGCCGGGTCGCCCTGGTGCGGCGGCACGTGCTTCAGCACGGTGTCGAACAGCGGCGCCATGTCGTTGCCCCAGGCCTCGCCGGGCTCGCCCTCGGCCAGCGCCGCCCAGCCGTTCAGGCCGCTGGCGTAGACCACCGGGAAGTCCAGCTGCTCGTCGTTGGCGCCGAGCTTGTCGAACAGCTCGAAGGCGGCGTTGATCACGTAGTCGGGCCGCGAGCCGGGCTTGTCGACCTTGTTGACCACGACGATGGGCTTCAGGCCCAGGGCCAGCGCCTTCTTCGTGACGAAGCGCGTCTGCGGCATCGGGCCTTCCTGCGCGTCGATCAGCAGCACCACGCCGTCGACCATGGACAGGGCGCGCTCGACCTCGCCGCCGAAGTCGGCGTGGCCGGGCGTGTCGACGATGTTGATGTGCGTGCCCTGCCACTGCACGGCGCAGTTCTTGGCCAGGATGGTGATGCCGCGCTCGCGCTCGATGTCGTTGCTGTCCATCACGCGCTCGGCGATCTTCTCGTTCTCGCGGAAGGTGCCGCTCTGGCGCAGCAGCTGGTCCACCAGCGTGGTCTTGCCGTGGTCGACGTGGGCAATGATGGCGATGTTGCGGATGGCGGCTTGCGTGGTCATGGGGTGCTGCCTTGCACTTCGAGGGGGCTGAGCAGGCGGTCGGGAATCAACTCGCCGGCGGTGATGTGGGCGGTGCCGAGGAAGGCGCCGTCGTCGCGCGGGCCGGGGCCGAACACCTTGACGGCCGGGGCGTCGGCCAGCGCGACGCGGCGACGCAGGCCCGTGAGGAAGCGGCCGGCCTCGTCGGCGGGCAGGCGCACCTCGGGGGTGTCGCCCAGCAGCACCTGCGGCGGCCGCAGGCGGGCTTCGCGCGCGGCCGGCTCAAGGGCCTGCAGTTCGTCGATCGAGATGGCCTCGGCCACGTCGAGGCCGCCGCTGCCGGTGCGGCGCAGCGCGGACAGGTGGGCGCCGCAGCCGAGCGCCTCGCCGAGGTCCTCGGCCAGCGTGCGGATGTAGGTGCCCTTGCTGCAACGCACGTCGATCACGAGTTCGTCAGCCTGCCAGCGCAGGATGTCGATGGCATGAATCGTCACGCGGCGCGGCGTGCGTTCCACCTCCACGCCGGCACGCGCCAGGTCGTAGAGCTTGCGGCCCTCGTGCTTGAGCGCGCTGTGCATGGGCGGCAGCTGGTCGATGGCGCCCGTGAAGCGAGCGCAGGCGACCTCGATCGCGGCGCGGTCCACGGCCACGGGGCGGGTCTGGGTGAGCTCGCCTTCGCGGTCGCCCGTCGTGGTGCGCTCGCCCAGCTTGAGCGTGGCGGTGTAGCGCTTGTCGGCATCCAGGCTCGCCTGGCTGAACTTGGTGGCGGCGCCAAAGCACAGCGGCAGCAGGCCCGTGGCCAGCGGATCGAGCGTGCCGGTGTGGCCGGCCTTCTCGGCACGGAGCATGCCCTTCACCTTCTGCAGCGCGTCGTTGCTGCTCCAGCCCAGGGGCTTGTCGAGCAGCAGCACTCCGTGCAGCGGGCGGCGCGGCACTCTCTCAAGCGGCCGCCGCGGAGCCGGCTCTGCCGGGCCGCTGGCGGCGCCCCCCTGGGGGGGAGCGCCAAAGGCGCTACGGGGGGCAGTCATTCCTTGGCGCGCACGGCGTTGGCGCGCGCGATCAGCGCGGACAGGTCGGCCGCGCGCTCGGTGGTCTTGTCGAACTGGAAGTGCAGCGTCGGCACGGTGTGGATCTGCAGCCGCTTGAACAGGCCGTTGCGCAGGAAGCCGGCGGCCTCGTTGAGCGCCTTCTCGCACTCGGCGGCGTCGCTGATCAGCACCGAGAAGAACACCTTCGCGTGCGCGTAGTCGGGCGAGACCTCGACGCTGTTGATCGTGACCAGGCCGATGCGCGGGTCCTTCAGCTCGCGGATGAGCTCCGCCACGTCGCGCTGGATCTGGTCGGCGACGCGGAAGCTGCGATTGGGGGTGGCTTTCTTGTGTCGCATCGTATGGCTCCAAGAGAAAACCCCGCCGTCCGGTGGAACGGCGGGGTTTCAGAAGAGACCTGCGCCGCCGTCTACAGCGTGCGTGCCACTTCCTTCACTTCGAAGAACTCCAGCTGGTCGCCTTCCTTGAGGTCGGTGACGTTCTTCAGCTTGATGCCGCACTCGAAGCCTTCCTTGACCTCGCGCACGTCGTCCTTGAAGCGGCGGACACCCTCCACCTCGCCGGTGTAGATGACCACGTTGTCGCGCAGCAGGCGGAAGCGGCAGTCGCGGCGCACGATGCCGGCCGTGACCATGGAGCCCGCCACCGTGCCGATCTTGCTGGCCACGAACACCGTGCGGATCTCGGCGGTGCCGATGACCTCCTCGCGCTGCTCGGGCGCCAGCATGCCGCCCATGGCCGCCTTCACCTCGTCGACGGCGTCGTAGATGATGTTGTAGTAGCGGACGTCGACGCCGTTGCCCTCGGCCAGCTTGCGCGCACCGGCGTCGGCGCGCGTGTTGAAGCCGATGACCACGGCCTTCGAGGCGATGGCCAGGTTGATGTCGCTCTCGGTGATGCCGCCGACCGCAGCGTGCACGATCTGCACCCGCACCTCGGGTGTGCTGAGCTTGAGCAGGCTCTGCGACAGCGCCTCCTGCGAACCCTGCACGTCGGCCTTGACGATGAGCGCGAGGGTTTGGGCTTGACCCTCGCCCATGTTCTCGAACATGCCTTCGAGCTTGGCGGCCTGGCGCTTGTTGAGCGTGACCTCGCGGTACTTGCCCTGGCGGAACGTGGCGATCTCGCGCGCCCGGCGCTCGTCGGCCAGCACCATGAACTCGTCGCCGGCCTGCGGCACCTCGGTCAGGCCCTGGATCTCCACCGGCATCGAGGGCCCGGCGGACTCGGTCGCGTGGCCGTCTTCGTCGAGCATCGCACGCACGCGGCCATAGCTGCTGCCGGCCAGCACGACGTCGCCCTTGCTGAGCGTGCCGCTCTGCACCAGCACGGTGGCCACGGGGCCGCGGCCCTTGTCGAGCTTGGCCTCGATGACGATGCCCTTGGCCGCGGCCTCGGTGGGTGCCTTCAGCTCCAGCACCTCGGCCTGCAGCAGCACCTGCTCGAGCAGGCTGTCGACGCCGGTGCCGACCTTGGCCGACACGGGCACGAACGGCGAGTCGCCGCCGAAGTCCTCGGGCACGACGCCCTCGGCCACCAGCTCGCTCTTGACGCGCTCGACGTTGGCGTCGGGCTTGTCGATCTTGTTCATCGCCACCACGATGGGCACGCCCGCCGCCTTGGCGTGGCTGATGGCTTCCTTCGTCTGCGGCATCACACCGTCGTCGGCGGCCACCACCAGGATGACGATGTCGGTGGCCTTGGCGCCGCGCGCGCGCATCGCCGTGAAGGCGGCGTGGCCGGGGGTGTCGAGGAAGGTGATCACGCCACGCGGTGTCTCCACATGGTAGGCGCCGATGTGCTGCGTGATCCCGCCGGCTTCGCCGGCCGCCACCCGCGCTCGGCGGATGTAGTCCAGCAGCGAGGTCTTGCCGTGGTCGACGTGGCCCATCACGGTGACCACCGGCGGCCGCGGCAACGCCTCGGCCTCGTGGAGCTTGGCCTCCTCCTCGGTGAAGGCCTCGGGGTCGTCGAGCTTGGCGGCCATCGCCTTGTGGCCCATCTCCTCGACGACGATCATCGCCGTCTCCTGGTCGAGCTGCTGGTTGATGGTGACCATCTGGCCCAGCTTCATCAGCTGCTTGATCACCTCGGAGGCCTTGACGCTCATCTTGTGCGCCAGGTCGGCCACCGAGATGGTCTCGGGCACGTGCACCTCCTGCACGACCGCGGCCTGCGGTTCGGCCGAATAGCCGCCCTCGTCGCGATCGCCACGGCGCGAGCCGCCGCGGGGGGCGCGCCAGCCGGCGCGGCCGCCGCCGGTGTCGCCGCGCGTCTTCAGCGCGGCGCGCTTCTTCGCGGCGTCGTCGGCCCAGCTGGAGCTGAGCTTCTCGCTCTTGACCTGCTTCTTCTCGCCCGGCTTGGCCGCCGTGGTCGCGGCGGTGGCTCCCGGCGCGCCGGGCTTGGCGGCCGGCTTGTGGATCGTGCCCTTGATGGGGGCGGCCTCCGCCGGCTTGGGCTCCTCGGGCTTCTTGGCCACGAGCACGCCCTTGGGCCGGTTCATCATCTCGCGGATCTTGCGCGCCTCTTCCTCGGCGGCCTTGCGACGGCGCTCGAGGTCGCTCTGCTTGGCGGCCTCCTCGGCCGCCCGGTCGGCGGCCTTGACGACGCGCAGCACGGGCTTGGGCGGCTCCGGGGCCTTGGCGGGCTCGGCCGGGGCCACGGGCGCCGCGGCCGGCGGCTCGGCGGCCTTGGGCTCGGCCTCGCCGGCGGCCG
>CAIKLM010000022.1 GCA_903828235.1 uncultured beta proteobacterium | reverse complement strand
TCTGCCAGACCAGGTCATGCCGCCACGTGTTGTGGTCGGTCACGTCCTGCCAGCCACAGCACAGCCCGTAGATGCGCTGCGCCAGCAGCTCCCGCATGCCGTGCTCGACGCTGGCGGCACGCCGCGAATCGCCCACCGCACGTGCAGCCGCACGCCTCAGACCCAGCCGTTCGTCAATCTGCCTGAGCAGCACCACCCCGCCGTCGGTGGCGATGTCCCCGCCATCGAAGGCCGCTTCGACCACGCGCTTGCCCACGCGGCCAAGCTCCATCCTGCGATCCGTACACTTTGGCATTGGGCGATCTCCCTCGTTGGTTCGGTTCCATAGACGTCGAATACCTATGAAAACGCACAACGACGGCAGGTCGCCTATTTCATGCCTCGTGAAAAATCCAGGCTAGCGGGTCTGGCGCGAATGCCGGCCTGCCGGGCGCCGCGGCCGGAGCCGCGGCACCACCCCCTGGTGGGGGCCTCCCCTCTTTAGAGGCTGGCCTTGCCGGTACCGGCTGCCTAGATTGCGACCTCGTCGATCGCAACCCGGTACTGGAGACCCATCATGCGCAAGACTCACTTCCACCTGGCCATTGCCGCGACTGCCCTCGCCGCGGCCCTGGCGGGCCCCGCCCACGCGGCCTCGGACCTCTACGGCACCGTCTACCCGAGTGCCACGCCGCTGTACCTGATGAACCAGGCCACCGGGGCGGCCACGGCCGGCCCCGCCACAGGCGTGGGCGGAATCGCCGACCTCGCCAGCAGCGGCACCACGACCTCGGTGTGGGGGGTGAGTGAGTCGTCGAACACCCTGTTCCGCTTCGACGCCGCCACCGGCGCCGTGCTGGGCACCGTGGCCGTCACGGGCGCGCCCGAGCTCATCGTCAGCCTGGCCTGGGACAACTCGCTCGACGTGCTGTACGGCAGCACCGCGGCATCGTTCGGCGGCTTCAACAACCTGTACCGCATCGACCCGGGCACCGGCGCCGCCACGCTGATCGGCAACCTGCAGATCGACAAGATCTACGCGCTGGCCTACAACCCGGCCGACAAGTTCCTGTACGGCGCAAACGGTGAGGTCGGCGAGACCAGCTACCTGTGGAAGATCGACCCGTCCAGCGCCGCCGCCATCGCCATGGGAGCGCTGGAGGCCACCGGCAACTTCGACCTGGCTTTCCGCCCGGGCGACAACGTGCTGTTCATGGCCAGTTCGGACAGCTATTCGCTCTACACGGTGAATCCGTTGAACGCCGTCACGACACTGGTGGGGCCCTACGGCGACCCCCTCAACATCGCCGGCCTGGCCTTTGCCGTGCCCGAGCCCGAGACCTGGGCTCTGATGGCCGGCGGCCTGCTGCTGGTGGCGCGACGCCTGGCATCGACGCGCAGCGCCCGAAGGGACGACTGAAGCTCCGCCAGCCACGGCCGGCAGGCAAGCGCCGCGGCCCGTGCCGAAGCGCAGCGGCTAGGCCTTTCCCTGCGCCGCCACCGCCGCCGCGGCCCGCGCGGCGGCTTCGGCATCGCCCAGGTAGTAGCTGCGGAGGGGCCTCAGCGCCGCGTCCAGCTCGTACACCAGCGGGATGCCGTTGGGGATGTTGACACCCACGATCTCGGCGTCGCCGATGCCGTCGAGCATCTTCACCATCGCGCGGATGCTGTTGCCGTGCGCGGCGATCAGCACGCGCTGCCCGCCCGTGATGGTTGGCGCGAGCACCTCGTCCCAGAAGGGGCGCACGCGGGCCACGGTGTCCTTCAGGCATTCGGTCAGCGGCACCTGCCCGGGGGCCAGCCGCGCGTAGCGCGGGTCGCTGCGCTCGCTGCGTGGGTCACCGGGCTCCAGCGGCGGCGGCGGGGTGTCGTAGCTGCGACGCCAGACCAGCACCTGCTCGTCGCCGTACTGCCGCGCCATGTCGGCCTTGTTCAGGCCCTGCAGCGCGCCGTAGTGGCGCTCGTTCAGCCGCCAGTCGTGGCGCACGGGCAGCCAGGTGCGGTCCATGGTGTCGAGCGCGTGCCAAAGCGTCCAGACGGCGCGCTTGAGCACCGAGGTGTAGGCCACGTCGAACTCCCAACCGCCCTCGCGCAGCAGCCGGCCGGCCTCGCGCGCCTGTGCCACGCCGGTGTCGGTGAGCGGCACGTCGGTCCAGCCGGTGAAGCGGTTCTCCAGGTTCCAGGTCGATTCCCCGTGGCGGATCAGGACGAGCTTGTGCATGCCAAGGATTCTATGATTCGAGGTTTGCACTCCAGGCTGCGTCCGCCGCCACCGCCACCGTGAGCTTCATCGCCGAAAACTGGATCCTGATCCTCGTCGCCTTCGTCTCGGGCGCCATGCTGGTGTGGCCCATGGTCAACAAGGCCGCCGGCGGCCCGGCGGCCGTGGGCACCTCGGAGGCCGTGCGGCTGATCAACCGCGAGAAGGGCGTGCTGATCGACGTCGGCGAACCCAACGAGTACGCCCAGGGCCACGCCATCGGCGCCCGCAGCGTGCCCTTCGGCCAGCTCGAGGGCTCGAAGGAGCTCCCCTCCAACAAGGCACTGCCGGTGATCCTGATGTGCCCCAACGGCGCCCGCTCGGGCCGGGCGGCGGCGCTGCTGCGCAAGGCCGGCTACGAGAAGGCGGTGTCGGTTTCCGGCGGCAGCGCCGCCTGGCGCGAAGCACAACTCCCGATGGAGAAGTCGGCCGCAGGGTGATCGCGGGCTGCGGACAATCCGGGTACAGGCCCCGCAACACGCCCTTAGGAGAACCCATGAGCAAGGTGCGCATGTACACCACGCAGGTGTGCCCGTACTGCATCCGCGCCAAGGCGCTGCTCAAGCAGCGCGGTGTCGAGCAGATCGAGGAGATCCGCGTCGACCTCGACCCCGCCCAGCGCGCCGCCATGATCGCCGCCACCGGACGGCGCACCGTGCCTCAGATCTTCATCGGCGACACCCACGTCGGCGGCTGCGACGACCTGATGGCGCTCGACCAGCGCGGCGGCCTCGCGCCGATGCTCGCCGGCTGATCGGCAGCGCAAGGCGCGGCCCCGGGCCCTGGCGCGCCGGGGCGCCGCGACACTCGTCGATAATCCACGCCACGGGCCCGGTGCCACCCTCGGCACCGGGCCTTGTTTCACCCGCATCACCCACCCATCCGAGACCGGACCATGGCCGACGAGACCCCCGCTTTCAACATCCAGCGCATGTATCTGAAGGACCTGTCGCTGGAGCAGCCCAACTCGCCGCAGATCCTGCTCGAGCAGGGCCAGCCGCAGGTCGACATCAACCTGCAGATGGGCGCCGAGCAGGTGGCCGACGGCGTGTACGAGATCACCGTCACCGCCACCGTCACGGCCAAGATCAAGGACAAGACGCTGTTCCTGGTCGAGGCCAAGCAGGCCGGCATCTTCGAGATCCGCAACGTGCCGCAGGACCAGCTGCAGGGCATCGTGAGCATCGTCTGCCCGCAGATGGTGTACCCGTACCTGCGCGCCATCGTGTCGGACGTCTGCACGCGCGCCGGCTTCCCGCCCATCCTGCTGACGGAAGTGAACTTCCAGGCCATGTTCGAGGCCCAGCAGCAGCAGGCCGCCGCGGCGGCCAACGGCGGCTCGCGCATCATCACCGACGCGAACTGAGAAGCCGGGGTCCAGGCGCTGCGCGGCGATGAAGATCGCGGTGCTCGGAGCCGGCGCCTGGGGCACGGCGCTGGCCGCGGCCGCCGCAGCCGCCGGCCACGACACCCGGCTGTGGGCGCGTGACGCGGCCCAGGCCGAGGCGCTGCAGGCCGCGCGCACGAACACCCGCTACCTGCCCGGGGTGACGCTGCCGCCGGCCCTGCAGGCCACCGCCGACCTTCCGGCGGCACTGGCGCACGGCGCCGGGGCCGACGGCCTGCTCGTCATCGCCACGCCCATGGCTGGCCTGCGCGGCCTGCTGCAGGCCCTGCCAGCCCAGGCGCCCGCGCTGTGGCTGTGCAAGGGCTTCGAGGCCGGAACCGGGCTGCTGGGCCACGAGATCGCGCGCGCGCTGCGCCCAGGCCTGGCCTGCGGCGTGCTCAGCGGGCCGAGCTTCGCGCTCGAGGTGGCGCGCGGCCTGCCCACGGCGCTGGTGGCCGCCAGCAGCGACGCCGCACTCGCCTCGCGCGCCGTCGAGGCCTTCCACGGCGGGCCGTTGCGGATCTACACCAGCCCCGACATCGTGGGCGTGGAGGTCGGCGGCGCGCTGAAGAACGTGATGGCCATCGCCACCGGCATCGTCGATGGCCTGCCGGGCGCGGGGCTGAATGCCCGCGCCGCGCTCATCACGCGCGGCCTGGCCGAGATGACGCGCCTGGGCGTCGCGCTGGGCGCGCGCGCCGACACCTTCATGGGCCTGTCGGGGCTGGGCGACCTGGTGCTCACCGCCACCGGGTCGCTGTCGCGCAACCGCACCGTGGGCCTGGCGCTGGCCGCCGGGCGCAGCCTGCCCGAGGCCCTGGCCGAGCTCGGCCACGTGGCCGAGGGCGTGCCGACCGCCGCCGTGGCGCTGGCGCGTGCGCGGGCGCTGGGGGTGGAGATGCCGATCACGGCCGCCGTGGTGGCTGTGCTTGAGGGCCGCATCGCCCCGGCGCAGGCCGTGGCCCTGCTGATGGCGCGCGAGGCCAGGCCCGAGACGGGCTGATCAGCCGCCGCCGGCGTAGCCCTGCTGCCGCCAGGCGTCGAACACCACCACCGCGACGGCGTTGCTGAGGTTCAGGCTGCGCTGGCCCGGCCGCATGGGCAGTCGCACGCGCTGCGCCGGCGCGAAGCGGTCGCGCAGCGCCGGGTCCAGGCCGCGCGACTCGCTGCCGAACACGAACCAGTCGCCCGGCTGCCAGCGCAGCGCCGGCAGGGGCGTGGAGCCGTGCGTGGTGAAGGCGAATAGGCGCGCCGGATCGGGCCGGGCCGCGGCCAGCAGGGCGTCGAAGCTGGCGTGGCGCTGCACCTCGGCCCACTCGTGGTAATCGAGCCCGGCGCGGCGCAGCAGCTTGTCGTCCATCGAAAAGCCCAGCGGCTCCACCAGGTGCAGCGTGCAGCCGGTGTTGGCGACGAGCCGGATGACGTTGCCGGTGTTGGGCGGGATCTCGGGCTCGACGAGCACGACGTGGAACATGCTCAGTCGGCCCCCGGCGCCGGCGTGCGCGCGAACACCCACACCTGCACCGACGCCGCCCCGGCGCGCCGCAGTTCCCGCGTGGCGGCCGCGACCGTGGCGCCGGTGGTCATGACGTCGTCGACCAGGGCCACGCGGCGGCCCGCCAGCGCGGTGCGGCGCCGGGGCTCGGCCATGAAGGCCTGCGCCAGGTTGTCGGCCCGCCCGGCGCGCGTCTGCCCCGTCTGGCGGGGCGTCTCCAGGGGGCGCAGCAGCAGCGCGTCGTCGGCCGGCAGGCCGCGCTCCCGGGCCACGCGCCGGGCCAGTTCCCAGGCCTGGTTGTAGCCGCGCTCGGCCAGCCGCGCGGGCGCCAGCGGCACGGGCAGCACGAGATCCGGAGCCGGCAGGCCGGCCTGGCAGGCCGCCGCCACCGCGTCGGCCAGGCGGGCGGCCAGCGCGTCGGCCAGTTCCACCCGGCCGTCGAACTTGAAGGCCTTGACCAAGCCGTCCCAGGGGAAGACGTAGTCGACGGCCGCCACGGCGGCGTCGAACGGCGGCTCGTGCGCGCCCAGGCAGTTGCCGCAACGCGGGACGGCCGTGCCGGTGGGCAGCGCGCAGCGCGCGCAGCGCCAGCGCGGGGCAGCGAAGCGCGCGTGGCAGTCGCCGCACAGGGCGTCGCCGGCGGTCCACTGGCGGCACAGCTCGCACTGCGTGGGCCAGCGCGCGGCGCTGGGCAGTGCGGGGCCGGGCAGGGCGCGCGTGGACATGGCCTGCCTATACTGCCACGCATGCCCGTGCCCGATGCCACCGCCGGCGCGCCGCGGCCGGTGGACGCCGTGGCGCTGGCGCGTTGGCGCCGCCGCCTGCGCGAGGCCGCCGGGCCGCCCTGGCTGCACACCGAGGCCGCCCGCCGCATGGCCGGGCGGCTGGCCGTGGTGAAGCTGCAGCCGCGGGCCGTGCTCGACTGGGGCCTGCAGGCCGGCCACGACCGCGGCCTGCTCTCGACCGCCTACCCGCAGGCCCGCATCACGCCGGTGGACCCCGACGGCGCCCCCGCGCCCGCCGGGGCCATGCCCTGGTGGCGCGGGCTGCTGTCCCGCCCGGCGGCGCCGGCCGCCACCGCGCCGGCTGCCGTGCCCGACGGGCAGGCGCAGCTCCTGTGGAGCAGCATGTTGCTGCACACGCTGCCCGATCCGCAGGCGCTGTTCGCGGCCTGGCAGCGCGCGCTGGCGGTCGACGGCTTCCTGATGTTCTGCACGCTGGGCCCGGGCACGCTGCAGTCGCTGGCCGCCCTGTACGCCGAGGCCGGCTGGCCCGCGCCGATGGCGCCGCTGGTGGACATGCACGACCTCGGCGACATGCTCGTTCAGGCCGGCTTCGCCGACCCCGTGATGGACCAGGAGACGCTGCGCCTGACCTGGCGCGACGCCGAGGCCGCGCTGGCCGAATTGCGCACGCTGGGCCTGAACGCGGCGCCCGGCCGCGCGCCGGGCCTGCGCACGCCCGGGTGGCGGCGGCTGCTGCTGCAGCGGCTGGCCTCCCGCCGCGGGGCCGACGGCCGCGTCGTGCTCGAGTTCGAGATCGTCTACGGCCACGCCTTCAAGCCCGTGCCCCGCGCGCGGCTCGCGGCCGAGACCACGCTGCCCCTGGACGACCTGCGCGCGATGGTCCGGCGGCGGCCGCCTGCGACGGGCCGCTGACGCCGTCCTGACTCGATCTGGGGTGTCGATTCGGTGCTTGTTGCACCTCAGTATCCGAGGGGGTGCTGAGCTAGAATCCCGCGCGATCGCAGAGGGTCGTGGCGTGCACCGTGATGGCTGCCGCGAAGCGGGTGCCCGACAGGCCGGATCCCGCTCAAGCTCTGCCCTCACACCGCCCAGCCGTCTTGTCGTACCCGCAGTAGCCGCCTCCAAGCATGTCCGTCACCGCCGTACCCGCGCCCTGGGCTGCCAATCCCCGCGCGCCCTCGTCGTTCGGCCGCCGGCTCCTGAACCCGGGCCCGGGTGGCCGGCCGGCGCTGCAGTGGCCGCTGCGCCGCAACTGCTCGATCACGCCGCGCCAGCTCGGCGCCGTGTACCTCTCGCTGTGCATCGTGTCCATCGCGGTCTCGGGCTTCTTCATGGTGCAGGGGGCGCCCTACGTGGCGGCCTTTGCCGGCATCGAGTTGCTGGCCGTGGGTGTGGCTCTGCTGGTCTTCGCCCGCCACGCCGGCGACCACGAGACCATCACGCTGGAGGGCCGCTCGCTGCACGTCGAGCGCAGCCTGGGCAGCCGCGTGCAGCATGTCCACCTCGACACCGAGTGGCTCGCCGTCGAGCCCGCCGCCGGCCAGGGCTCCCTGGTGCAGTTGCGCGGGCGAGGCGGCAGCGTGAGCGTCGGCCGCTTCGTGCGGCCCGAGTTGCGCGCCGCGCTGGCCCAGGAACTCCGCACGGCCCTGCGCCGCGGCCCCGAGAACGATCCCCGACCCTGAAGTGAAACCGATGACGCGCCCGACCCCCCTCCGTCAACGCCTGCGCCAGGCCCCGCTGGCCCTCGGTGCCCTGTTCGCATCGGGCCTGGCCCTGGCCACGAACGACCTGCCCGGCGGCCCGGCCGTGAACCAGCTCAACCTGCACCCGGCGGTCACCCGCATCGCCGAGCAGCAGGCCTGGCTGCACTGGTTCATGCTGATCGTCTGCACGGTGATCTTCGTCGCCGTGTTCGGGGTCATGTTCTATTCGATCCTCAAGCACCGCAAGTCGCTCGGCCACAAGCCGGCGAACTTCCACGAGAGCGTGGCGGTCGAGATCGCCTGGACGGTCGTGCCCTTCATCATCGTCATCGTCATGGGCGCGATGGCCACGCGCACCGTGGTGGCCATGAAGGACACCAGCAACGCCGACCTCACTATCAAGGCCACCGGCTACCAGTGGCAGTGGGGCTACGACTACCTCAAGGGCGAGGGCGAGGGCATCGCGTTCCTGTCGGCGCTGGACGCCTCGCACCGCGTGATGTCCGACCAGGGCAAGCCGCAGGGCGACGACTACCTTCTGAAGGTCGACAACCCGCTGGTCGTGCCGGTCAACCAGAAGATCCGCATCGTCACCACCGCCAACGACGTCATCCACGCCTGGATGGTGCCGGCCTTTGGCGTCAAGCAGGACGCCATCCCCGGCTTCGTGCGCGACACCTGGTTCCGCGCCGAGAAGACCGGCGACTTCTACGGCCAGTGCGCCGAGCTCTGCGGCAAGGAGCACGCCTACATGCCGATCCACGTGAAGGTGGTGACGCAGGCCGAGTACACCGCCTGGGTGGCGGCCAAGAAGAAGGAGATGCAGGCCAAGGCCGACGACCCGAACAAGGTCTGGCAACTGGCCGACCTGGTGGCGCGCGGCGAGAAGGTCTACAACGCCAACTGCGCCGCCTGCCACCGCGCCGACGGCAAGGGCGCGGGCCCGATCAAGGCGCTGGACGGCAGCGCCATCGTGCTGAACGACCCGACGCGCCAGATCGACATCCTGCTCAACGGCGCTGCCAACGGGGCCATGCCGGCCTGGAAGCAGCTCTCGGACACCGAGATCGCCGCCGTGCTGACCTACACCAAGAACTCGTGGTCGAACCAGACCGGCAAGCTGATCCAGCCTGCCGAGATCATGGCCGCGCGCAAGTGACCGACTGAACCCGCAAGAGGCATCCGAACCATGAGTGCTGTTCTTCCCCCGCATGGCCACGTCGGCGGCCACGACCACGCCCACGACGACCACGACCACAAGCCCACCGGCTGGCGCCGCTGGGTGTTCGCGACGAACCACAAGGACATCGGCACGATGTACCTGCTGTTCAGCTTCGCGATGCTGATGGTCGGCGGCGTGCTCGCGCTGGGCATCCGCGCCGAGCTGTTCCAGCCGGGCCTGCAGTTCGTGAACCCGGAGCTGTTCAACCAGCTCACCACGATGCACGGCCTGATCATGGTGTTCGGCGCCATCATGCCGGCGTTCGTGGGCTTCGCGAACTGGATGATCCCGCTGCAGGTCGGTGCGGCGGACATGGCCTTCGCGCGCATGAACAACCTCAGCTTCTGGCTGCTGATCCCGGCGGCGCTGATCCTGGCGGGCTCGTTCTTCATGCCCGGCGGCGCGCCGGCCGCGGGCTGGACGCTCTACGCCCCGCTGACGCTGCAGATGGGCCCGTCGATGGACGCCGCGATCTTCGCGATGCACATCATGGGCGCGAGCTCGATCATGGGCTCGATCAACATCATCGTCACGATCCTGAACATGCGCGCCCCCGGCATGACGCTGATGAAGATGCCGCTGTTCTGCTGGACGTGGCTGATCACGGCCTACCTGCTGATCGCGGTGATGCCCGTGCTGGCCGGCGCGATCACGATGACGCTGACCGACCGCCACTTCGGCACCAGCTTCTTCAACCCCGCGGGCGGCGGCGACCCGGTGATGTACCAGCACATCTTCTGGTTCTTCGGCCACCCCGAGGTGTACATCATGATCCTGCCGGCCTTCGGCATCGTGAGCGCCATCATCCCGGCCTTCGCGCGCAAGAAGCTGTTCGGCTACACCTCGATGGTCTACGCCACGGCGTCGATCGCGATCCTGTCGTTCATCGTGTGGGCGCACCACATGTACACGACCGGCATGCCCGTCACCGGCCAGCTGTTCTTCATGTACGCGACGATGCTGATCGCGGTGCCCACGGGCGTGAAGATCTTCAACTGGCTGGCCACGATGTGGAAGGGCTCGATGACCTTCGAGACGCCGATGCTGTTCTCGGTGGGCTTCCTGTTCGTGTTCTCGATGGGCGGTTTCACGGGCCTGATCCTGGCCATGGCGCCGATCGACATCCAGTTGCAGGACACCTACTACGTGGTGGCCCACTTCCACTACGTGCTGGTGGCCGGCTCGCTGTACGCCCTGTTCGCCGGCGTGTACTACTGGGGCCCGAAGTGGACCGGCGTCATGTACTCCGAGACGCGCGGCAAGATCCACTTCTGGGGCTCGCTGATCTTCTTCAACATCACCTTCTTCCCGATGCACTTCCTCGGGCTGGCCGGCATGCCGCGTCGCTATGCCGACT
Organism: uncultured beta proteobacterium; assembly: GCA_903828235.1. Taxonomy (GTDB): domain Bacteria; phylum Pseudomonadota; class Gammaproteobacteria; order Burkholderiales; family Burkholderiaceae_C; genus Rubrivivax. The sequence continues at coordinate 10,067 of CAIKLM010000022.1, read as the reverse complement.
ACCCGATGCAGTTCGCCGACTTCAACATGATCGCGTCGATCGGCGCCTTCGGCTTCGGGCTGATGCAGGTGTACTTCTTCCTGTTCGTCGTCGTGCCGATGATGCGCGGCAAGGGCGAGCCGGCCCCGCAGAAGCCCTGGGAGGCCGCCGAGGGCCTGGAGTGGGAAGTGCCTTCGCCGGCGCCGTACCACACCTTCGAGACCCCGCCCAAGCTCGACGCCACCGCCACGCGCGTGGTGGGCTGAGCACGGCAGGAGCCCACTCGATGGCACCCTCCCCCGAACAGCGCAAGGCGAACCTGCGGCTGGCGCTGATCCTGGCGTCACTGGCCGCGGTGTTCGCCGGCGGGTTCGTCGTGCGCATCGCGTTCTTCGGCGGTTGACGGAGTTGCACGCCACATGAAGGGATTGCTCACCGACAACGGCCGCATGCTCGGCAAGCTGCTGTTGATCGTGCTGCTGATGTTCGGCTTCGGCTACTCGCTGGTGCCCATGTACCGCGCCATCTGCGAGGCGCTGGGCATCAACGTGCTCACGCTGTCGCAGCAACGCGCGGCCACCGGCAGCTGGACGGGCCGTCACGGGCAGACCACCAACTCGCAAGTCGACACCACGCGCACCATCACGGTCGAGTTCGACGCCAACGTGCGCGGGCCCTGGGATTTCAAGCCGGCGCAGCGCTCGATCCAGGTGCACCCGGGCGAGCTCGCCACGGTGATGTACGAGTTCACCAACATCCAAAAGCGCACGATGGCCGCGCAGGCCATCCCGAGCTACGCGCCCAAGCACTCCAGTTCGCACTTCAACAAGCTCGAGTGCTTCTGCTTCAACGAGTACACGCTCAAGCCCGGCGAGTCGCGCGAGTGGCCGGTGGCCTTCGTCATCGACCCCAAGCTGCCCAAGGACGTGACGACCATCACGCTGTCCTACACCTTCTTCGAGGTCGGCGGCAAGGTGCCGCCGCAGCCCAAGGGGACCGTGGGTCAGCAGGCCGCGGTGGCGGTGCCTGGAGTGGGTTCGTGAATACCGGCCAAGGCCCGCTGGCCGACGCGACGCGGCGACCGCTGTCGTTTGCGCAGACCCTGCAGGCCGTGTTCTGGAGCTTCTTCGGCGTGCGCCGCTCGCGCGACATGGGCGCCGACGTGAGCCGTCTGAACCCGGTCCATCTGCTGATCGGCGGCCTGCTCGGGGCTGCCCTGTTCGTCGTGGCGCTGGTGCTGCTCGTCCGCTGGGTGGTGGGCAGCGGCGTCGCCGCCTGATTCATCGATTCAAGTTCCCGCCGCACCGAGGGTTCGAGGAGAAACACAAGCCATGGCAGCCACCACCCCCGCGGGCCAGACCCCGTACTACTTCATCCCTGCGCCGTCCCGCCACCCGGCCCTGATGGCCACAGGCCTGTTCCTGGTCATCCTGGGCGCTGGCCAGTGGGTCAACGGCGCGGGCTGGGGCGCCTACGTGCTGCTGGCCGGCGTGGTGACCTGGCTGACCGTGATGTACCAGTGGTTCAGCCAGGCCATCGCCGAGAGCGAGGGCGGCCTGTACTCGCAGCGCATCGACGTCTCGTTCCGCTGGAGCATGAGCTGGTTCATCTTCAGCGAGGTGATGTTCTTCGCCGCCTTCTTCGGCGCGCTGTACTGGGCGCGGGTGCACACGCTGCCCATGCTCGGCAACCTCGACCACCAGTTGCTGTGGCCCGATTTCAAGGCCGTGTGGCCCAGCGCCGGTGGCGGTGCCACCGCGTCGCCGGTGGGCATCGTGGAGCCGTTCCAGACCATGGGGCCGTTCTGGCTGCCGACCATCAACACCGCGCTGCTGCTGTCCAGCGGCATCACGCTGACCATCGCCCACCACGCGCTGATCGCCGGCAACCGGTCCAAGACCATCACCTGGATGTGGATCACGGTGGCCCTGGGCGCGATCTTCCTGGGCGTCCAGGGCTACGAGTACGTGCACGCCTACCGCGACCTGAACCTCAAGCTCAGCAGCGGCATCTTCGGCAGCACCTTCTTCCTGCTCACCGGCTTCCACGGCTTCCACGTGTTCGTGGGCATGCTGATGCTGATCTTCATCACGCTGCGTCTGATGAAGGGCCACTTCACGCCCGAGCGCCACTTTGGCTTCGAGGGCGCCGCCTGGTACTGGCACTTCGTCGACGTCGTCTGGTTCGGCCTGTACATCCTGGTGTACTGGCTCTGACGCCTGCCGCCGGCGGGCCGTGGCCCGCGCGGCACGGCAAGCCCCGACAACGCCGCGCCCGCCGCGGCGTTGTCCGTTTCTAGACCGGCACCGGCAAGCCGCCGGGCCGCACCCAGCCCAAGGCCCAGCCGATCAGGATCACGATGAACAGCGCCACGCACAGCCCCACGCGCACCGCCAGGGCCTGCGCCATGCGGCGGTCGCGGGCGGCGGGGTCGTCGGCCGTGGCCCCGGGGTCGCGCCGGAGCATGAAGTACCCGGCGCTGGCCAGCGCCCCGAGCACGGCGAGCAACACCACGATCATCAGGACTTTCATGCGGCCGGATTATCCCGGCTCGGGGCGAGGGCGGGCGCCATGAGGCGGCGCCTGCACCCGGTGGTGCTGCTGGCTGCCGTCGGCTTGACGCTGATCACGGCGCGGCTGGGCTGGTGGCAGCTCGACCGCGCCGCCGAGAAGCAGGCGCTGGAGCGCCAGCGCCTGGAGCAGGCCGCGCAGCCGGTGCTGGCGGGCGACGACCTGCCGCGCAGTGCCGATGCGGCACAGCCGCTGCTGCAACGCCGCGCCCGGCTGCAGGGGCGGTGGCAGGCCGATGCCACGGTGGCGCTGGAGAACCGGCCGATGGGCGGCCGCGTCGGCTTCTACATCGTCACGCCGCTGCAACTGGCCGACGGCAGCGCGGTGCTGGTGCAGCGCGGCTGGATCCCGCGCGACCTGCAGGACCGCACGCGGCTGGCCCCGTTCGACACGCCTGGCGCCGACGTCAGCGTGCAGGGCCGCATCGCCCCCCGCGTGCCGCGGTTGTACGAGCTCGGCGAGGCGGGCACCGGGACGGTCCGGCAGAATCTCGACATCGATGCTTTCGCAACGGAACGGGGCCTTCGGCTGCGGCCTTGGGTGCTGATCCAGGACGGGGATCCGGGAGCGCCGCCCGACGGGCTGCAGCGCGACTGGCCCGTTCCCGGCAGCGGTGTCGACAAGCACCACGGCTATGCGTTCCAGTGGTTCGCGTTGTCGGCGCTGACGCTCGGCCTCCTCGTCTGGTTCCAGTTCCTCCGGCCCGCCCGGCCCGACCATGCCCCCGAACGCCACCCCTCCTGACGAACCGCTGGCGATGACCGTGCACAGCATGGCCGCTCCCGACCTGGCCGAGCCCGCGCAGGCCGAGAAGCGTCGCACCCTGAGCGGCCGCGTGAAGATGCTGCTGGTGCTGCTGGTGTGCGCCTCGCCGGTGATCGCCTCGTACTTCACGTACTTCGTGATCCGGCCCGAGGGCCGCACGAACTACGGCGAACTGATCCAGCCCCCGCGTGAACTGCCGGCCGTGCTGCCGCTGGCCACGCTGGAAGGCTTGCCGGTGGCACCGGCCACGCTGCGCGGCCAGTGGCTGCTGGTGGTGGTGGCGAACCCGGCCTGCGACGAGGCCTGCGAGAAGCGCCTGTTCATGCAGCGGCAGCTGCGCGAGATGCTGGGCCGCGACCGCGACCGGCTCGACAAGGTCGTGCTGGTGGCCGGCGACGGTGCCCTGAAGCCCGAGCTGCGCGCCGCGCTCGAGGCCGCGCCGTCGGCCACGCTGCTGCGCGCGCCGCGCGAGGCGCTGGCCGGCTGGCTGCTGCCGCAGGCCGGGCACGCTCTGGACGAGCACCTGTACGTCGTCGATCCGATGGGCATGTGGATGATGCGGATGCCGCCCGCGGCCGAGCCGCAGCGCGTGATGCGCGACCTGCGCAAGCTGCTGCGCGCCTCGTCGAGCTGGGACGACGCAGGTCGTTGACGCACGCGATGAACGGCACCGAGCAGGCCCTGGTCGACCTTGCCCCGCTGCTGCGGCTGCTGCTGCTGGCGCTGCTGCTGGCGCTGCTGCCGCTGTCGTGGTGGTGGCTGCGCGCGCGCGGCGCCGACACGCGCGGCCGCATGGCCACGCTGACGGCGCTGACGCTGTTCCTGACCTTCGACCTCATCGTCTTCGGCTCGTTCACGAGGCTGTCCGACAGCGGCCTGGGCTGCCCCGACTGGCCCGGCTGCTACGGCGAGGTCAGCCCCTTCGGCGCCCGCGACGACATCGTCGCCGCGCAGACCGCCGCGCCGGGCGGGCCTGTCACCTGGAGCAAGGCCTGGATCGAGATGATCCACCGCTACCTGGCCATGACGGTGGGCGTGCTGATCCTGGTGATGGCGGTGTTCAGCTGGATCGGCCGACGGCGGCTGCCCTTCTCGCCGTGGTGGCCGACGGTGACCCTGGTCTGGGTGATCGTGCAGGGCATGTTCGGCAAGTACACCGTCACGCTCAAGCTCTATCCCGCCGTGGTGACGCTGCACCTGCTGGGCGGGCTGCTGCTGCTGGCCCTGCTGGCGGCGCAGCACGCGGCCTTCCGGCAGCAGCCGCTGGCGCTGGCCGACACGCGGCCGCTGCGGCGCGCCGCGGCCGTGGTGCTGGCGCTGCTGGTGGCGCAGGTCGCATTCGGCGGCTGGGTCAGCACCAACTACGCCGTGCTGGCCTGCACGGGCTTCCCCACCTGCAACGGGCAGTGGTGGCCCGAGATGGACTTCGCCACCGGCTTCACGCTGCTGCGCGGCCTGGGCGGCGAGGACGGCGTGCTGCGCACCGTGCCCTCGCAGGTGGCCATCCACATGGCCCATCGGCTCGGCGCGGTGGTGCTCACGCTGGCCATGCTGGGCCTGGTGTGGGCCTTGTGGCAGCGGCGCGCCGACTGCCCGGCCACCGGGCGCTTCGCGCTCGGCCTGCTGTCGCTGCTGGGCCTGCAAATCCTGAGCGGGCTGTCCAACGTCGTGCTCGGCTGGCCGCTGCTGGCCGCGCTGGCGCACTCGGCCGGTGCCGCGGCGCTGGTGCTGCTGATGACGCTGCTGCTGGCGCGCCTGCCCGCCCCGCAGCGCGCGCCCCAGGCCCACGGGCCGCGGCCGGCCGCTGCCTAGAATCCGCGGTTTCCCTCGCGCACCCCATGGCACAGAGCATCGCCGCCCCCGACGCACCGGCTCCCCGGGGTTCGCTGTGGCGCCAGTACAGCGCGCTGACCAAGCCGCGCGTGGTGCAGCTCATCGTGTTCTGCGCGCTCATCGGCATGCTGCTGGCCGAGCCCGGCTGGCCCCGCTGGGGCCTGGTGGCGCTTGCCTCGGCCGGCATCTGGCTGGTGGCGGCGGCCGCGGCGGCCTTCAACTGCCTGGTCGAGCAGCACATCGACCGCCGCATGGCACGCACCGCCTGGCGGCCCACGGCCAAGGGCGAGCTCAGCACGACGCAGGCGCTGGTCTTCTCGACGCTGCTGTGCGCCGCCGGCTGCGCGCTGCTGGCCATCGCCGTCAACCCGCTGACGATGTGGCTCACGCTGGCCACCTTCGTGGGCTATGCCATCGTCTACACGGTGGTGCTGAAGCCGCTGACGCCGCAGAACATCGTCATCGGCGGCGCCAGCGGCGCCATGCCGCCGGTGCTGGGCTGGGCGGCGATGACGGGCGAGGTGGGTGCCGAGTCGCTGATCCTGTGCCTGATCATCTTCCTGTGGACGCCGCCGCACTTCTGGGCGCTGGCGCTGTACCGGGTCGAGGACTACCGGCGCGCCGGCCTGCCCATGCTGCCGGTGACGCACGGCGCCGACTTCACCAAGCTGCAGGTGCTGCTGTACACGGTGGTGCTGTTCGCCGCCACGCTGCTGCCCTGGGTGTTCCGCTTCAGCGGCCTGGTCTACCTGGCGGCGGCCGTGGTGCTGGGCGCGCTGTTCATCGGCTACGCCTTCAAGCTGTGGCGCGACTATTCCGACGCGCTGGCCCGCAAGACCTTCCGCTTCTCCATCTGGCACCTGTCGCTGCTGTTCGCGGCGCTGCTGCTCGACCACTACCTCGACCCATGGCTGTTCGGCGCTCCTTGATCCTTTCGCTGGCGCTGGGGCCACTGCTGGCGGCCTGCGACAAGGCGGCGCTGCCCGGCCTGGGCGCGCCGTCGAAGCCGTCGTTCAAGGCCATCGACATCACCGGTGCCGACTACGCGCAGGGCCTGGAACTCAGCGATCCCTCCGGCAAGCGCCGGACGCTCGCCGAGTTCAAGGGCAAGGTGGTGGTGGTGTTCTTCGGCTTCACGCACTGCCCCGATGTCTGCCCCACCACGCTGGTGGAGCTGTCCGCCGTGAAGAAGCAGCTGGGCGCCGACGGCGAGCGCGTGCAGGTGGTGTTCGTGACCGTCGACCCCGAGCGCGACACGCCCGAGCTGTTGAAGGCCTACGTCGAGAACTTCGACAAGGGCTTCGTGGCGCTGCGCGGCACGCCCGAGGAGACGCGCGCCGTCGCCAAGCACTTCAAGGTCTTCTACAACAAGGTGCCGGGCAAGACGGAGACCAGCTACACGGTCGACCACACGGCCGGCAGCTACGTGTTCGACACGGCCGGCCGCATCCGCCTGTTCACGCGGCACGGCAGCGGCACCGAGGCACTGGCGCACGACCTGCGCATCCTGCTGGCCGAGAAGCCGGCCTGAGGCGGCTCTCCTGCCCGGGCGCGGGGCCCGGTCAGGCCAGGGCCTTGCGCATCTTCTTCAGCGCGGCCACCTCGATCTGGCGAATGCGCTCGGCGCTCACGCCGTACTCGGCGGCCAGCTCGTGCAGCGTCATGCCGCCGTGGCCGTCGTCGCGCACCTTCAGCCAGCGCTCCTCGACGATGCGACGGCTGCGCGCATCCAGCACGTCCAGCGCCTTGGCAATGCCGTCGCCGGCCAGCCAGTCGCGGTGGCGCGCCTCGATGCGCTGCGTGGGCTCCTGCGTCTCGTCGGCCAGGTAGGCGATCGGGGCGAAGCTCTCTTCGCCATCGTCGGACTGCGGCTCCAGCGCGGTGTCGCCACCGGCCAGCCGCGTCTCCATCTCGACCACTTCCTCGGGCTTGACGTTGAGCTCGCGCGCGACGTGCGCCACCTCGGCCGGCGTCAGCGTGTTGCGGAAGGTCTCGGCGTCCTCGCCGGCGCTCGCCTTGAACTGCTGCTTCATCGAGCGCAGGTTGAAGAACAGCTTGCGCTGCGCCTTGGTGGTGGCCACCTTGACCATGCGCCAGTTCTTCAGGATGTACTCGTGGATCTCGGCCTTGATCCAGTGCATGGCGTAGCTCACCAGTCGCACGCCCTGCTCGGGGTCGAAGCGCTTGACGGCCTTCATCAGGCCCACGTTGCCTTCCTGGATCAGATCGCCCTGCGGCAGGCCGTAGCCGATGTACTGGCGCGAGATGCTGACCACCAGCCGCAGGTGGCTGAGCACCAGCCGCCCGGCGGCCTGCACGTCGCCGCGGTCACGCAGCGCACGGCCCAGCTCCACCTCCTCGGTGGGGCTCAGCAGCGGCAGGCGGTTGACGGCCGAGACGTAGGCGTCGAGGTTGCCCAGCGGGGGCACCAGCGACCAGGGATCACGGACGGCAAGGGCGGTGGACGGTGCGGTGTTCATGGCGTGTTCGAAGCCCTCCGAGGCGGAAAGTTCCTGAAATATTAGCACTCCGGGCGGGTGAGTGCCAGAAACGGGCCCCAGCCTGGCGTGAGCCCCGTCACGATGCCTTCTCGATGGATTATTGAAAGTGACTGTCGGTTCTCAGCGAGTTTCGAACTTTTTGCACGAAGTTCTGAACAATGCTGTCGAAGAGTAGGTGGGTGCACGCACTTCCAATGAATGCCTCGCAGACAACGGGCTTGAAGTCTCTCCCCGCCGTCTGCGCGTCTGCCGGCCCGGAAAGACCCGGCCGTTCCTCTTGTAGACCCCATCCGAGTTGCCTGGCCGGGCGCCCGCAGGATCAGTGGCGCGAAGCAACCTCATCGCAGCAGCTTTGGGTCTTCTACCGGGCCCCGAAGCCTGGCTGGCGCTGCCACTGAGAGGGAGGTTTGCCGAGCGGCATGCGTGCCCATCGGCTTCCGCCCTTTGCAAACCGTCGCAGCCCTGGGCCAGAATGCGGACATGCCTGTCGTCGCCCGATTCATCGCAAGCAAAGGGCGCTCCGTGACAAAGCTGGTCACCACTTCGGGTGTCACCGCCTACATGGCTGATGAGGTACCGCTGGAGGCGCTGATCGGCCTGGCTGAGACGCTGCGTAGGCAGCTCGGGCTCGCTGCAGATCGCGGGCCAGCCTTCATCACGCCGTCGCGCAGTAACGGGGAACGTGGACTGAAGAAGCGCTGAGCGGCCAGCGCTGAGCCGTTCTGGAGCAACGGAGAGTCAGGCCAGCAGCCGCAGCACGCTGGATAACAGCTTTGCCACCGAGGCGGCCGCCCGGTGCGTCGCAAGCGCCTCCCGGCCGCCGCCGTGGAAAAGCCGCACGCCGACTGCGGTCGGGCAGCGCTTCATTGGCGCAGCATCGAGAGGGCAAGCGGTGCCTAGCCGCTGAGGTACAGAAGGTGGTCGATCGCATACCAGTAAGGACGACTCCGCTGCTGGGTAGATGCCGCGATGGGAGGCGACAGCACGAGGTCGAGCCGATCTCGATCGGAGTCTTCGCGCTGAAGGGCAGCCCGTACAGTTCGAGCGAGCTCGAAGGTTTCAGGTCGGCAGCCATCGAACCGGCAGCAGCCTGGTGAAGGTGTTCGAATGACGTCACTACGCAAGCAACGCATCAAGGTCCAACGCATGCAGAAGGCGATGTGTCGGCGGCGGCGGGACACCGCTCATGCAGCCGAGTTGGGGGGTCGCATGCCCGCTGTCGGCCGCGAGTTCGGCAGTCCCGACTTCGAGCGGCTGATGGCAGAGGACCATCGGTTGGCCCGGGGGGTGTTCGATCCTGCACTTCGTGAGGGGGCTGAGGCACTTGGACACCGAGGTTTCTGCGCCAAGCGCTGATCCGCAAACCGTGGCCGAAGCCGGCCACTGACCTTGAACAAGTGCGGCCGCCATCCAGGGATCGGACAACTCGAGCGAGTGACCGATCTCGAGCGTGCAGAGCCGGGCTCTTCCCAGCCATCATGAGAAGCCCCCAGTTGTGAGACGTCCGGGAAGACGTAGCTTCGGAGCACCGGCTCTTCCGCGGCGATGAGGCAAGCAGCCGGACGTCTCGCACACGGTACAGCGAATACTTGCGGGGCAGCAACGTTGGTCTGCCCCTTCTGGTCAGCGTGCCCAAGCACCGCAGTGGACATGGTCAGTCGCGCAAGCAAAGCTACCGGCTAGGCGGCTGAGGGACAGACGTCCGCTTGAAGTCGGTGCAACATCTGCGGGCCGTGTCCCGACGACCGCACTCAGTCCGTGTACCGGGGGGTGGCCCGCTTGCGAGGCAGACCGCCCTCGGCGCCAAAGCTCCGCCAGCGTCTGTGCTCTGTCAGGAGCCAGCAAGAGCCTTGGCCACGAAGGTTCCGCACACCAGCGCCAAGGCCAGTAGGATCTTGTTTGCAGCCTTCGGATACATGGAGACTGCGCGCAGAACGCTCACGACAGCGGCGAGAATCTTCTCCACAGGGAACCTTTCGGGTAGTTGCGTTGGCTCTGATCGTCACCGCGCGATGCGCAGCCTGCAACCCAAGTTCTCGGAACGCTGCGGCGCCGAACGGTGCTCTCCTGCGTTCTTGACCGCGGACCTCCCGAGCCTGCCGGGTGGCGACCGGTGCTACCTTGGGCTACCGAGGTCGAGCAAGTCCCGCAGTCGTTCAGCGGCGGACCAGCTATGGGGCCCAAACCACCACGCAGCCCAAGCCACAAGTCCATAGGTGTACAAGGCGACGAGCATTGGGGGAAGCTCGGAAACGGCGCCCTTGTGCAGCAGGTGCCGCGAGCCTGTCCGGAATTTTGTGTGCGGGGCATAGCATGACCAACAGGAGCATGTATGCCTACCAGCAGGAAGACGACGAAGGCGGCCATGGCCGCGGCGGCGACGATGCCGTCGATCCCGAAGGAACTCATTGACCAGTT
>CAIKLM010000021.1 GCA_903828235.1 uncultured beta proteobacterium | reverse complement strand
GGCGCCAACATCGTCTCGCTCCCCCGGTCTGCTGCGACCTGCGGAGCTTGGAACACCTCTTCCATTGGACCTCCTTCGTCCTCGAAGGGGGTCAGTTCTCAATGTCGCCAGGGGGTCAGTTTTTCATGTCGCCTGACACGGACGAGCACCATCGTGACGGATCGCTTCCGGATGGGTTCGCTCCTGATCAGCAATTCGACGGTGGTGTGTCGAACCTTGCCCCTGGGATCGGTTCTGTGGCGAACGCAGACGAGGGCATCTCCGTAGCGTCGGGCAAGCTCCAGCGCCCCACGGTCGGTGGGAGCCAGCGTCTTGATCACCCGGTGCTTGCTGCGGTCGGCCTTCATCGGCACCGCCGTCGCAGGCTTGCGCAGGGCGCTTCTTCATGTCCAGGCTCCGGCGTGCTGGCGCCACCTGGCGGCGGCAGTCGCGCATGCCCGCCACCGCGCCTCGGTCCGATGGCTGTGGCGGGGTAGCCTACGATCCAGCGCTTCCCGCAACCCCGCCGCAGCCCAGCCACCTCCGCATGAGCCCGACAACCCGCCGCGTGCTTCAGGCCGTGCTGTACGAAGTCGGCGCCATCGTGTTCGTCGGCCCCGTGCTGAGCTTCGCGTTCGGCAAGCCGGCGAGTTCGACCTTCCTGCTGGCCGTCGTGCTTTCCGCCATCGCGCTGTGCTGGAACTACGTCTTCAACGCCGCCTTCGAATGGTGGGAATCGCGGCAGGCGGTCAAGGGGCGAAGCTTCGCGCGCCGCCTCGCGCACGGCACGGGGTTCGAGAGCGGTCTCACCATCATCCTCGTGCCTGTGATGGCGCTGTGGCTCGACACCACGTTCCTGGCGGCCTTCCTGGCGAACCTGGGCCTGCTGGCCTTCTTCTTCGTCTACGCGGTGGCCTTCACGTGGGCCTTCGACAAGGTGTTCGGCCTGCCCCAGTCGGCGTTGGGCGCGCCGTGAGCGAGCCCGGCCGGTCGCTGACGCCCCCCGTCTAGCACCTGGGTTCAACGCACCCGGCCGCCGGTCGCCTCGCCCGGTGCCCGGCCGCGTCCGTGTGCTGTGCGGTGCTTGCATGCCGTGAGCTCCTGCGGTACTGTATAAAAAAACAGTATCCACAGGGAGCTTCGTCTTGTCCAGCCATCCCTCCGCCAGCCCAGGAAGTCCGCCCCAGGGCCCCGGCGCGCCCGCCGCGCCCCGTCTGCTCGACCTGCTGCGCCAGCACATCCGCCTGCTGCACTACAGCCTGCGCACCGAGGAGGCCTACGTGCACTGGGTGCGCGCCTTCGTCCGCTATCACGGCCTGCGCCACCCGTCCGAGCTGTCCGGTCCCGACATCCAGGCCTTCCTCGCCTGGCTGGCCAACGAGCGCGACGTCGCCCCCGGCACCCACCGCCAGGCGCTGTCGGCGCTGCTGTTCCTGTACCAGAAGGTCCTGCGCCAGCCCGTGCCCTGGATCGACGACATCGGCCGCCCGCGCAGCCAGCGCCGGCTGCCGGTCGTGCTCTCCGTGGCCGAGGTCCAGCAGTTGCTGGCCGCGCTGGGCCAGCCCCCGGCGCACGGCCAGCAGGCGCTCCACGGGCTCGTCGGGCAGCTGCTCTACGGCACCGGCATGCGCCTGCTCGAGGGCCTGCGCCTGCGCGTCAAGGACATCGATTTCGACCGCCGCGCCCTCATCGTGCGCGAAGGCAAGGGCTTCAAGGACCGCGTCGTCATGCTGCCCGCCGCGCTCGAGGCGCCGCTGCGCGAGCAGCTCGTCCGCGCCCACGCCGTCTGGCAGGCCGATCGCGCCCAGGGTGTGGCCGGCGTGCACCTGCCCCAGGCCCTGGCGCGCAAGTACCCGCGCGCCGCCGAGTCCTGGGCCTGGCACTGGGTGTTCCCGCACAGCCAGCTGTCCGTCGATCCGCGCACCGGCCTGCGCCGCCGCCACCACCTGCTGGAGATGAACTTCCAGCGCGCCTTCAAGCGCGCCGTGCACGACGCCGGCATCCACAAGGCCGCGTCGCCGCACACGCTGCGCCACTCTTTCGCCACCCACCTGCTGCAGTCGGGCTACGACATCCGCACCGTGCAGGAGTTGCTCGGCCACGCCGACGTCAGCACCACCATGATCTATACGCACGTGCTGCGCCTGGGCGGCGGCGCCGTGCGCAGCCCGCTCGACGCGATGGCGCCGGGGGCGTTCCCCATTGCCCCGACGTCCGCCCCGACGCCCGCCACGCTCCCCGCCACGCCCCCGCGCGACGCCGCCCGCTACCCCGGCGTGCACCCACCCGCCACCGTGCGCCGCGCGCGCGAGCCCGACGCCGTCGCCACCGCCTGCCCGCCGTGCCTGCCTCCTCACGCCATCCCCGCCGCCCCCGCCACGCGCTGCCGGCCTACGCCGAGCTGCACTGCCGCAGCAACTTCAGCTTCCTGAGCGGCGCCTCGCACCCCGAGGAACTGGTCGCCCGGGCGCAGGCCCTGGGCTACGGCGCGCTGGCCCTCACCGACGAGTGCTCGCTCGCCGGCACCGTGCGCGCGCACGCCGAGGCCGAGCGCCTGAAGATGCGGCTGATCGTGGGCTGCGAGATGCAGCTGTCGGGGCCCGCGTCGGCGCCCGCGCCCCCGCCCGCGGCGCCGGCCCTGCCGGCCGCCACAGCCGCCCCCGCGCCCGGCCCGCTGGCCATCG
>CAIKLM010000020.1 GCA_903828235.1 uncultured beta proteobacterium | reverse complement strand
TCGATGAAGACGCGGTCGTCGCCGAAGCTGTTGCGGGCCTCGTTGCGGCAGCTGGCAAAGCCCTCGTGGGCTTCCTTGTCGTTGAAGGCCACGCGCAGGCCCTTGCCGCCGCCGCCGGCGCTGGCCTTGATCATCACCGGGTAGCCGATGCCGCGCGCGATCTCGACCGCGCGCTCGGGGCTGTCGATGGCGTCGTTCCAGCCCGGGATGGTGCTGACGCCCGCCTCCAGCGCCAGCTTCTTGGAGGCGATCTTGTCGCCCATGGCCGCGATCGAATAGTGCTTGGGGCCGATGAAGACGAGGCCTTCCTCCTCGACGCGCCGGGCGAAGTCCTCGTTCTCGCTGAGGAAGCCGTAGCCGGGGTGGATGGCCTCGGCGCCGGTGGCCTTGGCGGCGGCGACGATGCGGTCGGCCACCAGGTAGCTCTCGCGCGACGGCGCCGGGCCCAGCAGCACCGCCTCGTCGGCCAGCTCGACATGGCGCGCGTCCTTGTCGGCCTCGGAGTACACCGCCACGGTGGCGATGCCCATCTTGCGGGCCGTCTTGATCACGCGGCACGCGATTTCGCCGCGGTTGGCGATGAGGATCTTCTTGAACATGGCTCGTCTCTCGGGAAGTGGGTTGGCGTTCAGCGCGAAGGCCGCGCCACGCGTTCGATCAGGTCCACGGGCCCGCGGCCCAGGCGCACGGCCAGCCAGGCGGCCAGGCGCTCGCGGTCGGCGGTGCGCAGCGGGCGCGACACCTCCAGCAGCACCACCACCACGGGCTCGGCGGCGGGGGCCGAGGCCACCGGCGCCGCTGCTTCGGCGCGCACGCGGCGCCCCTCGGCCAGCGTGGCCGCCAGCACCTCGGGCTGCTGCGCGCGGATCTCGGCCAGCAGCGCGGGAGCCAGGGCGTCGGCCACCCCGGCCTGCTGCGCGCGCGCCTGCAGCTGCGCCTGCAGCTCGCTGCGCTGGGCCTCGCTGCGCGCGAGCTGCTCGCCGAGTAGCTGCGTGAGGTCGCGCTGCACCTCGGCGTGCACCTGATCGCGCAGCTGGCCTGGATCGATGCCGCCACCGCCGGCGCGCCGCACCCGCAGCTCGGCGTCCTGCAGCCGGTGCTGCGCCAGCAGCTGGGCCGCCTGGGCGCGCAGCCGCTGCTCGGCCTCGGCGCCCACCACGGTGACGGAGATCACGCGCTGGGCGCGGTCCACGCGCTGGCCGACGACGGCGTAGCGCACGTCGGCCTCCACGGTGCGCAGCAGCGCCTGGGCGTCGGCCGCGAAGACCTCCTGCTGCACGAAGCGCCAGCCCAGCCACACGCTGGGCACCAGCACCACCACCAGCCCGGTCGCGATGATGACGCGGTGGCGCGCACGCACCTCGGGCGACACGTCGGCCACGGCCGGCAGCCGCACGAGCTTGGCCACGGCCAGCGTGCTGGCGGCGATGAACACGCCGTTGATCAGGAACAGGTAGAAGGCGCCGGCGAACATGTCCCAGCGCGCGTTGGCGATGCCGAAGCCGGCGGTGCAAAGGGGCGGCATCAGCGCCGTGGCGATGGCCACGCCCGGCACCACGTTGCTGATGCTCTTGCGCGTCAACGCCACCATGCCCGCCGCGCCGCCGAAGGCCGCGATGAGCACGTCCCACAGCGTCGGCGTGGTGCGGGCCATGAGCTCGGTGCCGGGCACGTCCAGCGGGCTGAGCGTGAAGTACGCCACCGAGGTGATCAGGCTCAGCGCCGTGAAGGTGCCGAGGTTGCGCGCGCTCTGCCGGATGAGGCTGAAGTCGTTGATGGCCGCCGCATAGCCCAGGCCGACGATGGGCCCCATCAGCGGCGAGATCAGCATGGCGCCGATGATCACCGCCGTGGAGTTGACGTTCAGCCCCACCGACGCCACGAGGATGGCGAAGAACAGCACCCACAGGTTGGTGCCCGCGAACCGCAGGCCGGTGCGCACGTTGGCGTCGATGGCCTCGGGATCGTCCTGGTCCTGGCGCAGGTCGAACAGCTTGCGGAGGCGGTGGTTCATGGGCGGGGCGCTCCGGCGGTGGTCACAGCGGGATGTTGCCGTGCTTGCGCCAGGGGTTGTCGAGCTTCTTGTCCTTGAGCATGGCCAGGCTGCGGCAGATGCGTCTGCGCGTCTCGTGCGGCTGGATCACGTCGTCGATGAAGCCGCGCGCGCCGGCGACGAACGGGTTGGCGAAGCGCGCCTTGTATTCCGCCTCGCGCGCAGCGAGCTTGGCGGGGTCCTTCTTCTCCTCGCGGAAGATGATCTCCACCGCGCCCTTGGCGCCCATCACGGCGATCTCGGCGTTGGGCCAGGCGAAGTTGACGTCGCCGCGCAGGTGCTTGCTGGCCATCACGTCGTAGGCGCCGCCGTAGGCCTTGCGCGTGATCACCGTGATCTTGGGCACCGTGGCCTCGGCGTAGGCGTACAGCAGCTTGGCGCCGTGCTTGATGATGCCGCCGTACTCCTGGCTGGTGCCGGGCATGAAGCCGGGCACGTCGACGAAGGTGACCACGGGGATGCCGAAGGCGTCGCAGAAGCGCACGAAGCGCGCCGCCTTGATGCTGCTCTTGATGTCCAGGCAGCCGGCCAGCACCAGCGGGTTGTTGGCGACGATGCCCACGCTGCGCCCGGCCATGCGCGCGAAGCCGATGACGATGTTCTTCGCGTAGTCGGGCTGCAGCTCGAAGAAGTCGCCGTCGTCGACGGTCTTGAGGATCAGCTCCTTGATGTCGTAGGGCTTGTTGGGGTTTTCGGGCACCAGCGTGTCCAGGCTGAAGTCCAGCCGCTCGGGGGCGTCGCCGGTCGGGCGCACGGGCACGCCGTCGCGGTTGTTCAGCGGCAGGTAGTTGAAGAAGCGGCGCAGCATCAGCAGCGCCTCGACGTCGTTGTCGAAGGCCAGGTCGGCCACGCCGCTCTTGCCGGTGTGGGCGGAGGCGCCGCCCAGCTCCTCGGCGGTGACCTCCTCGTGCGTGACGGTCTTCACCACCTCGGGGCCGGTCACGAACATGTAGCTGCTGTCCTTGACCATGAAGATGAAGTCCGTCATGGCCGGCGAGTACACGGCACCCCCGGCGCAGGGGCCCATGATCAGGCTGATCTGCGGCACCACGCCCGAGGCCAGCACGTTGCGCTGGAAGACCTCGGCGTAGCCGCCCAACGAGGCCACGCCCTCCTGGATGCGCGCACCGCCGCTGTCGTTCAGGCCGATGACGGGCGCCCCCACCTTCATGGCCTGGTCCATCACCTTGCAGATCTTCTCGGCGTGGGCCTCCGAGAGCGCGCCGCCGAAGACGGTGAAGTCCTGGCTGAACACGAACACCAGGCGGCCGTTGATCATGCCGTAGCCGGTGACGACGCCGTCGCCGGGGATCTTCTGCTCGGTCATGCCGAAGTCGGTGCAGCGGTGCTCGACGAACATGTCCCACTCCTCGAAGCTGCCCTCGTCGAGCAGCAGCTCCAGGCGCTCGCGGGCGGTGAGCTTTCCCTTGGCGTGCTGCGCGGCGATGCGCTTGTCGCCGCCGCCCAGGCGCGCCGCGGCGCGCATCTGCTCCAGCCGTTCGTTGATGTCGTGCATGAGGTCGTCCTCGGGTGTCCGGGTCTTCAGTTGAAAAGGTCCAGCAGCCGCCGGGCGGCCACCGAGGCGGCCAGGCGGCCGGCCTTCACGTCGTCGGTGGCGGCGGCCAGGGCCGCGGCCACGCCGGGATGGGCGCGGAATCGCTGCCGCAGCCCGGCCTCGATGCGTTCCCACATCCAGGCCTCGTTCTGTGCCGTGCGGCGGGCCTCGAACAGGCCCTGCGCGCGCTGGCGGCCGGCAAAGCGCTGAACCGCCGCCCAGAAGGCCTCGATGCCGCTGGCCTGCAGCGCGCTGAGCTGCAGCACCTCGGTGCCGGCGTGGGCGTGCGGGCCCAGGAAGCGCAGCGCGCTGGTGATCTGGGCGCGGGCGCGCGTGGCCGCGTCCTCGTCGAGGTCGGCCTTGTTGATGACCACGAGGTCGGCGATCTCCATCACGCCCTTCTTGATGGCCTGCAGGTCGTCGCCGGCGTTGGGCAGTTGCAGCAGCACGAAGCAGTCGCTCATGCCTGCCACGGCCGTCTCGCTCTGGCCGACGCCGACGGTCTCGACGATCACCACGTCGTGGCCTGCGGCCTCGCAGGCCAGCATCGCCTCGCGCGTCATCTCGGCCACGCCGCCCAGCGTGCCGCCGGTCGGGCTGGGGCGGATGAAGGCGCGCTCGTGCACCGACAGCCGCTCCATGCGCGTCTTGTCGCCGAGGATGCTGCCGCCGGAGACGCGGCTGCTCGGGTCCACCGCCAGCACGGCCACGCGGTGGCCACGCTCGACGAGGAACAGGCCCAGCGCCTCGATGAAGGTGCTCTTGCCGACGCCCGGCACGCCAGACAGCCCGACGCGCAGGCTGCGGCCCGTGTGCGGCAGCAGGGCGTTCAGCAGCTCGTCGGCCTGCGCGCGGTGGTCGGGCCGGGTGCTTTCCAGCAGGGTGATGGCCTTGGCCAGGGCGCGGCGCTGCCCAGGGCCGGGCAGGCCCAGCAGGGCACGGGCCAGGCCGGTCGGGCTCAGGGCGTCGGCCGGGTCGGGGGCGATTTCGGGGGCCTTCTCGGGGACCATGCGTGCGTCGGCGGGGTCGGCCTGGGGTGCGGCGTGGCTCAGGCCGCCAGCGAGGCCTTGATCTGCTCGAGCACGTCCTTCGCGCTCACGGGGATCGGCGTGCCCGGGCCGTAGATGCCCTTCACGCCGGCCGCGTAGAGGAACTCGTAGTCCTGCTGCGGAATGACACCGCCGACGAACACGATGATGTCGTCGGCGCCCTGCTTCTTGAGCTCGGCGATGATGGCCGGCACCAGCGTCTTGTGGCCCGCGGCCAGCGTGCTGACGCCCACGGCGTGCACGTCGTTCTCGATGGCCTGGCGCGCGCACTCCTCGGGGGTCTGGAACAGCGGGCCGATGTCGACGTCGTAGCCCAGGTCGGCGAAGGCCGTGGCCACCACCTTGGCGCCGCGGTCGTGGCCGTCCTGGCCGAGCTTGGCGATCATCACGCGCGGGCGGCGGCCGTGGGCGTCGGCGAAGGCCGCGATCTCGCCCTGCAGCTTGGCCCAGCCCTCGGCCGAGTCGTAGGCGGCGGCGTACACGCCGGTCACCTTCTGGATGTCGGCGCGGTGGCGACCGAAGACCTGTTCGAGTGCATCGCTCACCTCCCCCACCGTGCAGCGCGCGCGCATCGCGTCGATGCTCAGCGCCAGCAGGTTGCCTTTACCGGTGCGCGCGGCCTCGGTCAGCGCGGCCAGGCAGGCCTGCACCTTCGCGCCGTCGCGCGTGGCGCGGATCTGCGCCAGCCGCGCGATCTGCCCCTCGCGCACCCGGACGTTGTCGACCTCCAGGATGTCGACCTTGTCGGCCGTCTTCGGCTTGTACTTGTTGACGCCCACGATGACGTCGGCGCCCGAGTCGATGCGCGCCTGCTTCTCGGCGGCGCTGGCCTCGATGCGCAGCTTGGCCCAGCCCGAGCCCACGGCGCGCGTCATGCCGCCCTGGGCGTCGACCTCCTCGATGATGGACCAGGCCTTGTCGGCCATCTCCTGCGTGAGCCGCTCCATCAGGTAGCTGCCGGCCCAGGGGTCGACCACGTTCGTGATGTGCGTCTCCTCCTGCAGGATGAGCTGCGTGTTGCGCGCGATGCGCGCGCTGAACTCGGTGGGCAGTGCGATGGCCTCGTCGAAGCTGTTGGTGTGCAGGCTCTGCGTGCCGCCGAACACCGCGGCCATGGCCTCGATGGTGGTGCGCACGATGTTGTTGTACGGGTCCTGCTCGGTCAGGCTCCAGCCGCTGGTCTGGCAGTGCGTGCGCAGCATCAGGCTCTTGGGGTTCTTCGCGCCGAAGCCCTTCATGATGCGGCACCACAGCAGGCGTGCCGCGCGCATCTTGGCAATCTCGAGATAGAAGTTCATCCCGATGGCCCAGAAGAAGCTCAGGCGGCCGGCGAACTCGTCGACGTCCAGGCCGCGCGCCACGGCCGTCTTCACGTATTCCTTGCCGTCGGCCAGCGTGAAGGCCAGCTCCAGCGCCTGGTTCGCGCCGGCTTCCTGCATGTGGTAGCCGCTGATGCTGATGGAGTTGAACTTCGGCATCTGCCGCGCCGTGTGCTCGATGATGTCCGCCACGATCCGCATCGAGGGCTCGGGCGGGTAGATGTAGGTGTTGCGGACCATGAATTCCTTGAGGATGTCGTTCTGGATGGTGCCGCTGAGCTGCTCGGGCTTGACGCCCTGTTCTTCCGCCGCCACCACGTAGCCGGCCAGCACCGGCAGCACGGCGCCGTTCATGGTCATGCTGACGCTGACCTTGTCCAGCGGGATGCCGTCGAACAGGATCTTCATGTCCTCGACGCTGTCGATGGCCACGCCGGCCTTGCCGACGTCGCCCAGCACCCGCGGGTGGTCGCTGTCGTAGCCGCGGTGCGTGGCCAGGTCGAAGGCCACGCTGACGCCCTGGCCGCCGGCGGCCAGCGCCTGGCGGTAGAAGCGGTTGCTGTCCTCGGCGGTGGAGAAGCCCGCGTACTGGCGGATGGTCCACGGCCGCACCGCGTACATCGTGGCCTGCGGGCCGCGGATGAAGGGCTCGAAGCCGGGCAGCGTGTCGGCGTGCGGCAGGCCCGCCACGTCGGCCGCGGTGTACAGCGGCTTGACCACCAGGCCCTCGGGCGTGACCCAGTTCAGCGCGTCGAGGTCGCCGCCGGGGGCGCTGCGGGCGGCTGCCTTGCGCCAGGCGGCCAGCGCCTCGCTGCCGGCCTCGGCTCGGGGGGTCTTGTCGGCGTCGCTCATCGTCGGGCTCCAGGGTCTTGCGCGGTCGGGCCGGGCCTTGCGGCGGCGGCCCCGGTCGGCATAATTATGAATGCAAAACCGGCGCGGAACTGACATCCGGGCCGGCCCGCACCCCGCCGTGACCGCCCCTGCCCCCGCCCCGCTGCCGCGCCGCGCCCTGTACCAGGACGTGGCCGACCGGCTGCGCCAGCAGATCTTCGCGCGCGAGCTCGAGCCCGGCAGCTGGATCGACGAGCTCAAGCTCGCCACCGCCTACGGCATCAGCCGCACGCCCATGCGCGAGGCGCTGAAGGTGCTGGCCGTGGAGGGGCTGGTCACCCTCAAGGCCGGCCGCGGGGCCTACGTGACGGAGATGTCGCGCGAGGACGTGGCGCAGGTGTACCACCTGCTGGCGCTGCTGGAAAGCGACGCCGCGGCCCGCGTGGCCGAGCGCGCCGACGAGCCCGGCCGCGCCGAGCTGCGCGGACTGCACGACGAGCTCGAGCGCCGGGTGCGCCAGCGCGACGCCTTCTTCGCCGCCAACGAGCGCTTCCACCTCGCGCTGCTGCGCCTGGCCGGCAACCGCTGGGCCGAGCAGACGGTGCTGGACCTGCGCAAGGTGATGAAGCTCAACCGCCACCACTCGCTGTTCAAGCGCGGGCGGCTGGCCGAGAGCCTGGCCGAGCACCGCGAGCTGATGGCCGCCATCGAGCGGCGCGACGCCGCCGCGGCGGCCACGCTGATGCGCGAGCACTTCGCACACGGCCTTGAAGCCGCGGCCTGAGCCGCAGCCTGAGCGCCTCCGCCGAGCCGGCGCCCCGGTCAGACCGCCAGCAGCTGCCGCAGCGCCTGCTCGCGGATGCCGAAGAAGCGTTGCAGCTCGTCGGCCTCGGCCAGCGCGGCGGCGCGCGCGGCCTCGCGCCGCGCCGTGGCTTCGGGCGGCCGCTTCACGGCCAGGATCATCTTGTTCTTGCGCGTGTGCTCCAGCGCCACGAACTCGAAGACCTGTGTCTCGTAGCCCTGGGCCTGCAGCAGCAGCGCGCGCAGCGTGTCGGTGAGCATCTCGGCCTGCTGCTCGGCGTGGATGCCGTGCTGGAACACGCTGCGCAGCGGCCCCGGGCTCAGCAGCTGCGGGCGCAGCTGCTTGTGACAGCAGGGCGAGCAGACGATCAGCTGCGCGCCGGCCACGATGCCGCGGTGGATGGCGGCGTCGGTGGCGGTGTCGCAGGCGTGCAGCGCGATCATGACGTCGAAGCGCTCCGGCGCCGCGGCCGCGTCGCCCACGTCGCCCTGCACCATGTTCAGGCCCTGCAGGCCCAGGCCCTGGGCGATGCGGTTGCCCTCGGCCACCAGGTCGGCGCGCTGCTCGATGCCCCGCACATCGAGCGCCTGGCCCTGGCGCGCCAGCCAGTCGTGCAGCGCGAAGGTCAGGTAGGCGCGGCCGGCGCCGAAGTCCACCACGCGCACCGGCTCGGCACGCGGCTGCAGCAACGGCGTGCGCGCCAGCGCCTGCGAGACGATCTCGACGAAGCGGTTGATCTGCTTCCACTTGCGCGCCATCGCCGGCACGGGCTGGCCATCGGACGTGGTCAGGCCCAGCGCGGAGAGATAGGGCCGGTCGGCGGGCAGCGGCCGCGGCTTGGCGCGGTCGTGCGCCTGCGGCGCGGCCGGCGCGGCGGCGGCGCGTGGCGTGATGCTGACGTGGCCGCTGCCCCGCTTGCCGAAGCGCAGCTCGGCCTCGAGGGCGGCGCCATCGAAGTGCGCGTGGCGAAAGCGCGTGCCCAGCCAGCTGGCGACGAGCGCCAAGCCCTCCTCGGGCGGGTGGTTGTGCGTCAGTTCGCGCGTGGCGTGGCGGCTGACGACGCTGAGCACCGGGCCGCCGCGCAGCAGCAGCGGGCGCACGGTCACGCGCTGCAGGTCGGGCTCGGCCCCGGCGGCCGCGCGCGGGCCCGACAGCACCAGCCGGTGCCAGCCGCCCTGCGCGAGCTGCTCGCGCAGCAGCGCGACGAAGCGCTCGCGCGCCGGGTCGGCGGCAGCAGGCGCGGGGTCGGTGACGGCGGGGTCGCTCACGCACCCGATTGTGTGGTGGCCTTGTGCTGGCCGGGCCGCGCGGCCCGGGCCGGGGCGGCCGCGACAATCGGGCACATGAACGACGCCGCCTTCGACACCGCCCGCCGCGCCTTCGAGGCCGGCCTGGCCGCGCAGCAGGCCGGCCGGCTGGCCGAAGCCGAGACGCAGTACCGCGCCTCGCTGGCGGCGCTGCCCGGGCGGCCCTCGACGCTGGCCAACCTGGGCGCCACGCTGCTGGCGCTGGGCCGTGCCGCCGAGGCGCTGCCGCTGCTGCAGCAGGCCAGCACCACGGCGCCCGCGCACGCGCCGGCTTGGGCCCACCTCGGCGAGGCGCTGCTGGCCCTGGGCCGCCCGGCCGATGCGCTGCAGGCCTACGAGCGGCTGCTGGCACTGCCCGAGGCGCCGCCCCGCGCGGCCTTGCGCCGCGCCGAGTGCCTGGCGCGGCTGGGCCGCCTGGACGAGGCGCTGGCCGGGGCGCGAACCCTGTGCGCGCGCCACGCCGACTGGGCCGAGCCCTGGCTGCTGGCGGGTTCGCTGCACAAGGACCTGGGCCAGGCCGCCGAGGCCATCACCGCGCTCGAGCGCGCGCAGGCGCTGGAGCCCGGGCCGCTGGCCGCCTGGCTGCTGGCCGGCCTGCGGGGCGCCCACGACGCGGACGCACCGCCCCTGCCCCCCGACGGCTACGTCGAGGCGCTGTTCGACGGCTACGCCGCCGAGTTCGACCGGCACCTCGAGACCCTGGAGTACCGGGCCCCGGAGCTGCTGCTGCCGGGCCTGGTGGCCCGACGCTACGCCACGGCGCTGGACCTGGGCTGCGGCACCGGTGTCGTCGGCCGCCTGGTGCGGCCCCTGGTGCAGCGGCTGGAGGGCCTGGACGTCTCCACCGCGATGATCGAATGCGCCCGCGCCACGGGCGTCTACGACGCGCTGCACGCCGCCGAGCTGCTGGCCCACCTGCAGCAGCAGCCTGCGGGCTCGCTGGATCTGGTGCTGGCGGCCGACGTGTTCATCTACGTCGGCGACCTCGACCCCGTGTTCGCCGCCGTGCGGCGCGCGCTGGCGCCCGGTGGCGTGTTCGCGTTCAGCGTGGAAACGGCGCCCGCCGGCGCCGCCGTGGCGCTGCTGCCCACGGCGCGCTATGCGCACGGCCGCGCCTACCTGGAGGCCCTGGCCGTGCGCCACGGCCTGGCACCCAGCCCGCCGCCCGAGGCCGCCACGCTGCGGCTGGAGCAGCGCCAGCCCGTGCCCGGCCAGCTGTGGTGGCTGGCCGCGCCGGCATGAGGAATCCGGCGCGTGCCCCCGGCCCGCAGCGCCGGCGATCCCGGGCGCCGGCAGCCTCGGTCAGACCTCGCCGCCGAAGCGCTTGATCAGGTTGTCGATGTACTTCTCGACCAGGCTCTCGAACTCGTTCTTCACCACCGGCACGACCACCATCTTCATCAGGCCCGGCAGCGGCACCTCCACCGTGCCCTGCGTCTTCAGCGTGATCGCCGTGCCCTTCTTGGCCTTGGCGATGCTCCAGCTGCCGCCGACCTGCGCGTTGCCCACGCCCTTGACCGGCGTCCAGACCACCGAGCCCTTCTTGCGGTCGGCCACGTACTGGCTGGCGTAGACGGTCTGGATGTTGACCTGCGCGGTGCCGACCTTCTCCATCTCCCAGCGGTAGATGCCCTTGCCCATGTCGACGAGCTGCTCGACCTTGGGGAAGTGGCTCACCGAGGTGGGCACGTCCGACAGCACGTCGAACACCTCGTCGAACGGCGCCTTCACGGTGAACTCGTAGCCCAGGTCGATGTCGACGCTCACGGCCATGGCCTTGCTCCTTGGTGGTCGGGTTCGGGGTTCAGAAATCGGGCTCGCCGGCCCAGGGCAGCATCATCGTCAGCCAGGTGAGCTGCTCGAACTGCGGCTCGAAGCGGTCGATGATCTGCTGCGGCTCGGGGCAGAGCTTCTCGTCGGTGATCAGGCCGAACTGCACGCCGCCGCCGTAGCTGAGGATGCTCACGCCCACGCCCACGTCGCCCGAGGCGGGCACCCAGAACATGGTCTGGCGCAGCGTGCTGCCGCAGAACTTGAGCGGCACCGCCGGGCCCGGCACGTTGGTCATCACCGCCGTGGTCTTCTTGGCGAACAGGCCCAGCACGGCGTCCTGCACGGGCTTGATGAACAGCCCGCTGACGCTGAGGATGGCAAAGGCCAGCAGCGGCTGGTAGCTGCCCTTCATGTCGGCCATGCGGCGGTGCACGGCGTAGACGCGCTCGATGGGGTTGGCGATGCCCACCGGCAGCACCAGCGGCGCCAGCCCGAAGCGGTTGCCCAGCTGCCAGGCCTTGTCCAGCGGGCGCAGGTTCACCGGCACCATGGCGCGGATCTCCTTGCCCGACGGATCCTGGCCCTGGTCGGCCAGCCAGCTGCCGATGGCGCCGGCGGCACAGGCCAGCAGCACGTCGTTGACGGTGCAGCCCAGGCCCTTGCCGATGGTCTTGACCTGCTCCAGCGGGATCGGCTCGCCCCAGGCCACCACCTTGCGGCCCGCCGGCTTGCCCTTGAGCAGCGTGGGCGAGTCGTCGGACATCAGCGCCAGCGCGGCCACGTCCTGCGCCACCTGCAGCCCGCTGCGCGCCATGCCCACGCTCGACAGCAGCGGCTGCGCCGGGTTGGCCAGCACCTCCATGCTCTTGCCCACGCCGCTGCCGTACATGCCGATGGCCTTGATGGTGAGCTCGGTCAGCGGCTTGAGCACGGCGTCGGCGAGCCAGTCGGGCTCGTGCGGCTCGTCGGCAGCGGGCTTGCGTCGACGGCGCGGAGGGTCGGCGCCGCCGTCGGTGATGCTCATCATCACGCTGATCAGCGCGATGCCGTCGCCGATGCAGTGGTGCACGCGCGCCACCATCGCGCTGCCGCCCTCGTAGTCCTCGACGAGGTGGAACTGCCACAGCGGGCGCTGCGGGTCCAGCGGCGTGGCGGCCAGTTCGCCGCAGGCGCGCTGCAGCGCGTGGCGCTCGCTCTCGCCGGGGCGCCGGTCCAGCGTCATCGGCAGCACGTGGTGCGCGATGTCGAAGGCCTCGTCGTCGACCCACTGCGCGCCCAGCGCGTCGTGCACCGCCTTCTGGCGGAAGCGGTCGTACTGCAGCAGCTTGGCCTGGACGCGCTCGCGCAGGGCCGGCAGCGTGATGGCCGGGGCGAGCAGCCAGACGCCGACGATCATCATCAGGTTGACGTCGTTGTCCATGCGCAGCCAAGCGGTGTCCACGCGCGACATGCGCTCGGCGCGCGGGCCGGCGTGGGGGCTGGGCTGCGGCGTGCTGGCGACGCCGTCCATCGGGTTTCTCCTCGGCTTCAGGCGCCGCCGAGGGCGCCGGGGGAGCCGACGATGCTGTGTAGCATCGCCAGCGTCAAGCTCTGAATCACCCGGGTGCCCCATGGCCAATCTGAAAGCCGCCTTCGAAGCCGCCGTCGCCGCCAGCAAGCAGCTGCCGGAGAAGCCCGACAACATGACGCTGCTGAAGATCTACTCGCTGTACAAGCAGGCGACGGAAGGCGACGTGGAGGGCAAGCGCCCCGGCTTCACCGACATGGTGGGCCGCGCCAAGTACGACGCCTGGGCGGCCGTCAAGGGCAAGGGCGCCGACGAGGCGATGCAGGAGTACATCGACCTCATCGAGAGCCTGAAGTAGGCCCAGCCCTCAGGGCCGCGCGGCCAGCGCCTTCTCGATGGCGCCGGTGATGGCGCCGCTGGTGGGCCCCGTCATGCTGCCGAAGTGCGCGATGGGCTTGCCGTCGCGGCCCACGAGGTACTTGTTGAAGTTCCAGCTCGGCTGCTGGCCGGTGGCCTGGGCCAGCTGCCGGAAGAGGGGCTGCGCCTCGGCGCCGCGCACCGGGCCGGTGGCGAACATCGGGAACTTCACCCCGTAGGTGTTGAAGCAGACCTCGGCCGTCTTCTTCGCGTCGGCGTCCTCCTGCTTGAAGTCGCCGCTGGGAAAGCCCATCACCACCAGGCCGCGCGGGCCGTAGCGGGCGTTCAGCTCCTCCAGGCCCTCGAACTGCTTGGTGAAGCCGCAGTAGCTGGCGGTGTTGACGACCAGCAGCACCTTGCCGGCGTACTGGCACAGGTTCTGCGGCTTGTCGTCCTGCAGGCGCGGCACGGTGTGGTTGAGCAGCGGCGGGCAGGCGGCGGGCGCCGGGGCCGTGGGCGCGGGGCGGGTCTGGGCCGCCGCGGGCAGCGCGGCCCACAGGCCGGCGGCCAGCGCCACGGCCGTGGCCACGAGGGGGGTGCGGGTGTGCGTCATGGCGCGCATCATGCCGCGCCGGCGCCGAACCGACAGGCGTCATGGCCACTGCGGCGCGCGCCGGGCGCCCGGCGCGCGCCGCGGGCCCTGATCGGCGCCACCCGGTGGGCGGGGATCGCGCGGGTCCCGCCCGTGCGGAGTCAGCCCTTCAGCGCGTGCGCCAGCAGCAGCCGCGCCTTCTCCCAGTCGCGGCGCACGGTGCGGTCGGTCACGCCCAGGGCCTCGGCGATCTCGGCGTCGGTCAGGCCCGCGAAGTAGCGCATCTCCACCACCTGCGCCAGGCGCGGCTCGAGCCGGGCCAGGTCCTCGAGCGCGCGGTCGATGTCCAGCAACTCCTCGTGCGGCTGCGCCATCGCCTCGGCGATCGCCGTGTCCAGCGTCACGTGCTCGACGTCGCCGCCACGGCGCTCGCGGCCGGCGGCGCGCACGGCGTCGACGATGATGGACCGCATCACGTGCGAGGCGTAGGCCACGAAGTGCGCGCGGTCGGTCGGCTTCAGGCTGCCCGCGTTCAGGAAGCGCAGGTAGCACTCGTGCAGCAGCACGGTGGTGTCCATGCCCGTGCCGCGCTGGTGGCCGGCGAGCCGGGCGTGGGCAAGCCGTCGCAGCTCGGGGTACAGGCGCTGGAACAGCGCGTCGAAGGCCGGGCGGTCGCCGTCGCGGGCGCGCGCCAGCAGGGTGGTGATGTCGCCCATGGATCCCGTCCTTGCAAGCGGCGCCGATGGTAGCCGGGCCCCGCGTCGCCCGCACAGCCCGCACCGCGCCGGCCCCGCGCTCCACCATCGGGGGGAGGCCGCCCATGTCCGGCCCGCACCCGCGGCGACGTACTGGTGAATGAAGGGTCGTGAGTCCACGGCCCGCACCAGGAGGCTGCATGAACCCCGATCCCTCGCGCCGGACCCTCGCCCTCGCAGGCGCACTCACCCTGGCGGCCCTGCTGTCCGCCTGCGGCGGCATCGCACCCGAAGCTACGGCCGAAGCCACGACCGAGGAAGGCCGTGCCCGGCCGCTGGCCGCCGCCCCGTCCGTCATCCCGCCGCTGCTCGACGACGACGGCCACCTGAACCCCTCGCCGCCGTCGGCCCGGCCGGCCGACGCCGGCGCGCACACCCGCCAGGGCCGCTACGCCACGGCCGCGCAGGCGGCGCAGCTCGAGCAGGCGCTGGGCGACCGCGTCATCTCGGTCGAGGTGTCGCCCGGCCCCGACGCGGCCGCGGCCGTCGAGCTGGCGACGCAGATGGCCTTCGGCCAGCAGGCCGTGCACGACCTGCCGGCCGACACCCCGGTGCTGGTGCGCAGCACCGACCTGCGCCTGGCCGCCACCGCCGTGCACCAGCTCGAGGCCGCCGGGTACACCCGCGTGGTCCTCGTCAGCCGCTGAGCACGCAGGAGCCCTCGATGATCCCCACCGAGTGCACCACCGGCCGCGGCGGCCGGCCGCTGCGCACGCCGCGGCCGGCCCTGTTCACGCGCCAGCGCTACCTCGTGCTGCTGGGCTGGGCCTTCACCTTCTTCAGCTCGGTGCGTGTGCTGTCGTACCTGCCCACGCTGTGGGTGATCGTGCAGCAGCAGGACTCCAGCCAGCACTCGCTGCTGACCTGGTGCACCTGGCTGGGCGCCAACCTCACGATGGCGGCCTGGCTGCACGAGCACAACGGGCGCCGCTTCGACGCCGCCGTCGCGGTGAACCTCGCCAACGCAGCCATGTGCGGCCTCACCGCGCTGCTGATCGTGCTGTACCGGGTCATGCCATGACAGGCGCCGGACTGCCCGCGGACGCCGGCGTCGAGCTGCTGGGCTGGGTGGCGGCGGCGCTCACGGTGGCCTGCTTCGCGTCGGGCGACATGCTGCGCCTGCGCGTGCTGGCCCTGGGTGCCAACGTCGCCTTCGCGTGCTACGGCTGGCACGCCGGGCTGATGCCGGTGCTGGCACTGCACCTGGCGCTGGCGCCCGTCAACGCCTGGCGGCTGGCGCAGCAGCTGCGCCAGCGCATGACCACCACCGCCGCCCCGGCGGCGGACGAGGATGCCGCGCCTGGGGAGGCACTCGAGCAGGCCGCGCTCGCGCGGTCGCCCGCCATGCCGGGCCGGGCCGTCAACGAGCGCGCTTGGGCGCCGCCGGACGGCCCTTCGCGGCCGCTGCACCGCCCCGCGGCGGGTTCGCTGCCAGCAGTTCGTCGAGGTTCCGGGTGATCTCGGCCTCGATGGTCTTGGCAAAGGCGCCGAGCAGGAAGCCCAGCTTCGCCTCGAGGTCGAAGTGGTCGGCCGCCACGATGAGGCGGCCGCTGACGCCGCTGCGCGTGAACTCCACCGTGTCGCTGGTCTGGCCCTCGATCACGGTGCACTCCATGTCGAACTTGGACTCGGCCTGCTCGGCCCATTGCCAGGCCACCTCGCGGGCGCGCTTCAGGCCAAGGGCGTGGTTGCGGTGGATCTGGATGTCGGGCACGGGGTCAGCTCCGTCGGGCAGCAGGGTGGCGGGAAGTCAGGGCGGCGCGCCCAGCCGCGCGCGGCGCTCGGCCCGCGGCAGCGGGGCCAGCGCGCGCACCTCGGCGTGGAAGCGGGCGAAGTCGCGGCCGGAGGCCTCGAACAGGCGCTCGAAGGCGGGCACGAAGTCGTTGTAGGCCCCCATCACCGCGAAAGAGGCATTGTTGGCGCGCGCGAACCAGCCGTCGTAGCCGGCAAAACCCGCGAGCGGGCTGCCCGGGTCGGCCTTGAGCTCCTCGTAGGCGCGGCGCAGGCGCGCCATGAGGTCGGCCTTGGCGGCGCGCAGGGCCTCGGGCGGCCGGCCGCTGCGGTACAGCGCGTCGAGCTCGGCCCGCCAGGGCTGCACGAAGGCGCGGAAGGCCGCCGCGCGCGCCAGGCGCTGCGCGTCGGCGGCACGCACCTCGGGCGTGGCGAAGCGTTCCATCCACAGCCGGCCGCCAAGGCGCTCAACCGCCGTGGCGTAGCTCTCGTTGAAGGTGGTGTCGTCGCCGACGTAGACGACCTGGTGCGTGAGCTCGTGGAAGATCAGGCGCGCCAGGTCGGCCTCGCTGCCGTTCACGAAGGTGTTCAGCAGCGGGTCGCCGCCCATCCACTCGAGCTTGCCCAGCGTGCTGTAGGCCGGCACGCCGTAGACCATGACCTCGTAGCCCTGCGCGCGCAGCTCGGCGGCCAGCGCGTCGGCCGCGGCCTGCGAGTAGTAGCCGCGGTAGCCCACGCAGCCCACCACCGGGAAGCACCAGGTCTTCAGCTGCAGGCTCAGCTCGGGCGCGGCCACCACGTTCCAGACCACGGCGCTGCGGCCCAGGTCGGCGTAGCGGCGGTAGCTCGGGCCCTCGGGCAGCTTCAGCTCGGCCACGGCGAAGTCGCGCATGCGCTGGCTGAGCTCGAGCCGCTCGCGCAGCGGCGCCGGCGTGGCGGGGTCGGCGATGACCTCGGGCACCGGGCGCGCGCGCTGCATCAGGTCCATGTGGCCGTTGACCGCCTGCGCGTAGTAGCCCAGCGAGCCGCAGCCGCCCAGCAGCAGCGCCGCGCCGCCCGCGGCCAGCACGCCCAGCAGACCCAGCCTCACCAGCCGCCTCCGCCGATCAGACCGGCTCGACCTCGACGAGGCAGTCATAGAACGCCGGCGCGCGGCCGATGTCGGTGAGCCGCTGGTGCGTGAGCTCGTTGACGTTGGTGCCGTTCAGGCCCATCTTGCGCCACCAGATGCCCAGCCCGTTGACGACGCCCGGACGCGCCGCGCCGTTGAGGTCGGCCCGGCACACGTAGCTGCCGCGGTCGTTGAACACGCGCACGACCGCGCCCGACGCGATGCCGCGCGCGGCGGCGTCGTCGGGGTGCATCTCCAGGCGCGGCTCCTTCTCGGCGGCGCGCAGGCTCTCGACGTTGACGAAGCTGCTGTTGAGGAAGTGCCGCGCCGGCGGCGAGATCATGGCCAGCGGGTAGCGCGCGGCCAGCTCCGGCGCCGACTGCGCGCTCTCGTAGTTGGGCACGTGGTCGGGCACGCCCAGTCCGGGCGCGTCGACCACCACCTTGCCCGAGGGCGTGGCGAAGCCGCCCTCGGCAAAGGGCGCCTCGGGCAGCCGCAGGCGGCTCCAGCCGCGCGCGCGCAGCTCGTCCAGGTCGACCACGGCAGGGTCGAAGGCGCCCATCGCCATGGCCTCGTCGCTGTCGGCGAAGCAGGGCTCGCTGAATCCGGACGGGCCCATGCGTGCCGCCAGGCGGCGGAAGATCTCGGCGTTGCTCAGCGCCTGCCCCAGCGGCGGCACCGCCGGGCGGTTGAGCATGGCGTAGGTGTGGCCATAGGTGGTGTGCGCGTCCCAGTGCTCCAGCTGCGTGGTGGCGGGCAGCACGATGTCGGCGTGGTCGGCGGTGTCGGTCTGGAAGTGCTCCAGCACCACGGTGAACAGATCCTCGCGTGCGAAGCCCTCGACGACGCGGCGGCTGTCGGGCGCCACGGCCACCGGGTTGCTGTTGTAGACGACCACGGCCTCGATGCGCGGCCCGAAGTCGCCGCCACCGGGGTGCCGCAGCGCGTCGCCGATGGTGCTCATGTTCACGGTGCGCGGGCGGCGCTGCCCGTGCACGGTCTGCAGCAGGTCGGGCCGCTGCAGCCAGGCGTCGCGCCGCGCGCCGGCGAAGCTGCCGCTGGTGCTGAGCAGCAGGCCGCCGGCGGCGTGACGCCAGGCGCCCACCAGGCAGGGCAGCATCGCCACCAGGCGCACGGCGTTGCCGCCGCCGCGCACGCGCTGCATGCCGTAGTTCAGGCGGATGGCGGCGGGCCTGGCGTGCGCGTAGTCGCGCGCCAGGCCGCGCACCTCGTCGGCCGTGATGCCGCACACCGCGGCCACGCGCTCGGGCGGCCAGGCCAGGGCCTTGTCGCGCAGCTTGTCCCAGCCCTCGACGTGGCGAGCGATGTAGTCGTGATCGAGCCAGTCGTGGGCGATCAGCTCGTGCATCAGTCCCAGCGCCAGCGCGCCGTCGGTGCCGGGCAGCAGCGCGATGTGCTGGTGGCACTTCTCGGCCGTCTCGGTGCGGCGCGGGTCGATGCACACCAGCTTCGCGCCGGCGCGCTTGGCCTGCTGCGCGAAGGTCCAGAAGTGCAGGCTGCTGGTGACCGGGTTGCTGCCCCAGATCAGAATCAGCTTGCTGTGGACGAACTGCTCCATGCGCATGCCCAGCTTGCCGCCGTAGGTGGCGGCCAGCGCCTCGCCGCCGGCGTTGGCGCAGATGGTGCGGTCCAGCAGGCTGGCGCCCAGGCGGTGGAAGAAGCGCGCCGCCATGCCGTCGCCCTGCACCAGGCCCATGGTGCCGGCGTAGCTGTAGGGCAGGATGGCCTCGGGCTGCCGCGCCGCGATGGCCGACAGCCGCGCGGCGATGGTGGCCAGCGCCTCGTCCCAGCCGATGGGCTCGAAGCGGCCCTCGCCCTTGCGGCCCACGCGCTTCAGCGGCGTGAGCAGGCGCTGCGCGCTGTAGGTGCGCTCGGCGTAGCGGCTGACCTTGGTGCACAGCACGCCGTGCGTGGGCGGGTGGTCGGGGTCGCCGGCCACGCGGATCACGCGCTCGGCACCCGGCGCGCCGGCCACCGTGACGCGCAGCGCGCAGGTGTCGGGGCAGTCGTGCGGGCACACGCCCTGCACGGTGCGGGGGGCCTCGTGGGCGATCGCAGTCGCGTTCATGGCGGGATTATCCGCTCGGGCCGAGGTCCGCCGCATGGCTAAGATGGCCTCTTCTCCGAATGACGGGCCTGCCATGAACCTGCTCGAACCCATCCTGGCCGACGCGGCCGAGATCGCGCGCATCCGGCGCGACATCCACGCCCACCCGGAGCTGTGCTTCCAGGAGGAACGCACCGCCGACGTCATCGCCAAGGCGCTCACCGACTGGGGCATTCCCATCCACCGCGGCCTGGGCAAGACGGGGGTGGTGGGCATCGTCAAGGCCGGCACGAGCCCGCGCGCCGTGGGCCTGCGCGCCGACATCGACGCGCTGCCCATGACCGAGCACAACCGCTTCGCGCACGCCAGCCGCCACCCCGGCAAGATGCACGCCTGCGGCCACGACGGCCACACCGCCATGCTGCTGGCCGCGGCCAAGCACCTGAGCCGGCACCGCAACTTCGACGGCACCGTCTACCTGCTGTTCCAGCCGGCCGAGGAAGGCGGCGGCGGCGCGCGCGAGATGATCAAGGACGGCCTGTTCGAGAAGTTCCCGATGGAGGCCGTATTCGGCGCGCACAACTGGCCCGGCATGCCGGTGGGCATGGTGGGCGTGAACCCCGGCGCGATGATGGCCTCGAGCAACGGCTTCCGGGCCGTCGTGCGCGGCAAGGGCAGCCACGCCGCGCTGCCGCACCTGGGCGTCGACCCCGTGCTGGTGGCCTGCCAGATGGTGATGGCCTGGCAGACCATCCTCACGCGCAACAAGAAGCCCATCGACCCCGGCGTCATCAGCGCGACGATGATCCACACCGGCGAAGCCATCAACGTGGTGCCCGACTCGGCCGAGATCCGCGGCACCGTGCGCACCTTCAGCATCGAGGTGCTGGACCTGATCGAAACGCGCATGCGCGAGATCGCCACCGGAATGGCGGCCACCTTCGGCGCCACCTGCGAGTTCGAGTTCACGCGCGTGTACCCGCCCACCGTGAACCACGCCGCCGAGACGGAGTTCGTGC
Source organism: uncultured beta proteobacterium (assembly GCA_903828235.1). Lineage (GTDB taxonomy): Bacteria > Pseudomonadota > Gammaproteobacteria > Burkholderiales > Burkholderiaceae_C > Rubrivivax. The sequence goes on along the minus strand of CAIKLM010000020.1, from coordinate 13,401 downwards.
GCCGCACGCTGGCGCAGGTGGTGGGCGAGGCCAACGTCGTGCCCTTCGAGCCGACCATGGGCGCCGAGGACTTCAGCTTCTTCCTGCAGGAAAAGCCCGGCTGCTACTTCACCTTCGGCAACGGCGACGGCACGCACCGCGAGGGCGGGCACGGCCTCGGGCCCTGCATGCTGCACAACCCCAGCTACGACTTCAACGACGAGCTGATTCCCGTGGGCGCGAGCTGCTGGGTGCGGCTGGCCGAAGCCTGGCTGGCGCCGCGGTGAGCGCGGCCATGGACGCCGCCGGCTTCTTCGCGCAAAGCTACGCCGACGCCCGGGCCAAGTTCCTCGGTGCCTGTTCCGCCGCCGGCCTGGCGGTGCAGAGCCATGCGCACCCGCTGCCCGGCCGCGACGGCGAGCCGCTGGCCATGGACGTCGGCCGCGCCGGCGCGGCCGACGCCAGGCGGGTGCTGATGGTGACCAGCGGCTGCCACGGCGTCGAGGGCTACTGCGGCTCGGGCGTGCAGGGCGCGCTGCTGGCCGACGCCGGCTTCATGGCGGCGGCACGGGCCGCCGGCGTGGCGGTGCTGTTCGTGCACGCGCTCAACCCCTACGGCTTTTCGTGGTGGCGGCGCGTCACGCACGAGAACGTCGACCTCAACCGCAACGGCCTGGACTTCGAGCGCCTGGCCGAGCTGCCCGCCAGCCCGGCCTACGACGCCATCGCGGCCGCCGCCGTGCCGGCCGAGTGGCCACCCACGCCCGACAACGAGGCCGTGCTGGCGGCCTACGCCGCGCAGCACGGCGCCAAGGGCCTGCAGGCGGCCGTCACGGGCGGCCAGTACCGCCATCCGCAGGGCCTGTTCTACGGCGGCACCGCGCCCACCTGGAGCGCCGCGACGTTTGCAGCCGTGCTGCGCGAGCACGCCACGCGCTGCGAGCGGCTGGGCTGGATCGACCTGCACACCGGCCTGGGCCCGCAGGGCCACGGCGAGAAGATCTGGGGCGGCCGCGACGAGGCCGCCGCGATCGCGCGCGCCCGGGCCTGGTGGGGTGCCGAGGTCACGTCGATGTACGACGGCTCGTCCACCAGCGCGCGGCTGCAGGGCCTGCTCACCGAGCTGGCCTACCGCCACTGCGCGCAGGCCGAGATCACGCCGATGGCGCTGGAGTACGGCACCGAGCCCACCGAGGAGGTGATCCTGTGCCTGCGCGCCGAGCAGTGGCTCGAGCTGCACCCGCAGGCCGACGCCGCCACGCGCACGGCCATCAAGCGCCGCTTCCGCGACGCCTTCTACACCGACACCCCGGCCTGGAAGCAGGCCATCGTCGAGCAGGGCCTGGCCGCGGCCCGCCAGGCCGTGGCCGGCCTGGCGGGCTGATCAGGGCGTGCCCAGGAACAAGTAGGCGTTGTAGGCGCCGCCGGTGGCACGCCCCAGGCCCACGTAGACCGCGCCCAGCGGCGTCTGGCCGCCCAGGTACAGCGCGGCGCCGCGCAGCAGGCCGTCGCGCTTCTGGCGCGTGTAGGGCTCACCCACGCGGCCGGCTTCCAGCGCCAGGCCCAGGCGCATGTCGCCTTGCAGGCCCATCGGCAGCCGGCCGATGATGCGTTCGGCCCGCACGTGGCCGTAGGCCACGTGGTCGCCGATGAGCTGACCCGCCGCGAAGCCCGTGAGGTTGAGGAAGCCGCCCAGGCGCGCGGCCTCCTGCAGCGGCAGCAGGCCCTCGGTGGAGGCCGTCCAGCGGGCGCGGGCGGCGAGCACCCAGTCGCCCCAGGGCACGGCCACGCGGCCTTCGGCGTCGACGCGGCGCCAGCCGTTGCGCTCGTCGGCCCGCCACTGCGCCCGCATCGCCCAGCCGCTGCGGGCGAAGTACAGGCGGTCCAGCCGGTCGAGGTCGAGGTCGACCATCCATCCGGCAGGATCGGGCCTGGGCAGGGCCGCGAACAGGTCGATGCCTGTCTCCAGCCTGCGGGAGGTCTGCCCGGCCCAGCCGGCGGCGCGCAGCGCGCCCAGGCGCAGCAGGTTCAGGCCCACCCCGAGCTCCAGCCGCTTCTCGACCGTGCGGTACTCGGCGATGCGCTGCTCGACGAAGAAGTAGTCGCTGCGCTCGCGGCGGTACTCGGCCACGGCGTCGACGAACACGCGCTGCGAAGGCAGCAGCGGCTGCATGAACTCGGCCTTCACGCCCGTGACGCTGCCGAGCTCGGCCGCCAGCAGCAGCTCCGCGCCCAGGGGGTTGAGCCAGGTGCGCTGCAGCGCCGCGCGCAGCTGATAGGTCGAGCCCTGGTTGAGCGTGCTCTGCAGCTGCAGGCCCATGCGCAGGTAGTCGGGGCCCCAGGCCTTCTCCACCGGCAGCAGCCGCAGCACGGTGCGGCCGCTCTCGCGGCTCACGGTGTAGTCCAGCCGCTCGTAGTGGCCGTCGCCGTAAGCGCGCTCCAGGTCGGTGGCCAGCGTCGTGGCGTCCAGCGGCGCGCCGGTGCGCTGCCGCACGTGGCGCAGCAGCACCTCGGGCGCCACCCGCACCAGACCCACCACCTCGATGGCGTCGACGCGCGGCACGTCGCGCTCGCGCACGTAGGCGCCGCGCCGCCAGGCGGTCCACGCGCGCTCGTCCACCGACAGCGCGGCCAGCGCCGCCTCGTGCTCGCGCATGGCGGCGCGGCCGCGCGCGGCCGCCTCCTCGTGGCGCGCGAAGTCCGCCGCGTTGATGGTGCCCAGGTCGGGCCGGATCAGCACGTCGCGCGGCGTCAGCAGCGCCAGCGAGGCGCCGACGTTCTGCTCGGTCAGCAGCGCCACCATCTGCGCCGTGATGCTGAGCACGCCGGCAATCGACTCGGCCGGCAGCGGCGGCGAGCCCACGTTGACGGCGATCACCACGTCGGCGCCGCAGCGCTCGCGCAGCTCGCGCACGGGCACGTTGTCCACGAGCCCGCCGTCCACCAGCTTGCGGCCGCGCCAGGTGAACGGCGCCAGCAGCCCGGGCACGGCCATGCTGGAGCGCATGGCCTCGGTGAGCGGGCCGTCGCGCATCACCACGCGCTCGCCCGTTCCGATGTCGGTGGCGATGATGGACAGCGGCAGCGGCAGCCGCTCGATCAGAGGCTCGCCCGTCTCGGCCCGCACCAGCGCGTTGAGGAAGAACTTGATGCGCTGGCCCTGCACCAGCGCCGGCGGCGCGACGGCACCGCCGTCGACGATGCCGGTCTCGCTGCCGGGCAGGAAGCGCTGGCGCAGCCGGCGGGCCCGCAGGTCGAGCTCGCCGTCGCCGGCACCGTCGAGGAACATCTCGTTCCAGTCGGCCGCCTGCATGGCGGCGCGCATCTCGGCCGGGCTGCGGCCGGCCACCCAGGCGCCGGCCACCAGCGCGCCCATGCTGGTGCCGGCCACGCAGTGCACCGGCACGCGCAGGCGCTCGAGCTCCTCGAGCACGCCGATGTGCGCTGCCCCGCGGGCGCCGCCGCCGCCCAGCACCAGGCCGATGCGCGGCGCCGCGTCGGCGGCCAGGGCCAGCGGCGACAGGGCCAGCAGGAATGCCGCCGCCGCGGCCGCGAGCCTCACTGCATGAAGCCGATGGGCGCGCGGCGGGGACCGCTGCCGGGCAGGTCGGCCGGGTCGATGTGGTCCCGGCCCGCGAGCCGCGCGTTGCCGAAGCCCGTCATCCAGGCGCGGCGCATCTCGCGCGGGGCCATGGCGGCCAGTTGCTCGAGCACCGCCTCGGCGGGCTGCTCGTCGAAGCGCCGGCCCCAGTCGTGCGCGCCGCGGATCTGCCGGTACAGGCGCAGCGCGATCGCGCGCGCCGCGTCGGCGTCGGGCGGCTCGATCTCGAACACGTTCATGCGGTTGAGGATGGGCTCGGGGATGGCGCGCTCGTCGTTGGCGGTGGCCACCCAGATGAGCTGGCTGGCGTCGATGGCGACCTCGGCGAACTCGTCGGTGAAGGTGCCGGCCGTGTCGTGCTCGAGAAGGCTGTACAGCGCGCCCAGCGGATCGTACGCGTGCTCGGCGCGCGCCTTGTCGATCTCGTCGACCACCATCACCGGGTTGGCATAGGCGCCGTCGACCAGCGTCTCGAACACCTTGCCCGGACGCGCGCCCTTCCACTGGCTGCTGGCGCCCGACAGCACCCAGCCGGCGGTGAGGCTGCTCATGCTGATGAAGCCCAGCCCGGTGCCGAGCAGGTGCGCCAGCGCGCGCGCGAAGTGCGTCTTGCCGATGCCCGGCGGGCCCAGCAGCAGCATGGGCGTGAGCTCCAGCGCGTCGGGGCCGTCGTGGCACAGCGCCAACTGGCGCCGGACGTCGTCGAGCACCGGGTGGAAGTTGGGCAGCTCGTCGTACAGGTGCTCCATGGCCGGCAGCCCCGAGGGCTTGACCTGGAAGCGCTCGCCGCCCTTCTCGAGCATGCGCTCGTAGGTGGCGCGCAGCGTCTCGTGCTCGCGCGGGGGCAGCTTGTCGAGGCGCTTCTCGACCTCGTCGAGCCGGTAGACCGCGCGCATGCGCGCGATCGGCATCGGGTTGCAGGTCGACAGGCCCCACGAACTCTCGGCACTCATCCGTTCACTCCTCGGCAAGCGGCTGGACGCGATGGAATCAGTAGGTCACAAGACTGCCACAACCGGGCCGTGGAGCAAGACCCCGGAACACCCGCAATTCACGATAGAGACCCCGGTCTGAGGGGCGCGTCGGGTTCGTCAGAACGCCCGGCCCACCGTCAGGTAGGCGCGCGTCTGCCTGGGCCCGTCAAGGGCGCGGGCTGCGCCCAGGCGGATCTGCACTTGAAGGGCGTACAGCAGTCGGGTCTCCGCCAACAGTTCCACGCCCACGCTGCGGCGCCACTGCGCAGGCCCGGTTCCGCTGTCCCAGGCGCCACCGGCGTCGGCGAACAACGCCGCCGACAGACGCCCCATGCCCACCGCCGGCACCATGAAGTGCCGGTCGACATCGGTCAGCGGCACGCGCCACTCGGCCGACAGGACGCGGGCGTTGCGGCCGGACAGCCCCGGATCGCCGCTGGCGTAGCCGCGCAGCGACAGCGTGCGGTCGCCCAGCACGGGGCCGAACTGCAGCCACTCGTCGGTGGCGTCACCGACCGCGAAGGGCTCGGTCCGGCCGCGCGCGCGCGCCTCGGTGGCCCGCAAGGCCAGCACGCTGCGCAGCGGCAGAGCGACGAAGCCGCGCAGGTCGGCGCGCACCACCGTGCCGTCGTAGCGCTGCGGGTCCTTGCCCGCCAGCGGCGCATGGCTCTCCACCAACAGCGAGCCGCGCAGGCCGCGATTGGCACCCTCGCTGGCCCAGTCGCCGCCGCTGGTGTCGGCCTCGACGAAGCCGGCCAGCAGCCGACTGTCGCGCCGCCGCGCGGCGCTGGCGTTGCGCAGGTCCACCCGCTCCACCGTGTCCAGCGCGGCGCCCACGCCCAACACGATGCGACGCTGCTGGCGCTCGTGGGGGAACAGGCTGATCCACTGCCCGCGGAGGCGACGGTCGTACACCGTGGTGTCGTTCGGGGCACCCTGGGAATCGGTGGTCCACAGTCGCGGCGTCAGCTCGCGCTTGAGCGCAAAGGCGTGGCGGCCGGCGTACTGGTACTCGAGCGCGCCCGCGAACTCCTTTTGCGTGAGCTCGACCTGGGCCAGGATCGAGTAGCGGTGCCAACCCAGCGCATCGCCGCCGTTCATGACGGCCCCCACGGAGACCAGTCCGCCGTCGGCGTTGATCGCGGGCAGCCAGGCGCGCGGGACCAGCGCGTCCAGAGCGCGGTACGGACGCTCGGCCTTCAGCGCGGCAGCCGGGTCCGACGGCGAAGCGCCTGCTGCGGCCGGGGCCTGCGCCGACGCGCCGGCATCGGCCGGGGGCCCCTCCGCGGCCAGCGACTGCAGCGGCACGGCGGCCGGCAGCACGTGCAGCGCAATGCCGCCCGGGGCCACCACGGCGGTGGCGAGGCTACCGTCGGCGGCCGTGCCCGCATGGGCAAGCACCGCGGTGTGCGCATGCGTCAGCCGCTGCAGCTCGCCCCCCTGGAGCCGCCAGACGTTGGGCACGCCGCCGTCGGACGCCACCAGCTCGAGCCCGCTCACACCCCAGCGCAGCCCCTGCAGCGGCGCGTTGCGGCGCACCAGCGTGCGCGGCTCGGCCTGCGGCTGCGCGGGGTCCCACTCGACGACGCGCCAGTCGCCTTCGCGGCGCAGCACCAGCGCCACGCGCGCGCCGTCGGGCGAGGCGGCGATGTCCAGCAGTTCGTGGCCTTCGGGCGGCCGCCACAGCACGCGCGGCGGGGCGCCGGCGGCGTCCAGTGCCACCAGCCGCGTGGCGCCGGCATCCAGTTGCAGCGCCAGCACCCGGCCGGCGGCCGGCACCGCGCGGCGCAGGTGCGCGCACCGGCTCCAGGGCTGCAGCCGGTCGCCTTCGAGCCGGTGCACGTCGTAGGTCTCGTACCACCCGTCGCAGACATCGGGCTGCATCACCAGCACACTGCCGGCGGCCCCCGTGCCCAGCCGCGCGCCACGGTTCAGGCGCATCACGGCCGAGCGGCGCCCGTCGGTACCGATGCGCACGAGTTGCGTGCCGTGCACGCCGTCGCTGGCCACCGCCAGCCAGCCGCCAGCCGGGTGCGGGACCAGGCTGTCGATCGCGAAGGTGGCCGGCAGCAGGGCCGGCCCCAGCACCTGCGGCTGCGCCTTGATCGGCGCGGCGCGCTCGTCCACCTGCCGGCCCAGGTCGGCCAGGAAGCGCTCCCACAGCACGTCCATGGTCAGCCCGGTGGCGCCCACGGGCGCGGTGTGCAGGCGAGGCACCAGGTTGCCGCTGTAGGACTGCACGAGCGTGCCCACGGCCTGCGGGCCGTGCACGCGGCGCAGGTAGTCCATGAAGTAGGCGCCGTACAGGTACTGCTTGCCCACCGGCAGGCGGCGGCCGTCGGCGTTGAGTTCGCGCAGGCTGACGAAGCCGCGCTCGCGCTCGGCGCGCAGCCAGGCCTCGAACACCGGCCCACGCAGGCGGCCGCGGCCGGCGGCGGGGTCGCTCTCGGCCAGGATCGCCAGGCCCTCGAGGCCCCAGGTCGGCATGAAGATGTTGGGGATGAACTCGGGCACGTTGCCGAACACCGACTGCAGCACGCGCGGCGCGCCGGTCACCTTGTCCAGGTGCACCGCGTGGGTGAACTCGTGCACCAGCAGCAGGTCGAGCCAGGCGCTGTTGTCCAGCAGTTCGCCCTCGTCGGGTGGGGACAGGAAGACGCCGATGTAGCTGTACGGCAAGGGCGTGGCAAAGCCGTTGGCGCCGTCGAACTCGGTGAAGACGACGATCTCGGTGCGCGTGCGCGGCTTCCACGACAGGGCCTGGGTCACCGCCGGGTAGGCGCGCTCTGCGGCCCGCGCCACGGCCTCGGCCTGCGCTCGATGGCCTTCGCGGAAGTGCACGCGGAAGTTGGCGCTGTCAGCGCTGAACCACTTCGGCCGCGGGTCGGCCACCGGCTGGGCCTGCAAACCCGAGACAGAGGCCGCCAGCAGGCCCAGGGCCACGGCAAGCCGGGCTGCGCCGCGGCGCAGTGCCGGGGCGGCCAGGCGCATCAACCCCCCGCACAGGCGGGCGGCGAAACCAGACGGGGGCAGGCGGCAGGCCGCAGGAGCGCGCAGTGTCGGGTCGTTCATGGCGGGCGCCTGCGGTTGACGCAGGTCGTGAGTGGGGGGCGTCAGGTCGAGGAGAGTCAAGGGCGGCCGCCCGGCCGCGGGGGCGGGCCTCGGGGCCCCGGCGGCAGCCCGCGCGGCGAGGGGCCGGCCAGCAGCCGGCGCATCGCCACGCCCGCGACCTCGTGGTTGCGGTCGGTGAAGTTCGACGCCACCTGCTCGATGAGGGCCTGCAGCAACACGCTCGACAGGCCGCCCTGCAGGCTGCCGCGCTGCTCGGCGCTGCTGGCGGTGGCGCTGCCGGTCCAGAGGGTACGACCGTCGCGCAAGTCCACGAGCCGCGCGTCCACGGTGGTCACCGAGTCGGCGCTGATGACGCGATACACGGAGCCGTAGGCGCGCACCTGCAGGTACAGCGCCGCGTCGGCCCCGAACACCTCGCGCAACCGTTGCGGGCTGATGTCTTGGGCGTCTCTTGGCGTCTGCACGCCGTTGAGGCGCAGCGTCTCGTTGCTCAGCGCCACCGGGAACACGTAGTAGCCCCGCTCCGCCAGCGGCAGCACCGCCTGCGCCATCACGCTGCCCGGTGCCAACACGTCAGGACTGTCATTCACCGGCGGCAACACCAGCACGGAGGTGGGCCGTGCCTCGCGCAGCGCCGGCCAGGGGTCCGCCGGTGCCTTGTCCACGGTGGCGCAGCCACCCAGCAGCCCGCCCAGCGCCACCGCCAGCGTCATCGCGGCCCCGCGCAGCACGCGGCTCACTTCGGGGCCTCCGCCGCCGCGTCGGCCGGCTGCCGCCGCGTGTTCGCGAGCAGGAAGTCCATGTACCGCGCCGACTCCGGGTAAAGCGCCTTCTCGGCCCGCAGGTGCTCCACGGCCTTGGCGTCGTTGCCCAGCTGCGCGTGCAGCAGCGCCAGGTGCGCATGCAGCCCCGGCGGCACGGCGCGCCCCGCGGTGGCGGTTCGCTGCAGCTGCTGCTCGAGCCGCGCGGCCTGACGCGCAGCATCGCCGCCGGCTTCGCGCAGGTGCGCCGCCAGCGCTTCCGGGTATGCGCCCCACTCGTACAACATCGGCCGCGCGCTGGCGCTGGCTGCGCCCAGCACGGCCGCCAGCGCCAGCAGCGCGCCACCGCCCAGCCTTCGCATCGAGGCCCCTCCGGCTTGCCGCGGGCTCATCAGGGCCGCGCCGGCTTCCAGGCGCCGCTGTCCAGGCCGGCGACCAGGCGGTCGACCGCCTCCCGGATGGCCAGGTCGAGCACCTTGCCGTTGAGCGTGGCGTCGTAGCTCGCGGTGCTGCCGAAGCCCAGGATCTCGCGCTCCGACAGCGTGTACTCGCCGCCGCCCTGCACCGAGTACACCACCTCGGACGTCAGCGGGTTGACGATGTTCAGCGTCACCTTGGCGTAGGCCACCTGCGTCTTGCCGCGGCCCAGCAGGCCGAACAGCGCGCGGTCACCCACCTCCTTGCGGCCGAACTCGCTGACCGAGCCGGTGACGAGGAAGTCGGCGCCCCGGATGGCGAGCGGCGCCTGGCGCAGCGCGGCCTCCTGGCGGGCCTCGGCAAGGTTCTCGCGGTCCAGCACGCTGAAGCGGTTGCTCTGCTGCAGGTGGGCCACCAGGATGGTCTTGCTCTGCGAGCCGAGCCGGTCGCCGCCGTCGGCAAAGATGCCGCGGCCGAAGCTGGAGCGGTTGTCGAAGTTGCCCACGGCGATGGGCGCACGCACCGCGCCGGTGGCGGGCGTCGCCGCGGCGGCGGTGCGCGCGGGCTCGATGGCGCGCGAGGTCTCGGTGGTGGCGCAGCCGGATGACAGGCCGGCGACCAGCAGGACAGCGACGGCAATGCGGTGGTTGTTCATGAGGCGATCTCTGGCAACAGGAGGTTCTGGGGACGGGCTCGCGCCGAGGGCACGGGGCCGCGTCCGGCTTCTGACTGGACTGTGCGCCTTGGCGGGCCGGGCGCCACGCTTCGGGTGTCGAAGGCCGGCCGCCGGGCGCGAGCACGCTGGCCGGCGGCGCGAAAGCCCGCCGCGGCGCGAAACCGCGCAAAGCGGGAGCCGAACACAGCTTTCCCGGCGTCGCCGTGCGGGTGGCAGGGCTACGATGGAACGCGGTTTTCGGCGTCCTGCACGCCCACCCATTGGCCACTCCCCACCAGCCCAGGCAGCCCCTGATGCCGAGCAACGTCCACCCCGAGCCGGCGCCGGCCTTGCAGCCCTTTGCGGCTGAGCCGACGCACCGCGCCGCGATGGCGCAGGGCCCCTCGGAGGCCGTGGCATGCCCGCCAGCTGCAGCGCTTGATCGGCTCCAGGCAGCCGAGCCACCCGGGGCCACCGCAGCGCTGGCGACACTGCCGGTCTATGCCGGCTGGGCACTTTCGTACGCGGTGCTGGTGGTGCTCGAGGTGGTGACCATGCAGTTGCCGCCGCGCGCCAGCGCGGCGGCGGCTTTCGAGTACTGGACGCACCTGGTGTTTGCCAGTGCCGCCGGGTGGACGGCGCTGGCCTGGATGCATGCCCGCCGACCCGCGGCCTGGCGGCTGGTCGGTGCTCGGACGCTGCTGGCCATGGGGCTGGCGCACCTGGCGGTCAGCGCGCTGGCTGTCGAGGCACTTCGCCTGGCGCTGCACGTCGCCGTGCACGGCGTGCCCGACGCCGCCGGCTTCACGACGGTGGCCACCGGCTGGCGACACCGCCTGTCGGGCGTGGCCACCTTCATCACCCTGCCGGCGCTGGTCCTGGCGGCTTGGCGGCTGCGCACGCGGCGCGTGGTGCAGTGGCAGCAGCGGCTCGCCGCCGCCGCCGCCGAGCAGCGGGGCGCGCGCCAGGAACTCATCGAGTCGGAGTTGCTGGCCCTGCAGGCGCAGGTCGAGCCGCACTTCCTGTTCAACACGCTGGCGCACATCCGCTGGCACTACCGCCACGACCCGCAGCACGCGGGCTCCATGCTCGAGCGGCTGGTGCACTTCGCGCGCGACCTGCTGCCCGCGGCCCAGAGCGCCGCCGTGTCGATGCGGGTCGAGCTGGGGCTGGTGCGGCACTACCTGGCGCTGCTGTCGCTGCGGCTGGGCCCGCGGCTGCGCTGGGCGATCGAGGTGCCCGACGACCTGCTCGGCGCCCAGGTGCCGTCCATGGGGCTGCTGACGCTGGTCGAAAACGCCATCCAGCACGGCATCGGGCGGCTCGGCCGCGGCGGCACGGTGCAGTTGCTGGCCCGTGCCGAGGGCGGGCAGCTGCTCATCGAGGTGCTCGACGACGGCGTCGGACTCAGTGGCGGGGCGGGTGCCAACGTCGGACTGGCGAACCTGCGCGCCAAGCTGCTGCTGATGGCCGGCGACGCCGCCCGCTTCGAGCTGCGCAACCGCGCCGGCGGCGGCGCACGCGCCGTCATCATGCTGCCGCTGCAGCGCGAGGGGCGCGCCGAGACAGCCACGCCACCAACGCCGGCCACGCCGCAGGGCCTGCCCTGGGGGCTGCTGGTGGCCGGCATCGGCGCGCTGTGGGCCTGGCAGTTGCTCGTCACGGGTCTGATGCCGGAAGGCAGCCCCGCCGACTGGCCGCGCGCGCTGGTGGACGTGCCGCTGCTGGGCGCCAGCATGCTGCCCCTGGCGGCGCTGGCCTGGAGGGTGGCGCCCGCGGGCCAGGGTTCGATGGTCCTGCAGGGCGCCGCGCTGCTGGCGGGCGCACTGCTGGGCGTGAGCCTGTCGCAGGACCTCCTGTCCAGCGGCATCCCGTTCCTGCCCTGCGAGGGCCCGGGTGGCTGTGCGCGTGGCGCCCTCGATGCGGCGATCCTGGTGCCGCAGGCCTGGTTCTGCGGCGCGCTGCTGGCCTGGGCCGCGCGCTCGCGCATCGCGCACGCGCAGACCCAGCAGCGCGCGCTCGGACTGGCCGCGCAGAGCACCGAACTGCGCCGTCACGCGGCCGCGGCGCGGTTGCGCGCGGCACGTGCCCGCGCCGAGCCGGCCGACCTGGCGCGCCTCCTGCAGCAGTTGCAGGAGCGCTACGACGCCTCGCCGATGAGCGGCGAGGCCATGCTGGATGCGTTGACCAGCTACCTGCGCCGCGTGGCCGAGACGGCGCACTGCGCGCGGGTAAGCCTGCACGGCGAACTCGAGGTGGTGCGCGCCCTCGCCGCCCTCGTGCGCGCCTCGCAACCCGGCGAGCCGGGCGAGCTGCTGAGCATCGAGATCGACGACCGCATCGATCTCGCCGGGCAGCTCGAGCCGCTGCGCCTGCTTCAGCCGCTGCGCCAGCTGTGGGCTGTCGCTCCGTTGGCACTGTCCCTGCACCTGCAGGCCTGCCAGCCCGGGAAGCTGCAGGTGACCTTGGCCTGCGCGCGCGTGCCGGCCGATGCCGACGCCTTGGCGCTGGAGGGTGCGCTGGCCACGCTGGAGGTCGGCGCCGCACGCGGCGCCGATGGGTGCATGCATTGGAGGCTTGATGTCGAATTCCGCTGAACCCGCTGACGCTGCAGCGCCGGGGCCCCAGGGCGTCGAACCCACGGCCGTGCTCGCCGACGACGAGGCGCCGCTGCTGGCACAGCTCGAGGATCTCCTTCGCCGCCTGTGGCCAGAGTTGCGCGTGGTGGGTCGGGCCGACAACGGCATCGACGCGATCCGCCTGGTCGAGACGCTGCGGCCCACCGTGGCGTTCCTGGACATCCAGATGCCAGAGATCGATGGGCTTCAGGCCGCCAGCCGCATCGGCGGGCACACGGCCGTGGTGTTCGTCACGGCGTACGACGAGCACGCAGTGGCCGCCTTCGAGCGCGACGCGGTCGACTACGTGCTCAAGCCCGTGACCAGCGCTCGCCTGTACGACACGGTCCTGCGCATTCAGCGCCGCCTCGCCAGGCCGGCAACCGACTCCCCCACGGCGGCCGCGGGCCGCGCGGGCGAACTGGCCGCCAGCATCAGCCCGCCGGCGGGGCCGTTGCGCTGGATCACGGTGAGCGACGGCGATGACCTGCGTCTGCTCACCGCCGACGAGATCGTCTACTTCGAAGCCGACAACAAGATCGTGCGCGTCATCACCGGGAGCGGGCACTTCGCAGTGCGCCGCGCGCTGCGCGAACTGGCCTCTGAGCTCGACCCCGCACAGTTCTGGCAGGTGCACCGCGGCTACATCGTCAACTGCGCATTCCTGGTGGGTCTGACGCGTGACTTCCGCGGCAAGCTGAGGCTGCGCCTGCGCGACCGGCCCGACACCGTGCCAGTGTCGGACACCTTCGCGGAGCGGCTGCGCGAGCTCTGACCCCAGATCCGGCAGTTACCCCGTCGCCTGAAGCGCCGGCGGGGGCCTCGGCGGGCCGATGACGGGTGCGATACGGTCGCTGATGTAGCGCAGCATGCAGGCCCAGGGGTCCATCGTCTTGAACTACTCCGCAGCCGCCTTGACGTGCTGCAAGGCCGCGCCGATGTTGGCGATCAGCTTCTTCAGGATGTCGGCCCTGCCATGCAGCGGCGTGAGGTACAGCGTGGTCTGGTTGGCGTGGCTGGCCGCCTTGCCCACAGCGGCCAGCAACAGCGGGCGGCTGGTGATGGCTTCGAGCCGCCCGCCAGGGTTGGCGGCGCGGCAATACCAACTCCACCAGTTGTAGACCAGCGCGCAGCTGCGCGCCACGGTCTGGCAGCGGTTGAGGTCCTGCGTCGTGAACCCGCCCGAGCCTGTCCGGAATTTTGTGTGCGGGGCATAGCATGACCAACAGGAGCATGTATGCCTACCAGCAGGAAGACGACGAAGGCGGCCATGGCCGCGGCGGCGACGATGCCGTCGATCCCGAAGGAACTCATTGACCAGTTC
>CAIKLM010000019.1 GCA_903828235.1 uncultured beta proteobacterium | reverse complement strand
GGGTAAACACGCCCGCCGGCCGCGCATCCAGCACTCAACCGTGCCGAATGGCCCCCGCCGCGCCACTCAGGGCCACGATCCGTGCCTCAGGCCCTTGCCGGAATCATCCAGTACGTCACTCGTGAAAGATCCAGGCTAGTTCTGGCCGGTAGTCGCGGGGGGTTGCGGCCGGCCGAGCAGGGCGTCCTTCAGGCCTTCGTCGGCGGGCTTGTTGCCGATCCAGATGCGCAGCAGCGCATTGAAGAACTCGGGTTCGGTGATGAGGTCGCTCTCGGGCCGGCCATTGACGAGCACGCGGGTGCCCGTGCCCGGCACGAAGTCGATCGAGAAGTGCTCGCCCGTGCGCAGGCGCTTGCGCGCCGCGAACAGCTCGGCCAGCGCCAGCATGCCCGGGATGAACTTGCTGAACTCGCCACGCGGCGCGTTGTCCTGCATGCCGCGGGTGAGCAGGCGGCCGAGCTCGTTGGCGTCGATGTCGCGCAGCATGTGCACCTGGATGCGGCGCGGGCCCGTGGCGGCCAGCGCCTGCTCGGGCGTGGCGGCCCGGGCCTGCAGGTACAGAGCCGCGGTGTACACCTTGACGACGAAGCGGTACCGGATGCCCGCGCCGTTGAGCTGCAAGGTGCTGCCGCCGAGCTGCACGGTCGCCGGGTAGCGCACGCCGGCGAGATCGACGGCCTGCGCGCGGGTCGAGGTCAGGGCGACCGGGCCGCCGGCCAGGGCCAGCAGCGCAAGCGTGGTGCGACGGTGCATGGTGGGGGTCGGGTGGAAGCGCCCATTGGCCGGGCGAGGTTGCCAGTGTGCGTCAGCGGGCGCGCGCTTCCATCCGTCATTCCCCATTGATGAGGGGGCTGCTAGACTGCCGCCGCCATGTCCCCAGCGTTCGTTCACGTCTGCTCGACGGCCCCGCGAACCGGCTCCCGCAGCCGGGGAGCCTGGCCCTGGCGCCGCTCGGCCTGAGCCCTAGCCGTGCCGCCCTGCCGCACCCGCCGCCGGCGGGGCACCCCGGGGTCCTCAGCGGCCCCGCACCGACGAGAGTTGCCGACGTGATCACCGAACTCGAATTCCAGAGCCACGCCCGCCAGGGCTTCAACCGCATCCCGCTGATCCAGGAAGCCTTTGCCGACCTGGAGACGCCGCTGTCGCTGTACCTCAAGCTGGCCGGTGGCGCCCGCTACAGCTTCCTGCTCGAGAGCGTGGTCGGCGGCGAGCGCTTCGGGCGCTACAGCTTCATCGGCCTGCCGGCGCGCACGCTGCTGCGCGCCACCGGGCGCGTGAGCGAGGTCGTCACCGACGGCGCCGTGGTGGAGCGGCACGAGGGCAACCCGCTGGAGTTCGTCGAGCGCTGGCAGGAGCGGCTCAAGCCCGCCATCGCGGCCGGCCTGCCGCGCTTCTGCGGCGGCCTGGCGGGCTACTTCGGCTACGACACCGTGCGCCACATCGAGCCGCGGCTGGCCCGGGTCAGCAAGCCTGGCGGCATCGGCACGCCCGACCTGCAGCTGCTGCTCACCGAGGAGGTGGCGGTCATCGACAACCTCTCGGGCCGCCTGTACCTCATCGTCTGGGCCGACCCCGGCCAGCCCGAGGCCTACCACCGCGCGCGCCGCCGCCTCGGCGAGCTGGCCGACCGGCTGCGCTTCAGCGTCACCGCGCCCGCGGTGAAGCGTGGCGCCTCGCACGCCGTGGAGCGCGAGACGTCGAAGGAACAGTTGATGCAGGCCGTGGAGCGCGCCAAGGCCTACATCGCCGCCGGCGACTGCATGCAGGTCGTCATCGGCCAGCGGCTGAAGAAGCGCTTCACCGAGAGCCCGCTGGCGCTGTACCGCGCGCTGCGCTCGCTGAACCCGTCGCCCTACATGTACTACTACGACATGGGCGACTTCCACATCGTCGGCGCCAGCCCCGAGATCCTGGTGCGCGAGGAGCGCGTGCCCGAGTCGGCCGGCGGCGGCCGCAAGGTGACGATCCGCCCGCTGGCCGGCACCCGCCCGCGCGGCGCCACCCCGGAAGAGGACGCGCGGCTGGAGGCCGAGCTGCGCGCCGACGAGAAGGAGCGCGCCGAGCACCTGATGCTGATCGACCTGGCGCGCAACGACATCGGCCGCATCGCCGTCACCGGCAGCGTCCGGGTGACCGAGGCCTTCGAGGTGGAGCGCTACTCGCACGTCATGCACATCGTCAGCAACGTCGAGGGCCGGCTCAAGCCGGGCGTCGGGCAGCTCGACGTGCTGCGCGCCACCTTCCCGGCCGGCACGCTCAGCGGCGCGCCCAAGGTGCGAGCGATGGAGATCATCGACGAGCTCGAGCCGGTGCAGCGTGGCATCTACGGCGGCGCCTGCGGCTACGTCAGCTTCGCCGGCGACATGGACCTGGCGATCGCCATCCGCACCGGCATCGTCAAGGACAACACGCTGTACGTGCAGGCCGCCGCCGGCGTGGTGGCCGACTCGGTGCCCGAGATGGAGTGGCGCGAGACCGAGCACAAGGCGCGCGCGCTGATCCGTGCCGCCGAGCTCGTCGAGGAGGGGTTCTGAGATGCTCCTCATGATCGACAACTACGACTCGTTCACCTTCAACCTGGTGCAGTACTTCGGCGAGCTGGGCCAGGACGTGCGGGTGTTCCGCAACGACGAGATCGACGTCGCCGGCATCGAGGCCTTGCAGCCTGACCACCTCGTGCTTTCGCCCGGCCCCTGCAGCCCGGCCGAGGCCGGCATCTGCGTCGACGCCATCCGCCACTTCGCGGGCCGGCTGCCGCTGCTGGGCGTGTGCCTGGGCCACCAGGCCATCGGCGCGGCGCTGGGCGGGCGGGTCGTGCGCGCCCGGGTGCAGATGCACGGCAAGGCCAGCACCATCCGCACCGACGGCCGCGGCGTGTTCACCGCGCTGCCCGAGCGCTTCGACGTCATCCGTTACCACTCGCTGGCGGTGGAGCGCGCCACGCTGCCCGAGCACCTGGTGGTGACGGCCGAGTCCGACGACGGCGAGATCATGGGCCTGCGCCACCGCGAACTGCCGGTGGAGGGCGTGCAGTTCCACCCCGAGAGCATCCTCAGCGAGCACGGCCACGCCATGCTGCGGAACTTCCTGGAGCACGTGCGATGAAACCCGTCGACCTGCGCAGCGACACCGTCACCCAGCCCACGCCGGCCATGCGCGAGGCCATGATGCGGGCCCCGCTGGGCGACGACGTCTTCGGCGACGACCCCAGCGTCAACGCGCTGCAGGAGCGCATCGCCGCGCTGTGCGCCAAGGAGGCCGCCCTGTTCGTGCCCACCGGCACCATGAGCAACCTCTGCGGCCTGATGGCCCACTGCCAGCGCGGCGACGAATACCTCGTCGGCCAGATGGCGCACACCTACCGCTGGGAGGGCGGCGGCGCCGCGGTGCTGGGCAGCATCCAGCCGCAGCCGCTGGCGCAGCAGCCCGACGGCAGCATCCCGCTGGCCGACATCGAGGCCGCCATCAAGCCCGACGACGCGCACTTCGCGCGGACGCGGCTGCTGGCGCTGGAGAACACCTGGGGTGGCCAGGTGCTGCCGCAGGCCTACGTCGACCAGGCCTGCGCGCTGGCGCACGGCCGCGGCCTGGCCACGCACCTGGACGGCGCGCGGCTCTTCAACGCCGCGGTGGCCAGCGGCCGCCCGGCGGCCGAGCTGGTGGCGCCCTTCGACAGCGTCTCGGTGTGCTTCAGCAAGGGGCTGGGCACGCCGGCGGGATCGGCGCTGGTGGGCTCGCGCGAGTTCATCGGCCGCGCCCACCGCGTGCGCAAGATGCTCGGCGGCGGCATGCGGCAGGCCGGCGTGCTGGCGGCTGCCGCGCTGCACGCGCTGGAGCACCACGTCGCCCGCCTGGCCGAGGACCACGCGAACGCGCGGCTGCTCGCCGAGGGCCTGCAGGGCCTGGACGGCGTGAGCGTGGCGCCGCCGCACACCAACATCGTGTTCGTCGACGTCGTGCCGGCCAAGGCCGCGGGTCTGGTCGAGCGCCTGAAGGCCGCGGGCGTGCTCTGCACGGGCCTGTACCGCCTGCGCTTCGTCACGCACCTGGACGTGGGCCGCGCCGACATCGAGCGCGCCGTGCCCGTCATCCGCGCCGCCCTGCACTGAGGAGCCCCCGCCATGAGCATCACCAACACCGAGGCGCTGACGCGCGTCATCGAGCACCGCGAGATCTTCCACGACGAGATGCTGGCGCTGATGCGCCGCATCATGAGCGGCGAGATGAGCCCGGTGATGATCGCCGCGCTGGCCATGGGCCTGCGGGTGAAGAAGGAGACCGTCGGCGAGATCGCCGCCGCGGCGCAGGTGATGCGCGAGTTCGCCACGCCCGTGCCGGTGGCCGACCGCACCGGGCTGGTCGACATCGTCGGCACCGGCGGCGACGGCTCGCACACCTTCAACATCAGCACCGCCAGCATGTTCGTGGCCGCCGCCGCCGGCGCGCGCGTGGCCAAGCACGCCGGCCGCAGCGTCAGCAGCACCAGCGGCTCGGCCGACGTCGTCGAGGCGCTGGGCGCGCACATCATGCTGTCGCCCGAGCAGGTGGCGGAGTGCCTGGCCGAGACCGGCATCGCCTACATGTTCGCGCCCAGCCACCACGCGGCCATGAAGCACGCCGCGCCGGTGCGCAAGGAGCTCGGCGTGCGCACCTTCTTCAACATCCTGGGCCCGCTGACCAACCCCGCCGGCGCGCCCAACCAGCTGCTGGGCGTGTTCCACCCCGACCTGGTGGGCATCCAGGTGCGCGTGCTGCAACGCCTGGGCAGCGAGCACGTGATGGTGGTCTACGGCATGAACGGCATGGACGAGATCTCGCTGTCGGGCGAGACCATGGTCGGCGAGCTCAAGGACGGCGGCGTGCGCGAGTACACCGTGCACCCCAGCGACTTCGGCCTGCCGGTCTACGACAGCCGCGTGCTCCGCGTGGCCAACAAGGAGGAGAGCGTGGCCTGCATCAACCGCGCGCTGGCCAACGAAGACGGCCCGGTGCGCGACGTCGTGCTGCTCAACGCCGGGGCGGCGCTGTACTGCGCCGGCGTGGCCGCCGGCGTGGCCGAGGGCGTCAAGCGCGCCCGCGAGGCCGTGGCCTCGGGCCGGGCGATGGCCAAGCTCAGCCAGTTCGTGGCCTGCACGCAGCGCTTCAAGGCCGCGGCCTGAGCGCGAAGGGCTCCGTGTGGTTCTGAGACCTCGCGACCTGTTGCCCAGGCTGGTGTCCGAGGCGGGCCGGCAGCCGCGGGTCGAGCTCACGCGGCCCGAGCCCCACCCGGCCGGTGCCTTGCTGGGGCTGGGCGGCATGCTCGCCGGCGTGCTGGCCTACCGTGGCGAAGGCCCCTGGCGCGAGACCCTGGCGGCCGCCGGGCTGGGCGCGGTGCTGGTGGGGCTGGTGCTGCACGCACTGTGGCGGCGGCCCGGCACGGGCTGGCGCGTGGACTTCGAGGCGCGGCGCGTGGAGCCGCTGGGCACGGCCGGCGAGGCCGCGGTGCTCGAGGGCGAGGGCTGGAGCATCGCCGTGGCGCCCGGCGAGCGCCGCTCGCACGTGGCCATCGACCTGCGCCACGCCGACCGCGGCCGCGTCGCGCGGCTGCTCGACCACCCGGCCTACGGCCGCCGGCCCGTGCAGCAGATCAGCGCGCTGGCCGACGTGCTGGCCGAGCGGCTGGGCGTGGAGCGCACGGGCCCGCGGGCCTGAGAGCCTGTTCAGGCCCTGAGGCGCCGCGCCGATCACAATCGCGCCATGTCCGACATCCTGCAGCGCATCGTCGCCGTCAAACACGAGGAGATCGCCGCCACGCTGGCGCGGCGGCCGCTGGCCGGCTGGCGCGAGGCGGCCGAGGCCGCGGCGCACGCCGGTGGCGGTCGCGGTTTCGCGGCGGCGCTGCGCGCGCGCGTGGCCGCCGGCCGGCCGGCCGTCATCGCCGAGGTCAAGAAGGCTAGCCCCAGCAAGGGCGTGCTGCGCGAGCACTTCGTGCCAGCCGACATCGCCGCGCGCTACGAGGCCGGCGGCGCCGCCTGCCTGAGCGTGCTCACCGACGAACGCTTCTTCCAGGGCTCGGCCGCCTACCTGCAGCAGGCGCGCGCGGCCTGCTCGCTGCCGGTGCTGCGCAAGGACTTCATGGTCCACGAGCTGCAGGTCTTCGAGGCCCGCATCTGGCAGGCCGACTGCATCCTGCTCATCGCCGCCTGCCTGGACGACGCGCAGATGGCCGACCTCGAGGCCACCGCGCTGACGCTGGGCCTGGAAGTGCTGGTCGAGGTGCACGACGCTGCCGAGCTCGAGCGGGCGCTGCGCCTGAAGACGCCGCTGGTCGGCATCAACAACCGCAACCTGAAGACCTTCGAGGTCTCGCTGCAGACCACGCTGGACCTGCAGGCCCAGGTGCCCGACGACCGGCTGCTCGTCACCGAGAGCGGCATCCTCGTGCCGGCCGACGTGCGGCGCATGCGCGAGGCCGGTGTGCACGCCTTCCTGGTGGGCGAGGCCTTCGTGCGCGCGCCCGACCCCGGCGCGGCGTTGGCCGCGCTGTTCGGCTGACGCCGCGCGTGGCTGGCGGCAACCGCCTGCAGGGCGGGCTGGCGGCGCGGCTGGCGGCCGACCTGGCCCAGGGCGGCTTCGGCGACTGGGCGCCGCTCGTGCGGCGCTGGAGTGCCAGCCCGGCTGGTCAGGCCACGCTGGCCGCCGTCGATGCCCGCGTGGCGTCCGGCGCGGTGGTCTACCCGGCCGACCCTTTCGCGGCGCTGCGGCTCACGCCGCTCGCGGCCGCCCGGGTGCTGATCCTGGGCCAGGACCCTTACCACGGGCCCGGGCAGGCCGAGGGCCTGGCGTTCTCGGTGCCGCCAGGCTGCCGCGTGCCGCCGAGCCTGCGCAACATCCACGCCGAGCTGCAGCGCGAGTTCGGCCTGCCGCCGCCCGGCCACGGTTCGCTGCGCGCCTGGGCGGCGCGCGGCGTGCTGCTGCTGAACACCACCCTCACGGTCGAGGATGGCCAGGCGGCCAGCCACGCCGGGTTAGGTTGGCAATCGCTCACTTCCGCCATGTGTGCAGCGCTGTGCGATCGAGGCTTGCCGCTCGTCGTGCTGCTGTGGGGCGCGCATGCGCAGCGGCACTGGTGGCTGGCCAGCGCGGGCCGGGCCCCGGCCACGGCCGTTCTCACGGCCAACCACCCCTCGCCGCTGTCGGCGCGCCGCCCGCCGGAGCCCTTCGTCGGTTGTGGCCACTTCGGCCTGGCCAACCAGGCGCTGCAGGCCGCCGACGCGGGGCCGCTGGACTGGGACTTGCCGCCGGCCGCTTGACCGCCGCCGCGCCATGCTATAGTCACGGGCTCTCCGGAGGGGTGCCCGAGTGGCTAAAGGGGGCAGACTGTAAATCTGTTGGCTTACGCCTACGCTGGTTCGAATCCAGCCTCCTCCACCAGAGAGACCCCCGCGCAGCCGGTCTCGGTCTGGCGGCCTGCGGGAGTAGTTCAATGGCAGAACCTTAGCCTTCCAAGCTAATGACGCGGGTTCGATTCCCGTCTCCCGCTCCAGGAGCTTCGGTCCGCGCTGCGTATGTCGAGTCGTCGTTACGGGCTTGCCGGTCCATGCCGTGCACGCCAGGCCGCCAGGCCCGTACCGATGCCCATGTGGCTCAGTGGTAGAGCACTCCCTTGGTAAGGGAGAGGTCGCGGGTCCGATTCCCGCCATGGGCACCACGTTCCTTCACCCGCATTTCTTCTTCTCTCGTTCGGTTTTCAGCCAGGAGCTCCAGACATGGCCAAGGGTAAGTTCGAGCGCACCAAGCCCCACGTGAACGTGGGCACGATCGGTCACGTGGACCACGGCAAGACGACGCTGACGGCGGCGATCACGACGGTGCTGGCGAGCAAGTTCGGGGGCGAG
>CAIKLM010000018.1 GCA_903828235.1 uncultured beta proteobacterium | reverse complement strand
GGGTAAACACGCCCGCCGGCCGCGCATCCAGCACTCAACCGTGCCGAATGGCCCCCGCCGCGCCACTCAGGGCCACGATCCGTGCCTCAGGCCCTTGCCGGAATCATCCAGTACGTCACTCGTGAAAGATCCAGGCTAGTTGTCGCTCTGCACCCGCCGGCGGTGACGCGCTCCGGACCGCCCGCCCGGTGAGGCACGCATGGGTGGTGGACTGCCCTCTGAAAGGACGGAACATGGATCGAAGCGGTTCTCTGGTGCGGTGGTTGCGCACGGTCCTCGGGGCCATCGCGCTGGCGCTCGGCGTCGGCATGGCCCAGGCGCAGACGGCCAGGGTGTCGCCGGATCTCCTGGCCGCGGTCTCCGCGCCCGCCAGCACGCCGCCGGCGGTGCCCTGGGCCCGCGTCCTGCCCTCTGGCCTGCACGTGCAGGTGCTGGTCAACGCCGCCGGCACCGACCCCGAACTGAGCGCACTGCGCGCCGACATCCTGGCCCGGGGCGGCTCGGTCATCTACAACTTCATCTCGGTGCGCGGCCTGGCCGCCATGGTGCCGGCCGCTGCGGTGCTGCCGCTGGCCGGCCGCACCGACGTGCTGGGCATCGCCCCCAACCGCAGCACGGTGCGCATGGGCGTGCTGGGCGGCTTGGTGTCGGCCGCGCAGGCCACCCCGGGCGCCGGGGCCGGCGCGTTCAACGGCGCGGGCGTCGGCATCGCGGTGCTCGACAGCGGCATCGACTGGCGTCACAGCCAGTTCCGCGATGCAGCGGGCAAGTCCCGCGTCCGCGGCGTGGTCGACATCGTGGCGCTGGGCCGCTCGCTGGGCGACCGCTGGCAGAAGGGCCGCGACTACTCCGCCGATGCCAAGCGCAGCATCGACGGCACCAAGTGGAAGCACGGCGACAAGAAGAACGGGCCGACCTCCAACAACCCCGACCCCTACGGCCACGGCACCCACGTGGCGGCCATGGCTGCCGGCAGCGGCAGCGTCGCGGCCGGGGCCAGCCTGTACGACGTGCGCGTGCTCGACGAGCGCGGCATCGGCACCATGGCCGATGCGCTGCTGGGCATGGACTGGGTGCTGCAGCGCGCGCGGCTGTCCAACATCCGCGTCATCAACCTGAGTCTGGGCGCGGCCTCGACCGACTCGTTCCTCGTCGACCCGCTGGCCCGCGCCGCGCGCAGCGCCACTGCGGCCGGGCTGGTGGTGGTGGCCGCCGCCGGCAACGCGGGCAAGAACGCCGCCGGGCAGCAGGTGCTGGGCACCATCGCCTCGCCCGGGCACGAGCCCTCGGTGATCACGGTGGGTGCGCTCAACACCTACGGCACGGCCTCGACGAACGACGACGCCGTCACCGGCTTCAGCTCGCGCGGGCCCACGCGGGGCGCGCTGCGGCTGGCGGGCAACCGGCGCTGGGTGGACAACCTCGTCAAGCCCGACCTGGTGGCCCCGGGCAACAAGCTGGTGGCGGCGGCGTCTGTCACCGCCGGCGGCGCCAACCCGCCCTGGAACCTGCTGGCCGCCAGCTACCCGCAGCTGCAGGTGGCGGGCGCGGCAAACGCGCAGTCGCGCCTGATGCAGCTGTCGGGGGCCTCCGTGGCTGCCCCGGCGGTGGCCGGCACGGCCGCGGTGCTGCTGCAGGCCAACGCCGGCCTGACGCCGCCGCTGGTGAAGGCCATCCTGCAGTACACGGCGCTGCCGGTGGGGCAGGGCGGCCTGCTGGTGCAGGGCACCGGACAGCTCAACGCCGAGGGCGCCACGCGGCTGGCGCGGGCCTTGCGGACCGACCTGTCCACCGCGCTGGCGGCGGGCACGCTGGCCAGCGGCGCCAACCTGCTGGCAGCTGGGCAGGTGATGCCCACCGCCAGCAGCGTGGTGGCGGGGCAGTCGCGCGCCTGGAGTAGGCTCGTCACCGCCGGCGGCAACCGGCTGCTGACGGGCGACGCGCTGTTCACGCGCTGGCAGCCCATCTACGACCCGGGCCTGACCTGGGCGCGCCAGCTCACGCTGCGCAGCACCGTCAGCTACCGGCCTGCCAGCAACAGCGCCGGCGTGGCCGCCAACACGGTGGTCAGCGGCGTGGTGGAGCGCAACGCGCTGGCCGGCAGCGCGCTGCTGAGCCCGGGCGTGCGCGTGCTCGACGCCCTGGCCGGCAGCGCAGCCGCGGGAGCTTCGTGGCTGCTGCAGCCGGTGGGCACGCTGGCGGGGTATGCGGCGGCGGGGTCGGGGCCGCAGTTGACGATTGGGGTGATGGGCGGTGCAGGGGCAATCGCTGCGGAGGGGACCAGCCTCAGTCAGGGATTCCTGATCAGCGAAGGTCTCTTCATGAGTGAAGGTCTCTTCATGAGTGAAGGTCTCTTCATGAGTGAAGGTCTCTTCATGAGCGAAGGCCTCTTCATGAGCGAAGGCCTCTTCATGAGCGAAGGTCTCTTCATGAGTGAAGGTCTCTTCATGAGCGAGGGGCTCTTCATGAGCGAGGGGCTCTTCATGAGCGAAACCTTGACCGACCCGGCGACGGTGCTCGATGGAAGGATCCTGGGCGAATGAGGGCGCGACTGCCCACGGGATTGGCACCGTATCGAGGCAGATCATTCCGTTACGGATGTACGCGGAGCGTCCTGTTCGGTGACGCATGATTCCCCCAGTGCTCCCCAGGACTCGCGGGATGCCGCATTCGGCGAGTCCTCCCGAGGGTTGTTGCCATCCACTGTCGATTGAACAAGCGCGGGCATGACGCTACGAGACCGCGACCGACCGGATGCCCCGGGGGACCTGAAGGGTCGCGCTGCGGGTGAAGGCCCGGTGTCGGGTCAGGGCCGGCGCTTGGCCTCGTGGTCATCCTGGAAGAAGCAGCATCTCTTCGACTACCCCCCCAGAGCGACGGCTTTGTGGCTGTTGATCGTGGGTTCCGGGGCAACGGCGCTCTTGTGGGCAGTTCTGCAGTGCCTGCGTGCTCCCGCGTTCGAGGTCGCGCAGGTTGCCATCGCGGTCGGTCTTTCGGCCGTCGCGTCGAGATACGCGCTGAAGCTGCCCGGCAGCGGAATGGGGATCAGCGGCGCTGACATCTTCATCTTCGGCGCTCTGCTGCATGTGGGCCCCGTGGCGGCGGTGCTCGCGGCCGGTATCGAGGGCTGGATGGCCCCGCGGCGGACGTCGAAACGACTGTCGAGTTGGCTCGGATCCTCGGCAGCGGCGATGGCCGCGATGGCCGGATGCGCTTGGCTCTTCGGCTTGACTCAGAGGGCGCTGGCCGGAGCAGGTTTGCCAGACAGCACCGCGGCTTTTTGTGCCGTCCTCGGTGTTGCCTTGGTCCCCTATCTGGGGACACTTTTTCCGATATCCACGGTGATGGCCCTCAAGCGCGGCGCCCACCTGCGTCCGCTGCAGTGGCTGGCTGGCACCTCCTGGGTGGCCGCGCTGTACATCGCCGCCGCCTTCGTCGCCGGCCTGGTGCACCTGGCCTCGCTGCAGTTCGGCCCCGCGGTGCTGGCGGTGTCGGTGGCCGCCGTGTTCGCCATCATCCTGCTGCTGCGCATCAGCTTCGAGCGGCAGGAGGCCGAGCGCCGCGAGCAGCAGGCGCGTGTCGACGAGGCCGAGCGCGAGGCCGAGTTGAACCAGAAGCGCTTCACGGCCGCCTTCACGCACGCCGCCATCGGTATGGCGGTGGCGCGGCCCGACGGCACGGTGCTGCAGGTCAACCCCGCGCTGTGCGCGCTGCTGGGCGTCGCTGCCGACACGGTGCTGAAGCGCCGCTTCTGCGATTCGCTGCACCCCGACGACGCGGTGCAGTTCCGCCGGCGCCTGCAGGAAGCGCTGGTGCCGCCCGCGCGGGCGTTCTCGACGGTGCTGCGCCTGAACAGCGCCGGCGGCGCCGAGCTGTGGGTGTCGCTGCACGGCAGCCCCTTCGACGACCCGCAGGGCCTGGGCACCAGCCTGATCTACCAGATGCAGGACATCACCTCGCGCCTGCTGGCCGAGCGCCGCCTGCACCACATCGCCCACCACGACACGCTCACCGGCCTGGCCAACCGCCACGGCTTCCACGAGCGGCTGGCGCTGGCCGTGGAGCGCACCCGGGTCGATTCGGCCGAGCGCTTCGCCGTGCTGTTCATGGACCTGGACCGTTTCAAGGGCGTCAACGACAGCTTCGGCCACCAGGCCGGCAACGAGTTGCTCGTGGCCACTGCGCGGCGGCTGCGAGAGGCCGCCCGGCCCGACGACCTGGTCGCCCGCCTGGGCGGCGACGAGTTCGCGGTGCTGCTGGAGCACCTGCCCGACTTCGACACCAGCGTGGGCCAGGCCAACCGTCTGCTCGAGGCCCTGTCGCAGCCGCTGGCCATCCAGGGCGCCGACCTGCTGCCGGCCGCCAGCGTGGGCATCACCTTCAGCGACCTGGGCTACCGCACGGTCGACGAGATCCTGCGCGACGCCGACCTCGCCATGTACCAGGCCAAGGCCGACGGCCGCGCGCGGGTGGCGATCTTCGACCAGTCGATGCACGAGCGGGCGGCGCAGAAGCTGGCGCTCGAGAACGACCTGCGCGGCGCCATCGGCAGCAGCCAGATGGCGCTGGTCTACCAGCCCATCTTCGAGCTGCAGCCGCAACGCCTGGCCGGCTTCGAGGCGCTGCTGCGCTGGACGCACCCGTCGCGCGGCTCGGTGAGCCCGGCGGTGTTCGTGGCGCTGGCGGAAGAGTCCGGCCAGATCGAGGCCCTGACCGAGTGGGTGATGGAGACGGCCGCGGGGCAGCTGGCCAAGTGGCAGCGCGACGACCCGGGCATGACCGTCAACATCAACGTCTCGGGCCGCGACCTCGGCCGGCCGGGCTTCATCGATCGCGCCGGCACCGTGCTGGCGCGCCACGCCCTGCGCCCCGGCTCGCTGGTGATGGAGATCACCGAGACCACGCTGATGAGCCAGCTCGACGTGGCCGTGGACGCGATGCGCGCGCTCAGGGGCAAGGGCATCCGCTTCTCGATCGACGACTTCGGCACCGGCTACTCGTCGCTGGCCTACCTGAGCCGGCTGCCGATCGACACGCTCAAGATCGACCGCGCCTTCGTCAACGCCATCGACCGCGGGGCGCAGAACCTGGAGATCGTGCGCGCCGTGCAGCAGCTGGGCCAGGCCCTGGGGCGCCGCGTGGTGGCCGAGGGCATCGAGACGGCCGAGCAGCTGTCGGTGCTGCGCGACATGGGCGTCGATGCCGGGCAGGGCTACCTGCTGGCCCGGCCGATGCCGGTCGACCAGGCGTCCGCCCTGATCACCCTGGAGCGGTCGGAGCCGCCCTGAGACAAGCGCCATGACACCCGATACCCCTGCCCACACCACCCGAAGGCCGCGCCTGAGGCCCGCGCGGCTGCTGCCCTTGCTGCTGGCGCTGACAGGCGCGGCGCTGCCCGCCTGGGCGCAGGCCCCGTTGCCCGCCCCCTTCGACGAGGCCGCCACCGCGAGCTGCGTGGCGCAGGCGGCGGCGGACGACCCGGCCCGCGCCGGCCACGCCGTGCTCGACTGCGCCGGCCGCGCTGCACGGGCGTGCATCGCCAAGCCCGGGCAGGACAACACCGTGGGCATGGTCGCCTGCCTGGACGCCGAGCGCCGCTACTGGGACGCGCGCCTGAACGCCGCCTACGCGCGGCAGTTCGCCGCCGCCCGCCGGCAGGATGCCGAGATGACCTCGATACGGGCGACGGTGGCATCGCTGGAGGCCTCGTTGCGGGCCATGCAGCGCGCCTGGATCGCCTACCGCGACGCCGCCTGCCGCCACGAGCAGGCGCAGTGGATGGGCGGCACCGGCGGCGGCCCGGCGACGATGTCCT
The DNA here is from genome assembly GCA_903828235.1 of uncultured beta proteobacterium. Taxonomy (GTDB): domain Bacteria; phylum Pseudomonadota; class Gammaproteobacteria; order Burkholderiales; family Burkholderiaceae_C; genus Rubrivivax. Next base: position 9,197 of record CAIKLM010000018.1, on the reverse strand, counting down.
GCCACGTGCACGAGACGGCACGCCAGGCCTTGCGCCTGGAGGGCTGGTGGAGCCACTGAGGCGCGGGCCGTCGGCGGCGCTCGCCGGCCTGGCCCTGGCCACCGCCGGCCTGCTGGCGGCCTGTGCGGGCCCGCGGGCTGCGTCCGTGGGGGCGCAGCCCGCCGACGTGCCCTTGGTGGCCGCGGGTTGCCGGTGGGAACGCGTGTCCGGGGGCGGGCTGGGCCTGTGGGCGCAGGCCTGCGACCTGGCCACTGGCCGCTGGCGCGTGGCCTGGAGCCCGTCGAGCCAGGCCTTCGAGCTGCAGGTGGACGGCCGGCCGCAGGCCGTGGTGGTGCAGGCCTGGCCACTGGCCCGGGGCCAGGGCCCCGAGGCCGTGGTTGCGGCGCTGAAGGCCGCCGGGCAACTGCCGGCGCAGTCCGGCTGCCGGCTGGCGCCGGCCCGCGTGCGGCCGCTGCCGGCGGGCGTGGCGGGCTACGTGCTGGCGCCTCCCGTCCCGGTGCCGGCCGTCACGGCCAGCGGCGAGATCCCCGAGCCGCCCTGCGGCCCCTACGGCGCCTCGACGCACGGCGTGCGCTACTTCGCCTTCGATCCGCAACGCCCGGACCGCGTCGTCTTCATCGACGAAGGCCAGGACCAGCCCCTGTTCGACGCGCGCAGCCTGTTCGGCCGCTGAGCGCTGCACCCCGCGCGCCGGCGGGGCCGGGCTGGCGACGCCAGCGAGAAACATTACTACAACCCTTCGGGCGCGGTGCCGGCTGCGCTGCGTTGCCGGGATCCGCTCGGACGAGCAGCCCGATCGACATCGTTGCGCTTTTGCATTCAAGGCGAACCTGTACCCGCACAAGCCCTGATTCGCCACGCCGTGTTTGTAGTGAAACTACAGCGCGCTTAGCGCTCGGTGCGGCCGGGCTGCCGCGACCATGACAACACGAGGACACAACCATGAAGCGTTCCCTTGCCCTGGGCCTGGCCCTGCTTGCGGCCGCGTCGGCGCAGGCCGACGTCATCCTCCACGCCTTCAACTGGCGCTACAGCGACGTCACGGCGCGCGCGAACGCCATCCGGGATGCCGGGTATCGCATCGTGCTGGTGGCCCCGGCGCACAAGAGCGCCGGCACCGAGTGGTGGTCGCGCTACCAGCCGCAGGACTACCGCACCATCCACCACTCGCTGGGCGATCGCAGTTCCTTCGTGGCGATGGTCAACGCGCTGACGCAGCGCAACATCCGCGTCTACGCCGACGTGGTGCTCAACCACATGGCCAACGAGGCCTGGAAGCGGCCCGACCTGAACTACCCCGGGGCCGAGGTGCTGGCCACCTACGCCGGCAACACGCCCTACTGGTCGGCGCAGCGCCTGTTCGGGAACCTGACGCAGAACTTCCTCGGCGCTGGTGACTTTGGCGCCGCCAGCTGCATCGGCAACTACAGCGACGTCTGGCAGGTGCAGAACTGGCGCCTGTGCGGCGGCCCGGGCGATGCCGGGCTGCCCGACCTGGTGGCCAACTCCTGGGTGGTGAGCCAGCAGCAGCAGTACCTGCAGGCGCTGAAGAACCTGGGCATCAAGGGCTTCCGCATCGATGCGGCCAAGCACATGCCCAACGGCCACATGAATGCCGTGCTCACGCCCGCCATCAAGAGCGGCATGCACGTCTTCGGCGAGATCATCACCAGCGGCGGCGTCGGCAACGCCGAGCACGACCTGTTCCTGGCCCCCTACCTGGCGGGCACGGACCACGGCGCCTACGACTTCCCGCTGTTCGCGCAGATCCGCAGCGCCTTCAGCGTCGGGGGTTCGATGAGCCAGCTCGTCGACCCGGGCGCCTACGGGCAGGCGCTGCCGGCGGCGCGCGCGGTGACCTTCACGATCACCCACGACATCCCCAACAACAGCGGCTTCCGCTGGCAGATCATGGACCCGACCGACGAGACGCTGGCCTATGCCTACGTGCTCGGACGCAACGGCGGGGTGCCGATGGTCTATTCGGACAACAACGAGAGCGGCGACAACCGCTGGGTGAACGCGTGGAACCGCGCCGACCTGCGGGCCATGATCCGCTTCCACAACACCGTGCAGGGCAGCGACATGCAGGTGCTCTCGCACGGGCAGTGCCACCTGCTGTTCCGGCGCGGCAGCCAGGGCATCGTCGGCATCAACAAGTGCGGCAGCTCGGTGAGCGTGAACGTGAACATGAGCAACAGCGTGCTCTGGTGGAACGTCAACTACACCGACACGCTCGGGTCGGGCAACGTGGTGCGCATCACCGGCGCCAACCACGCGTTCACGCTGCCGGCGCGGGGCGCGCGCATGTGGCTGCGCTGAGCCCGCTCAACACGGCGCCCTGAGCGACGCCTACCTTGCGATCACGCCATTGTTCAAGGAGTGATCGCATGAAGGCCAACCTGATGCTCGTCGCGCTCCTGTGCGTGGCCGCGCCACCCTGGGCCGCGGCAAGCCCCGCGCTGGCCGAGGAGAAGCAGTGTCTGGGTTGCCACGCCATGACCACCGACGGCGCCGGTCCTTCGTTCCAGCGCATCGGCCGCGCCTGACGGGGCCACTCCCAGGCCGAGGCGATCCTGGTTCGCACCATCCTCCGCGGCAGCGCCAGCACCGACGGCCCGCACTGGAACAAGGCGACCATGCCCGACACCAGCGAGCGCCCGCTGGTCAACGAGGTCGAGGCGCGACGGCTGGCGCGCTGGATTCTCCAGCTGTAGCCGGCCGGGCCCTCAGCGCAGCAGCGCCTTCAGGCGGTACAGCGCCTCCAGCGCCTCGCGCGGGGTGAGGGCGTCCGGGTCCACGCGCGCGAGTTCGGCCTCCATCGCGCTGGGCTCGGGGGTGGCCGGCGCGGGCGCGGGCGCGAACAGGTCCACCTGCTCGCGGCCTTGCGCGGCCTTGGCCTCCAGCGCCTCGAGCGTAGCCCGCGCCTGGCGCACCACGGCGGCCGGCATGCCCGCCAGGCGCGCCACCTGCACGCCGTAGCTGCGGCTGGCCGGGCCGGGCTCCAGCTGGTGCAGGAACACGATGTCGTGGCCGCTTTCCACCGCGCCCACGTGCAGGTTGATGGCGCGCTCGTGCCGCGCCGGGAACTCGGTGAGCTCGAAGTAGTGCGTGGCGAACAGCGTGAAGCTGCGGTTGCGGTCGTGCAGCTGCTGCGCGATGGCGCCGGCCAGCGCCAGGCCGTCGAAGGTGCTGGTGCCGCGCCCGATCTCGTCCATCAGCACCAGGCTCTCGTCGGTGGCGCCGTGCACGATGGCCGCGCCCTCGGTCATCTCGAGCATGAAGGTGCTCTGCGCGTTGGCCAGGTCGTCGCTGGCGCCGATGCGCGTGTGGATGGCGTCGACCGGCCCCAGCCGGCAGGCCGCGGCGGGCACGTAGGCGCCCATGCTGGCCAGCAGCACGATCAGCGCCACCTGGCGCATGAAGGTGCTCTTGCCGCCCATGTTGGGGCCGGTGATGACGAGCATCTTCGTCTTCGCGTCCAGCCGGCAGTGGTTGGGGATGAAGGCGCCGGCGCCGGTTTCGGCCAGGCGCGCCTCGACCACCGGGTGGCGGCCCGCCTCGATGGCGATGCAGGGGTAGGGCACGAACTCGGGCCGGCACCAGCCCAGCGTGGCCGCGCGCTCGGCCAGCGCGGCCAGCGCGTCCAGCGTGGCCAGCGCCAGCGCCAGGCCCTGCAGCGTGGCCAGGAAGGGCTGCAGCGCGTCCAGCAGCTGCTCGTACAGCCACCGCTCGCGCGCCAGCGAACGCTCTTGCGCCGACAGCGCCTTGTCCTCGAAGGCCTTGAGCTCGGGCGTGATGAAGCGCTCGGCGCCCTTCAGCGTCTGGCGGCGGCGGTACTCCACCGGCACCTTGTCCAGGTGCGAGCCGGTGACCTCGATGTAGTAGCCGTGCACCTTGTTGAACTGCACGCGCAGGTTGGGGATGCCGGTGCGCGCCCGCTCGCGGGCCTCGAGCTCCAGCAGGAAGGCGTCGCCGTGCTGCGCGATGGCGCGCAGCTCGTCGAGCTCGGCGTCGAAGCCCGGCGCGATGACGCCGCCCTCGCGCAGCAGCGCCGCGGGCTCCTCGGCGATGGCGGCCAGCGGCGCGGCCAGCGCGGGCTCGGGCGCCAGGGCGGCGTGCAGCCGCGCCAGCAACACGCCGTCGCCCGGCGTGCGCGCGGCAATGGCGGGCAGCAGGGCCAGCGTCTGGCGCAGGCCGGCCAGTTCGCGCGGGCGCGCCTGGCGCAGCGCGATGCGCGCGGTGATGCGCTCCACGTCGGCCACGCCGCGCAGCGCCTCGCGCAGCGGCTCGGTGGCGCGGCCGGCCAGCAGCGCGGCGATGGCCTCGTGGCGCTCGCGCGCCGCCGTGCGCTCGCGCGCCGGGTGCGTGAGCCAGTGGCGCAGCCGCCGGCTGCCCATGCCGCTGCGGCAGGTGTCCAGCAGGCTCAGCAGCGTGGGCTTGTCCTCGCCGCGCAGCGTCTGCACCAGCTCCAGGTTGCGCAGCGTCTGCGGCGGCAGCTCGATGAGCTCCTGCCCGCGCGGCACGGCCAGCGTCTGCACGTGGGCCAGGGCCTGGCCCTGGGTGTGCTCGGCATAGGCCAGCAGCGCGGCGGCGGCGGCCTGGGCCGCGGGCAGGTCCTGCGCGCCGAAGGCCTGCAGCGAGGCCACCTTGAGCTGCTCGCAGAGCTTGCGCTGGCCCAGCGCGGCGTCGAACTGCCAGGCCGGGCGCGCGGTCTTCGTGGCGCGCAGCGCGGCCGCGGCATCGGGCAGGGGGCCGCCGTCGTGCAGCAGTTCGGCCGGCGCCAGGCGGGCCAGCCAGCCGGGCAGCTCGCGCTCGCTGCACTCGGTCAGGCCCAGCTGGCCGCCGGCCAGCGCCAGCCAGGCCAGGCCGACGCGGCCACGTTCGCGGTGCAGCGCCAGCAGCAGCGTGTCGGCGCGGTCGGCCATCAGCTCGCTGTCGGTCACCGTGCCCGGCGTGACCACGCGCGTGACCTGCCGCTCCACCGGCCCCTTGGCGGTGGCGACGTCGCCCACCTGCTCGGCCACCGCCACCGCCTCGCCCAGCCGGATGAGGCGGGCCAGGTAGTTCTCCACCGCGTGCACCGGCACGCCGGCCATCACCACCGGCAAGCCCGCGCTCTGGCCGCGCGTGGTGATGGTGATGTCGAGCAGCCGGTGCGCCTTGCGCGCGTCGTCGTAGAACAGCTCGTAGAAGTCGCCCATGCGGAAGAACACCAGCGTGTCGGGGTGCTGGGCCTTGATGCGCAGGTACTGCGCCATCAGGGGCGTGTGGGCGGAGAGGTCGCCGCGGAGCAGTTCGGCCGTGGTGATGGGAGCGGTCATCTGGGCCGACATGGTAGGTCACGGCTGAGACCGCCTTGGCGGCAGTGGCACACCTGCCGCCATCGTGGGACTCTCGACCCTGAGGCGACGTGGGGGATCCAGACCTCGTCACCTCAAGGTTGCCGGTCACAGGCGCCGGCAATCACTTGCAAGTCCGCCGGAGCGGCAGGCTCATGCTCACGGCGGTACGCACCGGTCCCTCGCGGGTCTGGCGCCCCAAACTTCCTCAGCGTTTGTCGTTCACTTCGCGGCCGCAGGCGCAAAGCACAGCTCTACCCGCGTCCCGTCCGGGTCGACCAAGAAGATCTGCCAAATGCCGCTGTCGGCCAGCCGCCGGCTCTCGAACGGCTGGCCGGCAGCCCGAAGGCGGGCCTCGAAGGCGGACCTGTCCTGGGCATCGAGGGCGAAGTGGTCGATCGTGCTGGCGGCGACAGGGGCGGTGTCGGTCCCGGCTCCACCCGCGACCGCGGGCACGCGCGGCAGCACATGAACCACCGCAGCGTCGTCGACGTACAGCCAGCGTCCAGGGACGGAAATCGCCGGGCGCAGCCCCACGCGCATCCCGAGCAGACCGCAGTAGAAACGTTCGGTGCGATCGAAGTCGGCGCTTCGAATCGTGACATGTCCCAGCGAGATCAGCATGTCGGGACCTGTTGCGCTTAGGGCTGCCGGGCCGTGGTCGTGGACGGCGTGCTGGCCGACGCCCAGCGCCGGGTCTCGATCTCGATCAGGCGCGCGAACCCGGCGGCGTTCATCACGCCAGGCATCGCGCCCATGACGGCCAGACGCTCCTTCAGCGCTGGTGACGCCATCGCCTTCTGCAACTCGGTCTCAAGACGCTTCAGCACGGCCGCAGGCGTGCCCGCAGGCGCGAGCATGCCAAACCAGGACAAGGACTCGAACCCCGGCAGCCCGCTCTCGCTGACGGTCGGCAGATCGGGCGCCGCCGGGGCGCGCGTGGTGGACGACACGGCCAGGGCACGCACCTTGCCGTCCTTGACGAGCGGCAATGCCGCGGTGATGTTCCCGAACATCAGTTGCACCCGCCCAGTGATCACGTCGGGCCAGGGATTGCCAGGGTTGGGCACATGCACCATGTCCAGGCCCGCCATGCTGTTCATCAACTCTCCAGCGCGGTGCTGCGAGAAGCCGATGCCGCCCGAGCCGTAGCTGAACTTGCCCGGCTGGCTGCGTACCAGCGCCACCAGTTCCTGCACGCTGCGCACTGGCACGTCGTTGGCCACCACCAGCACGTTGGGCGTGATGACGAGTTGCGCGATGGGCGCAAGGTCCCGCAGCGTCTCGTAAGGCGGCTTGACGCCGTACGCGCCACCGGTCAGCACCAGTGCGGCGTCACCGGACAGCAGCAGCGTGTGCCCGTCGGGCGCCGACTTGGCCACGCGGTCCACGCCGATGGTGCCACCGGCGCCGGGCACGTTCTCCACCACCACGCTGGCCGACAACGACTCGGTCAACGCCGGGGCGAGCAACCGGGCCAGCATGTCGGGCGCCGTGCCGGCGGCGAACGGCACCACCAGGCGGATAGGCTTGGTGGGATAGGTGGCCGGGGCCTGTGCCTGCGCGAGGCCCGGCACCCCGGCCAGGGCCAGGGCGATAGGCAGCATGAGGTGCATCCTGCGGTGCATGTCGATCTCCTGCGGATGGTTTTCGCCATGATGGCCGGCGGCACGTCCTTCCGGCAGAGGCACGCCTCAAGGAGTTCTCGGGGATTTCTCAAACAGACGGAATCGTGCATCTATAGTGGCGGGGGTGGCGCACCTTCGTCCTGACACCTTGCCCGATCGGTTCACTCTCGGCCCCTGGCAGGTGCAGGTGCTGAGCGACGAAGTGGTGGGCCAGGGTCAGGTTCGCAAGCTTGAGCCGCGCGCCATGCGCCTCCTCGCCGTCTTGGCGCAGGCCGGGGGCGAGGTGGTCCTGGCCGACGACCTGTTGAACGCCGTCTGGCCGGGACTGGTCGTAACGCCGAGTTCGTTGTACGACGCCGTGGCGCAATTGCGCAAGGCCTTGGGGCCCGATCACATCGCGACCGTTCCGCGCAAGGGTTACCGCCTGGTGACGCCCATCACCCCGCTTGCGACTCCAGCGGGGATGACGACGTTTCCACAAGAAGCCGCGTCGCGGGCAGCTGCAACCTCCAGTCAGGTTGGCTCAGGCATCGTGGAGTTCACCGATCCCCGCCTGGGCCTGCGTTCAGTGGCCGTGCTGCCCTTTGTCATGCGCGGCCTGCCCGAGTCGCTGTCATTTCTGAGTGAGAGTCTCACTGGCGGGTTGATCTTCGAGCTGTCGCGCCAGCCGGGCCTCACGGTCATCGCGCTGGGCACCATGCTCACCTTCGGGCAGAAACATCCGCCACCGCAGAAGCTGGCTGACGACCTGGGCGTGCGCTACGTGGTCGACGGCCAGCTCGAGCAACGCGGCGAGATGCTGCATGTGACGGTGCAGGTGGTCGATGGCCGGCAAGGCACGCAGACCTGGGCCGACGAGCTGACGCTGCCGGCCAACGCGTGGCACGCCACGGCGGCGGTGGTGGTCGGCCGCCTGGCGCGGGCGCTGCGCTTCGAGCTCAATGACCTGGCCAGCCAGGAGACCCCTGTGGTGGCCAGCGACGCCGAAGTCCAGGCGCGAGCCTTCGCGGCGCAGGCCTGGGTTCAGCTGTTCGCCCGCATGCAGACGCCGGACACCAACAAGCGCGCCACGCGCCTGGCCCGCTCCGCCGTGGCCCTGGCGCCGGAGCTCAGCCAGGGGTGGATGTGCTTGTCCTATGCTGACTGGCGCGCCGGCCAGTACCGTTGGAGTGACGAGCCGCGCGACGAGCAGCTGGCGCGCGCCCTGGCCGAGGCCGAGCGTGCGGTCATGCTCGATCCGCGCGATGCTGACGCGCACTACGTGCTGGCACTCTCGGTCGGGTTCTACCGAGGGGAGCGCCTGCGCGCCGTCGAAGTGCTGCGCCACTGCCTGCGGTTGACGCCGTCGTATGCGCCGGTGTATGGACTGCTGGCGATGTCCCTCGAGAGGCAAGGACGGCATGACGAGGCACGGGCCTACTGCGACAAGGCCTTCGAACTCAGCCCACTCGAGCCCTTGCGCGTCATCTGGCACTGTGTGCGGGCGGAGGCCAGTCTCGCCACGGGCGACCCTCAAGGCGCCCTCATGGAGGCCCAACGCGGCATGGCGGTCAACCCGGCGTATGCGCAGGTGTATCTGGTGGGCGCGGTCGCCGCCTGGCGGCTGGGCGCGGTGCAGCAGGCGCGCGAGTGGGTGGCCACGCTGCGCCGCGAGCACCCGGCCTTCGGCAGCCTGGAGGCGGCGCGCACGATCATGGAGCGCACCTATGACCCGGCCTACGTCGGCCAGTTGGACCAGCTGATGAACACGCTCCGCGAGGCCGGCTTACCGACGCAGTGAAGAGCGGACACCGGCCCGCTCTTTGCAGCCACCGCACCTGAGAGATCCCTCGGACGACCTTCAGGGGAGCCTCAGCACCTCAAGCGGGCGTGCCCTCACGATGAAGGCTCCACAACCCAGGAGCCCATCATGTCCTTCCGTTCGATCCACGCCCCGACGCGCGTGTCTGGCGCCCTTCTGGCCTTGGCCTTGGTTCTGGCCTCGGCCGCTTGTGGCGGTGGAACGGATCAGAACCCGACCGAGGTCTCGTCCGCGTTCCCAGCTGCGCAAAGGCTGTCCGCGTCCGCGGCTCACGAGGCGGGCATGCCCGAGTTCGACACCAACTGCCGTAAGTACTTGATCCGTATAGGTCAGCCCTTCGGAATTGCCACTACAGGAGCGTCAGCTGGGTCTCGATGGTGGGTTTCTTGATGCGCAGTGCGGCCAGTGCCTGTGCCTGGCGGGGTT
>CAIKLM010000017.1 GCA_903828235.1 uncultured beta proteobacterium | reverse complement strand
GCCTGCGGCAGCGCCGGCGGGCAGGTCGCCTGCGCGGGCGGCGGCTCGGGCTGGGCCGCCGCGGCACCGGCCAGCAGCAGGCAGGCCAGCCAGGCGCGCCGCATCAGCGCACCCCGCCCAGTTCGATGCGCAGCACGCTGCGCTCCTGCTGCAGCGGCAGGCGGCCGAGGACGTCCATGCCCAGCAGCGGCGCGTGCAGCTGGGGCAGCGCGGTGATGCGCAGCCGCTCGGCGCGCACGCCGCCGGCGAGCTCGAGGTCGCCGATCACGACGCGGCCCTGCACCACGCCGCCGGCGGTGGCCGACTGCACGACGCCCACGGTGGGCAGCCCGAGCTCGTCGGCCAGCCGCGAGGGGATGGCCGTGCTGGTGGCGCCGGTGTCGACGAGGAACTCGACCTCGCGGCCCGCGAGCCGGCCCACCCAGTGGTAGTGGCCGTCGGCGCTGCGGCGGATCTCGACGCCCTGGCCGTCGAACGAGAAGCGCATCTGGCGCTCGCGGGCCTGCCAGGTCTGCACGCCCAGGAACACCATCAACCCCAGCAGCAGCCAGACGGTCGCGTGCTTGAGCCAGCCGGGCAGCTCGTGCATGGCTGGCTCGTCAGGCGGCGGGCCCGGTGGCCTCCGCGGGCGCGTCGACGCTGATCGCGAGATGGCCCAGCGGCGCGTCTTCCGCCGCGGTGTCCAGGCCGATGACGAGGCGGTCGCCGGGGGCCAGGGCGATGGTCGTCGGCAGTCCTTCGGCGCCCTCGGCGCTGCCCGGAGCCACCGGCGCCAGGGCCTGCGCCAGCAGCGTGCCGGCCGCCAGCGGGCGCCGCCGGGCCGCCGCCGCCAGCCAGCGCCCGAAGCTGCCGGCACGGCCGGTGTCGGCGCGCCAGGCCTCGCGGCCGGCACGCTGCACGCGCAGCAGGCCATCGATGCGGCCACGGCGCCAGGCGTCGCCCAGTTCGTCGGGCGTCACGGCCAGGGGCCCGAAGGCCGCCTGCGCGTGGGTTTGCAGCCGCCAGGCCGTGGCCTCGTCGGCGCCCTGCGACACCTCGGCGCCCAGCAGCAGCAAGCGCACGGCCTCCAGCGCCGTCTCCGCGTCGGCGCCGCGGGGGACGTCGCCCGTGATGGCCACCAGCTGCGGCTGCAGCACGAAGGGCGGGTCGGCCGACTCGGCCACCAGCGGCAGGCGCCCTCCCGCCAGGGCGCCGGCGGCGGCAGCCTCCAGGGCATCACCGGCCGTGCGCAGCCAGGCCACCGGGCGCGGCAGCGGCGCCAGGCAGCGTGCGGGGTCGAAGGGGAAGGCATGACGCGCCTTGCCGCCGTTGAGCGTGGCCGAGAGATCCTCGAGTTGCGGCGAGACGAAGTTCCAGTCGTCGAGCAACTGCCGCATCGTCGTGGCGATGCCGGCGGCGAAGTGGGCTTGCGTCAGGTCGCGCGAGACGACGGCCAGCTGACCGTCGCGCGAGCCGTCCATCAGGGTGGCGAGTTTCATGCAGGCTGGGCGAGGATGGCACTATTGTGGGGTGAGCATCCAAGTGCACAGCCCCTCTCCCGAGCGTAGGGGCAGACCCCAGGCGCGCCGCTGGCCGCTGGCCGCCGCCGTGCTGGCGGCGGTGGCACTCGTCCACGGGCTGGCCCTGGTGAGCCTGGCGACGGCGGGCAGCGCCGTCGACCCGGCCCGCGCCGGGCAGGCGGCTGCGGAGCCCGCGGCGGCCGTGTCGGTGCGCGCGCTGCCGGCCGCCGCGACGGCCACGGCCACCCTGCCGCCGACCCTGACGACCCCGCCGGCGGCCGCGCCGACTGCCCCGCCGGTTTCTGCCGCCCGGGCCGAGCCACCCGGCGGCACCGCCGCGCTGCCGCGACCCCAGCCCACGGCGGGTGGGTCGGAGCAGGCGACCAGGGGCCCCGGCCCCACTGCCCTGGCCGCGGCCGAACCCGCGGCCGCGTCGACGCTATCCCCCGCCGCGCCGCCTGCGCCCGGCGCCGCCCCAGCCTTCGTCCACGCCGCGCCCGCCGACAGCGTCGCACTCCTTCAGGTGGCCGCCGCCCCGGTCGCGGCGGCGGCGACCGCGGCGCCCCAGGCCGGGACGCCGTTGCCTCGGTACCGGGCCCAGCTGCCACCCCCCTTCGAGGCCCGCTTCGACATGCGCCGGGGTGTGCTCAGCGGCCAGGCGCAGTGGCGCTACGCGACCGAAGGCGGCCGCTACCGGCTGGAACTGCAGACCCTGGTGCTGGGCCAGAACGTCAGCCACCTTCGCAGCGAAGGCGGCAGCAGCGCCGCAGGGCTGGAGCCGCTGCGCTTCGTCGACGGCCGGCGCGGGCGCGACCGCCGCGCGGTGAACTTCCAGCGCGACGCGCCGGGCGGCCCGCGCATCAGCTTCAGCGGCCCCGGCCACGAGCTGCCCCTGCCCGAGGGCGTCCAGGACCGCCTGAGCTGGCTGCTGCAGCTGGCCGCCATCGTCGACACCGACCCGGCGCTGCGCCGCCCGGGCGCCCGCGTCCTGATGTGGGTGGTGAGCCCGCGCGGCGAGGCCGATGTCTGGACCTTCGAGGTCACCGGTGCCGAGACGCTGCGCGGCGACGACGGCCGCACGCAGCCGGCGCTGGCCCTGCAGCGCAAGGCCGACCGCAACCTGGACACCGAGGTGCGCGTCTGGCTGGACCCGGCCGCCCACCACCTGCCGCTGCGGGCCGCCTGGCGGCACGACGGCGAGGGCCCGGTGGTCGAGCTGCGGCGCGAGGCGCTGGCCTGGCGCTGAGCCCGCACCGGGGCCGCAGCCCTTGAAGCCCGGCTTGCCGGCCCCCACCTCCGGCGTCATGCAGATGCTCTACAACTCCGACAGCTTCGTGGTCGTGCAGTTCGACGCCCCCGGTCGCGAGCCAGGCACGGCGGCCAGCGGCTACGAGATCGTGGACAAGACCGCGCGGCGCGAGATCTACCTCCAGGGCGCCCTGGCCGAGCGCTTCGAGCGCGGCGTGCAGGAGCTGGTGCGGCAGGGCCCGAGCCAGGAGTCGCTCGACGAGTTCATCGCCGGCTTTGCCGGGGCGGCGCAGCAACCCCTGGTGCTACACTGATTTCACCTGTTTGAGGACGTTTCCCGTGATGTCCTGACGGGCTGTTCGCGCCGGCCCGCCAGCCCCACCGCTGCGGTGTCAAGCCCGCCGGCCGGGCACCGATATGGCCCCTGTGGGAGCCTCGTTGGACGAACTGCGCCAGTACCTGAGCGAGAACGCCGTGGCGCTGTTCGGCCTGGTGTCCGGGCTGCTGTCGATCGCGGTGCTGCTGGGGCTGCGCGAATGGCAGGGTCGCCGGCGCCTGCGAAGCCGCCTGGCCGAGGCGCACTCCGAACTCAGCGACCTGCGCCAGCGCGACTCGCTCACCGGGCTCGTCTTGCGCGAGGCCTTGGAGCAGGAGCTCGCCAGGGCCGTGGCCGCCGCCGACGCGAACGGGCGCCAGGTCTGCGTGGCCTACCTCGGGATCGACGGCTTCCGGGCCATCAACGACGCCTACGGCCTGCGCGTCGGCGATGCCATCCTGCGGGAGATCGCCTCGCGGCTGTCGGGCTGGCTGGCCGACCGGCCGCACGTGGCCCGACTGGGCGGCGACGAATTCGTGCTGTTCTGCGACACCGGCAGCGACGGGCTGGACGCGCTCGCCGGGCGGCTGCAGGCCCTGGTCGGCGCGCCGCTGCAGGCCGAAGCGCTGAACCTGCGGGTGGGCACCTCGATCGGCTTCGCCGTCTACCCGGACGACGGCGCCCGCCCCCGGCTGGTGGCCCACGCCGGTCTGGCGATGCGCAGCGTCAAGCACACCGGCGGCAACGGCCACGCGCGCTTCGACCCGGCGATGAACGTCGACCACCGCGAGCACTCCGAGCTGCTGCAGGACCTCCGACAGGCCCTCACCCTGGGGCAGCTGCAGCTGGTGTACCAGCCCAAGATCGACGCCCGTTCGCTGCAGGTCACCGCCGCCGAGGCGCTGCTGCGCTGGCAGCACCCGCGGCGCGGCGTCGTCAGCCCGGAGGTGTTCGTGCCGCTGGCCGAGCGGCACGGGCTGGTCCGCGCCATCGGCGCCTGGGTCATCGAGGAGGCCTGCCGGCAGGCGGCCGAGTGGCGCGAGGCAGGGCTGCGCATGCGCATCGCCGTCAACATCTCGGGCCACCAGCTGCGCAGCGAGGACTTCGTCGACCAGCTGCTCGATTCGCTCCGGCGCCACGGCATGCCGCCGCACCGGCTGACCTGCGAGATCACCGAGAACGTGGCCATCGAGGACACGCCGGCCACGCGCAGCGCGTTCGAGCGCATGCGGCAGGCGGGGCTGCACGTGTCGATCGACGACTTCGGCGCCGGCACCTCGGCCAGCCTGGCGCACATCCGGCGGCTCGGGCCCGCGGAGCTGAAGATCGACGCCGGACTGGTGAAGGATATCGAGCACAGCGAGCCGGCCCGCGCCATCGTGCGGGCCATCGTGCAGATGGCCCGCTCGCTGCAGCTGCACGTGGTGGCCGAGGGCGTGGAGAGCGAGGCCCAGCGCGACGTGCTCGTGGCCCTGGGCTGCGACGAGCTCCAGGGCTACCTGTTCGCCAGGCCGATGCCGGCCAACGTGCTGGCGCTGTGGGCCAGCGGCGACGGGCCGGCCGCCGACTCGGACTTCCGGCCGTCCCTGTTCGACCCGACGGCGCCGGCGCCGCTGCGTTGAGGCGACGCAAGCCTGTCGCTCGGCTTCGGCGGCTGGATGCGAGGCGTTCACCCCGATCGATGGGACGATTCACGGCCCCCGGGATGGAACCCTGCTCCGGAAGGCTACCCGCAACGATGAGATGATTTGAGGATGGTCGCTGGCAATTGGTCCGTGCTGCTGTGGTCGATGGCCGTCATCGTGGCGATGCTGTCGTCGCACCTGTTCATCGCCTGGATACGGCGGGCCCAGGGGCTGCAGCGTCCGCGCGACGCGATCGGACCGGCAGCAGTGTCGGGCGGCGCGCTGGCGGTCGGGCTCTCGTCGGCCATGGTGCTGGCGCTGGGGGCGGAGAGGCTGGCGTTTCCGCTGGGCTACCGCTGGCCCGCGCTGCCGCTGCTGCTGGTCGTGGCCTTCGCCCTGAGCCTGGGGGCGGCCTGGTCGCTGATCCGGCGGCAGAGCCTGCCGGCGCTGGCCGGAGCCGGCCTGCTGATGGCGCTGGCCTCCCTGGCCGTGCAGGTCGGCTGGCTGCAGGCCGCCGGTTTCCGGCCCGGACTGATCTGGAACCTGCCCCTGGCCGCCGGCGCCGCGACCGCCGCCCTGGTGGGCTACACCGCCGCCATGTGGCTGGCCTACTCGGACGGCAGCAGCAACGGCGCGCGCCGGACGCTCTGGCGCCTGGGCGCGGCGACGCTGATGGTGCTGACCATGGTGGCCTCCCAGGAGGTGCTGATCACGGCCGCCGGCCTGCCGGTGCAGATCGGCTCGGTCTTCCGGGGCGAGCTGTCGTCCACCTGGCTGACGCTGGTCGCCGGCGCCGTGGTGCCCACGGTGATGGCGCTGATGGTGCTGGACGTGGCGCTGCGGAACCACGGCGACAGCCAGCGCAACCGCCGCAGCCCCACGGGCGTGGAACTCGACTTGCCCAGGCCCCGCAGGCGGCGGAGAAGGTACTGGACGTTGTGAACGCGGGCCCCCAGGCTCGCTCCGCTCGCCACCCCCCGAGGGGGCTCACGCCGGACCGGGCAACCCGGATCCGGCGTGCGCGGGCCCCCGGGCTCGCTGCGCTCGCCACCCCTTGGAATCCGGCTAGAGCTGTTCCCAGGGCAGCCCATCGTGGCGCCAGCCGTTGAGGCGGCCGCGCTGGAAGTGCTCGTCGAGTTCGCCCTCGAAGCCGTGCAGCACGTTCACCACCTCCTTGAAGCCCGCGGCCTCCAGGGCGTGGCCGGCTTCCACGGTGCGCTTGCCCGAGCGGCAGATGAGCACCACCGGTGCGTCTTCGCGGCCGCCCTCGCGACGCACGCGCTGCACGAACGCCTCGGGGTCGGCCTGCATCTCCGGGTACTCGTACCAGGCCACGTGCACCACCCCGGGCGGGTGGCCCACGTACAGGTACTCGATCTCCATGCGCACGTCGACGAACAGCGCTTCGGGACGCTCTTGCAGGTATTGCCAGGCTTCGAGGGGAGTGAGGTGTTTCATGCGCGCGGCGTCGGGCGCCGTGTGGGGCTTCCTAGAATCAGGCGATGAACGCGCCGACTCCGCCCGTCCCGACCGCTGCAACCGCCCGCTACACGCGCGGTGCCGCCCTGCCCGCCATTTTGCAGCAGCGCATCGCCATCATCGACGGCGCCATGGGCACCATGATCCAGCGCCACCGGCTCGGCGAGGCGGATTTCCGCAACGCCGCACTGGCCGAGCACCCCAAGGACCTCAAGGGCAACAACGACCTGCTGGTGCTGACGCGCCCCGACGTCATCCGCGGCATCCACGAACAGTACCTTGCCGCCGGTGCCGACCTGATCGAGACCAACACCTTCGGCGCCACCGCCATCGCGCAGGAGGACTACGGCCTGGCCCACCTGGCGCGCGAGATGAACGTCGCCGCGGCCCGCCTGGCGCGCGAGGCCTGCGAGCGCTTCTCCACGCCCGACAAGCCCCGCTTCGTGGCCGGCGCCCTGGGCCCGACGCCGCGCACTGCCAGCATCAGCCCCGACGTCAACGACCCCGGCGCACGCAACGTGAGCTTCGACGAACTGCGCGCCGCCTACCGCGAGCAGGCCGAGGGCCTGCTCGAGGGCGGCTGCGACGTGTTCCTGGTCGAGACCATCTTCGACACGCTCAACGCCAAGGCCGCGATCTTCGCGCTCGACGAGCTGATGGAGGAGACGGGCGAGCGGCTACCGGTGATCATCAGCGGCACCGTCACCGACGCCTCGGGCCGCATCCTCAGCGGCCAGACCGTGGCCGCGTTCTGGCACAGCGTGCGCCACGCGCGGCCGCTGGCCGTGGGCCTGAACTGCGCGCTGGGCGCGGCGCTGATGCGGCCCTACATCGAGGAGCTGTCCAAGGTGGCCTTCGACACCTGGATCAGCTGCTACCCCAACGCCGGCCTGCCCAACCCGATGAGCGACACCGGCTTCGACGAGACGCCCGAGGTCACGGCCTCGCTGCTGGAGGAGTTCGCGCGCAGCGGCTTCCTCAACATTGCCGGCGGCTGCTGCGGCACGACGCCGGAGCACATCGCCGAGATCGCCCGGCGGCTGAAGCCCTACCGGCCGCGGCCGACGAAGATGTTCACCAGCCTGATGGCGGCCTGAGCGGCCAAGCCGCATGCGCGGATCCGGCTCTGCCGGGCCGCTGCATGAGCCCCATCGGGGGGTGGCGACCGGAGGGAGCCTGGGGGCGCGTCACACCTCGACCTTCGTGCCCAGCTCGACGATGCGGTTCGTCGGCAGGTGCAGGAAGTCGGCCGCGGCGGCGGCGTTGCGGTGCATGCTGGCGAACAGCTTCTCGCGCCAGCGGGCCATGCCGCCGCCGGCGCGGCCCAGCTTCGGGACGACGGTGTCGCGGCTGAGGAAGTAGCTGGTCTCCATCTCGTCGAGCTCGATGCCGCGGCCGGCCAGCAGCTTCAGCGCCTCGGGCACGTCGGGCTCGTTCTTGAAGCCGAAGTGCAGCGTCACCTGCCAGCAGTCGTGGCCCAGCGGCCGCAGCTCGACGCGGCGGTCGAAGCCGATCCACGGCAGCTCGTGGTGCACCACCGTGACGAACAGGTTCTGCGCGTGCAGCACCTTGTTGTGCTTCAGGTTGTGCAGCAGCGCGAACGGCGTGCTGCCCTGCTCGGCGCTGAGGAACACCGCCGTGCCCGCCACGCGCAGCGGCGGGGCCAGGAACAGGCTCTCGACGAAGGGCTCGAGCTCCAGCGCCTCGTCGCGCAGCCGCTCGGCCATCAGGCGGCGGCCGGCGTGCCAGGTGGTCATCAGCGCGAACACCGCGGCGCCGATGGCCAGCGGGAACCACCCGCCCTCGAGCACCTTCACCAGGTTGGCCGAGAGGAAGACGATGTCGACGGCGAAGAACAGGCCCGTGGCCGCCACGCACAGCCCCAGCGGCAGCTTCCAGGCGTGGCGGATGACGAAGAAGGTCATCACCGTGGTGATGGTCATGTCGATGGTGACGGCGATGCCGTAGGCCGAGGCCAGCGCGCTGCTGCTGCCGAACACCACCACCGCGAACACCACGCAGGCGTACAGGCTCCAGTTGACGAACGGGATGTAGATCTGGCCGCTGGCGCGCACGCTGGTGTGCAGCAGCCGCAGCCGCGGGATGTAGCCCAGCTGCACCGCCTGCTTGGTGACCGAGAACGCCGCCGTGATCAGCGCCTGCGAGGCGATGACCGTGGCCGCCGTGGCCAGCCCGACGAGCGGGAACAGCGCCCACTGCGGCGCCATCTCGTAGAAGGGGTTGGCCACGTTCTCGGGGTGCTGCAGCAGCATCGCGCCCTGGCCGAAGTAGTTCAGCAGCAGCGACGGCATCACGACGGTGAACCAGGCCAGGCGGATCGGCCGCTTGCCGAAGTGGCCGAGGTCGGCGTACAGCGCCTCGGCGCCGGTGACGCACAGCACGATGGCGCCCAGGGCGACGAAGGCCACGCCGGGCTCGGCGGCGACGAAGCCCAGCGCGTGGTGCGGCGACAGCGCCACCAGCACGCCCGGGTTGCGCGCGATGTGCACCACACCCAGCACCGCCAGCACCGCGAACCACACCAGCGTGATCGGCCCGAACCAGCGCCCCACCGCCGCGGTGCCGAATCGCTGCGCCGCGAACAGCAGCGTCAGCACGGCCAGCGTCACCGGCACCACGTAGCGGTGCAGTCCGGGTGCGGCCACCTCCAGGCCCTCGACCGCCGACAGCACGCTGATGGCCGGCGTGATGACGCCGTCGCCGAAGAAGATGGCGGTGCCGAAGATGCCCAGCAGCAGCAGGCGGCCGCGCAGCACCGGCCGGTCCTTCACGGCCTGCGAGGCCAGTGCGAGCATGGCGATGAGGCCGCCCTCGCCGTGGTTGTCGGCCCGCAGGATCAGCGTCACGTACTTGAGCGTGACGACCACCGTGACCGTCCAGAACACCAGCGACAGGATGCCCAGCACGTGCTCGGGCGTCATGGCCACCCGGCCGTGCGCGAAGACCTCCTTCAGCGCGTACAGCGGGCTGGTGCCGATGTCGCCGTAGACGACACCGATGGCTGCCAGGGTCAGCGCCGGCAGCGCCGCGCGCTGGCCGGGCCGGGAACCGCTCATTCGAAGTTCTCGGCCTCGGGGTCGGTGGCTTCCAGCTCGTAGGCCGCCGCCAGCATGGCCAGCCGCCCCATCACGCCGTACATGTAGAAGCGGTTGGGCGCGCTGGCGCCGGGCTTGGCGCCGGGCCGGGGCAGCGCGTTGTTCTCGGCGAAGGCCAGCGGCACGTAGCTCGAGCCGGGGCCGCCGAGGTTCTCGTCGGCGCCGCGCTCGGCGTGCACGCGGTAGAAGCCGCCGATGACGTAGCGGTCCATCGTCATCACCACCGGCTCGGCGACGGCGCCGTGCACGCGCTCGTAGCTGGGCACGCCTTCCTGGATGAGCACCTCGGTGATGGCATGGCCGTCCTTGGCCAGGCCCATGCGGTCGCGCAGCGCCGCGGCGTCGGCCAGCTCGCGCACGTCGCGCACCGTGACGACGCCACGGCCGAGGTTGCCGTGGTCGGCCTTGATGACGACGAAGGGCCGCTCGTTGATGCCGTATTCCTTGAACTTGCGCCGCACCTTGCCGAGCACCGCCTCGACGTTGGCGCGCACGCAGTCCAGGCCGGCGGCCTCGTCGAAGTCGACCTCGCCGCAGCGGCTGTGCATCGGCGTGATCAGCCAGGGATCCATGCCCAGCAGCTTGGCGAACTTCTTGGCCACCTCTTCATAGCTCTCGAAGTGGCGGCTCTTGCGGCGCACCGTCCAGCCGGCGTGCAGCGGCGGCAGCAGGTACTGCTCGTGCAGGTTGTGGAACTCGCGCGGGATGCCGCGGGCGAGGTCGTTGTTCAGCAGGATGGTGCAGGGGTCGAAGTCCTTCAGGCCCAGCCGCGTCTTGCTGCGCACCAGCGGCTCCAGCACGAGCTCGCCGCCCTGCCCCTGGTCGGCCGGCAGCGCCAGCGTGACGGGCTCCTTCACGGACGGGTCGGCCGAGCCCAGGCGCACGTTCAGCCCGGCCTGCGTGAAGATCTGCATCAGCCGCTCGACGCTGGCGCGGTAGAACGGGTCGTCGCCGAGCTCGTCGGGCACGACGAGCAGGTTGCGCGCCTCCGGGCAGATCTTCTCGATCGCCGCCATCGCCGCCTGCACCGCCAGCGGCAGCATCTCGGGCGTCAGGTGGTTGAAGCTGCCGGGGAACAGGTCGGTGGACACCGGCGCCAGCTTGAAGCCGGCGTTGCGCAGGTCGACCGCGGCGTAGAAGGCCGGCGTGTGCTCCATCCACTCCAGCCGGAACCAGCGCTCGATGGCCGGCATGGACTCGAGGATGCGCGCCTCGAGCTCGTTGATGGGGCCCGTGAGGGCGGTCGTCAGATGGGGAACCATGGTCTACCTCGCCAGCCGGTCATTCTCCGCCCAAAACCAGGGCCGCAGAATGCGCAATCGCGCCCGGGGGCGCGATTGCGTGGACAGCCGGTCTGGCGGCTGCCCGGCCATCGCCCGGCCACGAGGGCCGGGCGGCGGCGGGTGTCACTTGTTGTAGGCGGTCTCGCCGTGGCTGGCGATGTCCAGGCCCTCGCGCTCCTCGTCCTCGGCGACGCGCAGGCCCACCGTGAGATCGACGATCTTGAAGGCGACGAACGCCACGATGCCCGAGAGGATGACCGTGTAGATGATGCCCTGCAGCTGGATCCAGACCTGGCTGCCGATGCCGCCGAAGCCACCGCAGGTGTTGGCCACGTAGTCGCAGATGCCGGTGCCGCCCAGCGCCGGGCTGGCGAACACGCCGGTCAGCAGCGCGCCGACGATGCCGCCCACGCCGTGCACGCCGAACACGTCCAGCGAGTCGTCGGCGCCCAACATCTTCTTCAGGCCGTTGACGCCCCACAGGCACACCAGGCCCGAGATCAGGCCGATGGCCAGCGCGCCGCCCACGCCCACGAAGCCGCAGGCCGGGGTGATGGCGACGAGGCCGGCCACCGCGCCCGAGGCGGCGCCCAGCATCGAGGCCTTGCCGCGCAGCAGCGCCTCGCCGGCGATCCAGGCCAGCGTCGCGGCGGCGGTGGCGACCACGGTGTTGATGAAGGCCAGCGCGGCGATGCCGTTGGCTTCGAGGTTGGAGCCGGCGTTGAAGCCGAACCAGCCCACCCACAGCAGCGAGGCACCGATCATCGTCAGCGGCAGGCTGTGCGGCGCCATGGCTTCCTTGCCGTAGCCCACGCGCTTGCCCACCACGTAGGCACCCACCAGGCCGGCGATGGCCGCGTTGATGTGCACCACGGTGCCGCCGGCGAAGTCCAGCGCACCCTTGGCCCACAACGCGCCGGCGTTGGCCGTCACGGTGGCCAGGGTCTCGGCGTTGGTGATGGCGTCCGGGCCGTCCCAGTACCAGACCATGTGCGCGATCGGCAGGTAGGCGAAGGTGAACCAGATCACCGAGAACAGCAGTACCGCCGAGAACTTCATGCGCTCGGCGAACGCGCCGACGACCAGCGCCGTGGTGATGGCCGCGAAGGTGCCCTGGAAGGCCACGAAAGTGAGCTCGGGGATGTAGACGCCCTTGCTGAACGTGGCCGCGATGGACTCGGGCGTGACGCCGCTCAGGAACATCTTGCTCAGGCCGCCGATGTACGGGCTGCTCGCCGTGAAGGCCAGCGAGTAGCCGTACACGACCCACAGCACCGAGATCAGCGCGAAGACGCAGAACACCTGCATCAACACGCTCAGCACGTTCTTGCTGCGCACGAGGCCGCCGTAGAACAGCGCCAGGCCGGGGATCGTCATCAGGATGACGAGCACGGTGGCGATGGTCATGAAGGCAGTGTCGCCCTTGTTGGGCACCGGGGCCGGGGCGGCCGCGGGGGCTGCGGCCGAGGCGGGTGCCGCCGCAGCCGGCGCGGAGGCGGCTTCGACCGCCGCCGAGGCGGCCGCGGCCGCCGGCGCCGACGCCGCCTGCGCGAAGGCCGGGCTGCTGATCAGCAGCCCGGCGAAGGCCAGCAACAGGCCGGCCAGGAAGGTGGTGAGGAGTTTCTTCATGTCGAGTGCTTTCGGAAGGCTCGGGCTGGACGCGCGCATCACAGGGCGTCCTTGCCGGTTTCGCCGGTGCGGATGCGCACCACCTGCTCCAGCGAGGTGACGAAGATCTTCCCGTCGCCGATCTTGCCGGTGCGGGCCGAGCTCTCGATAGCTTCGATCACGCGCTCGACGATGCTCTCGTCGACGGCAGCCTCGATCTTCACCTTGGGCAGGAAGTCGACCACGTACTCGGCGCCGCGGTACAGCTCCGTGTGGCCCTTCTGTCGACCGAAGCCCTTGACCTCGGTCACCGTGATCCCCTGAACGCCGATGCCGCTCAGGGCTTCACGCACTTCGTCAAGCTTGAAGGGCTTGACGATGGCAGTCACCATCTTCATTGCGCGGACTCCTCAAGTCGCAAACCAGAACAAACAGATCCCAACGAGCAGGGCGTGGGCCCACGGCGCGGCGACCGACGAGCAGCCCCAACCTCCCACAGCCGTTGCGGCCGGGTTTGCAAGCCCTGTGCCATGCCACGCCAGCCCGCCGCCAGCCCTGGGCCGCGCGGTGCAGCCGCCCCGTCCCCCGAAAGCGTGCACCCGGCGCCGATCCCCCAGCGGAGTGCACCTGTCTGGTGCGGCGCACAGCGGCGGTGCGCCGGCAGCATGGCCCGACCATCAACGGGGGATCGGGAGGGGTCATGTCGCTGGCCGTGGTGCGCAGTCGGGCGCTGGACGGGTTGAACGCGCCGCCGGTGCAGGTGGAGGTGCAGCTGGCCAACGGCCTGCCGAGCTTCACGCTGGTGGGCCTGGCCGACACCGAGGTGAAGGAGTCGCGCGAGCGCGTGCGCGCCGCGCTGCAGGCCAGCGGCTTCGCGTTCCCGCACAACAAGCGCGTGACGGTCAACCTGGCGCCGGCCGACCTGCCCAAGGAGAGCGGCCGCTTCGACCTGCCCATCGCGCTGGGCGTGCTGGCGGCGGCGGGGCAGCTCGACGCGGCGCGGCTGGATGCCGCCGAGTGGGCCGGCGAGCTCTCGCTGGCCGGCGAGCTGCGCCCGGTGCGGGGCGCGCTGGCGCTGGCCCTGGGGCTGCAGGCCGAGTCACCCGGGCGCACGCTGGTGCTGCCCGATGTGAGCGCCCGCTCAGCCGCCAGAGTTCGTGAGCTGGACGTTCGGGCCGCCCGCACGCTGGCCCAGGTGGTGGCGGCGCTGGTGCCGGGCGAGGCCGCCGTGCCGCTGCCGCGCGCCGTGCCCGGGGCTGCCGCGGCGCCGCGCCCACTGCCCGACCTGCGCGACGTGAAGGGCCAGGCCGCCGCCAAGCGCGCCCTGGAGATCGCGGCCGCGGGCGGCCACAGCCTGCTGATGGTGGGCCCGCCGGGCAGCGGCAAGTCCATGCTGGCCGAGCGCCTGGCCGGCCTGCTGCCGCCGCTGGACGAGGCCGAGGCCCTGGCCGCCGCGGCCGTGGCCGGGCTGCGCGCCGCCGCCGACGAGGCCGCGCCGGCCGGCACCCAGCG
>CAIKLM010000016.1 GCA_903828235.1 uncultured beta proteobacterium | reverse complement strand
CTGGGGCCTGGACCGCGCGCTGGCCGAGCGCCACGCCGCCGGCGCCGCGCGCGTGGCCGAGGCCGTGGCGCCGCGCTGGCGCGAGGTGTTCGCGCGGCCGGCCGAGGCCGCGCCCGACGTCGACGAGGACCTGTACGGCGGCTTCGTCGGCGACGAGGACCGACGCACCCTCAACCGCCTGCGCGCGCTGAGCTGGCCGCAGCTGGCCGAGCGCGTGCACGGCGGGCGGGTGGCCTTTGCCGACGGGCGGCTCGAGGAGCTGCTGTTCCGCTGGCGCGCGCGCAACGCGCCCGAGACGCTGGACGACGAGGAAGCCGCCCGCTGGCAGGCCCACCGGGTGGCACGGCTGGTGCACGGCGCGGGCGGCGCACTGACGGCCACCGCCTTCCACGAGCGCGTGGACGCGCTGTACGACGCCGCGGTGGAGCGGGGCGACGAGCGCGCGCAGGCGCTGCTCGACCGGCTGGTGGACCACGCCGAGCGCATCGCGCCCGAGGCGGGCTGAGGCGGCAACCGGCTGAGTGGCCGGCTCAGCGGCTGGCAGCCGCGGCCGGTGCCGACGCCGCCGCCGGCGGCGCGGTGGCCGCGGCCACGTTGCCGATGGCGGTGACGAAGCCGCCGTTGGCGTACTCCACGAGGCGCCAGTCGAGGGCGCCCCGCACCACCCCCTCGGGCGGCTCCAGGGCCTGCACCGGCACGCCGCGCAGCGCGCGCGCCATGGCCTCGATCCACACCGGCAGCGCGAGCCCGCCGCCGCTCTCGCGCTCGCCCAGGCTGCGCGGCGTGTCGTGGCCGATCCAGCCCACGCCCACCACGCCCGGCGCCCAGCCGGCGAACCAGGCGTCGACCGCATCGTTGGTGGTGCCGGTCTTGCCGTAGAGGTCAGGCCGCTGCAGCGTGGCCTGCGCCCGCGCGGCGGTGCCGCGGGCGGTGACGTCCTGCATCAGCGAGTTGGCCAGGAACACCGTGCGCGCCGAGACGACGCGGTTGCCTTCGTCCAGCGGCGGCGCCGGCGGCGCCTCGAACAGCACGCTGCCGTCGGCGGCCACGATGCGCTCGATGAGCACCGGCGCGACGCGGTGGCCACCGTTGGCGAACACGCCGTAGGCCGCGGCCATCTCCAGCGGCGTCACGCTGCCGGTGCCCAGCGCCAGCGTCAGGTCGGACGGGTGGCGCTGCGGGTCGAAGCCGAAGCGCGCCAGCCCGTCGCGCGCCGCCGCCAGGCCGATGCGCTGCAGGATGCGGATGCTCACCAGGTTCTTGCTGCGGACGAGGCCGTCGCGCACCGTCATCGGGCCGTCGAACTGGCCGTCGCTGTTGCCGGGGTTCCAGCTGGGCGTGCCGCCGTCCTCGGCCTGCAGCGGCAGGTCGTCGACCAGGGTCTCGGGCATCACGCCGTGCTCGAAGGCCGTGGCGTACAGGAAGGGCTTGAAGCTCGAGCCCGGCTGCCGCCGCGCCTGCGTGGCGCGGTTGAAGGGGCCGCGGCTGAAGCTGAAGCCGCCCACCAGCGCCCGCACGCGGCCGGTGGCGGGGTCCAGCGAGACGTAGGCGCCGTCGGCCTCGGGCGACTGCGCCACCGTCCAGGCGGGCGTGCCCTTGGGGCCCGGCACGGCCAGCAGCCGCAGCACCGAGCCGCGCTTGACGGCCAGCGGCGGCGGCGCCTGCGGGCGCAGCGCCGCCCGCACCAGGCGCAGGCCCTCGCCGCTTACGCTGACCGTCTCGCCGCTGGCGAGCTTGACGCGCAGGGCCTGCTCGGAGGCCGCCATCACGATGCCCACCCGCAGGTCGTCGTCGTCGCGCAGGTCACGCAGGGCCAGCGCCGCCGCGCGCTCGGCGGCCTCGGCCTCGGCCGGCAGGCTCTCCTGGTCCTCGGGGCCGCGCCAGGGCTGGCGGCGCTCGTGGGCGATCAGCGCCTTGCGCAGCGCGGCCTGCGCGGCCCGCTGCTCCTCGGCCCGGATGCTGGTGAAGACGCGGATGCCCTCGGTGTAGGCCTTCTCGCCGAGCTGCTCGAAGACGGCGCGGCGCGCCATCTCGGCCACGTGCTGCGCCGCCACGTCGGGGCCGCGCGTGCGCCGGTAGGCCAGCGGGGCGGCCACCGCGGCGTCGTGCTCGGCCTGGCTGATCTTGCCGGTGCGCAGCATGCGCTGCAGCACCCAGCGCTGGCGTCTGACGGCCGCGGCCTCGTTGGAGAACGGGTTGGCGTAGATCGGGTTCTGCGGCAGGCCGGCGATCAGCGCCAGCTCGGCCAGGTTCAGCTGCGCCAGCGGCTTGTCGAAGTAGGTCTCGGCCGCCGCGCCCATGCCGTAGGCGCGCGTGCCGACGTAGACCTGGTTCAGGTACAGCTCGAGGATCTGGTCCTTCGTCAGCGCGGCCTCGAGCCGCCGGGCGATCAGCGCCTCCTTGAGCTTGCGCTCCAGCGTGCGCCGCGTGCTCAGGAACATGGTGCGCGCCACCTGCTGCGTGAGCGTGCTCGCGCCCTGCGGCACGCCGCCGCCGAGGTTGGCCACCACGGCGCGCGCCACGCCGCGCCAGCTGATGCCGCGGTGCTCGTAGAAGCCGGCGTCCTCGGTGGCGATGACGGCGTCCTTCAGCGCCTGCGGCATCTTCGCGACGGGCACGAATATCCGCCGCTCGCTGCCGAACTGCGCGATCTCGGGGCCGTCGGCCGCCAGCACCACCAGGTGCTGGCGCGGGCGGTAGTCGGTGGCCTCGTCCAGCGGCGGCAGGTCGAAGGAGTACCAGGCCAGCAGCAGGCCCAGCATCAGCGCGCCGACGAGCACGACGGCGCCGGCGACCAGCAGCAGGCTGCCGATGACGACGACGCCGCGGCTGCGGCGCGGCAGGCTGGTCAAGGCGCGATCTCGTAGGTGGCCAAGCCGTTGCCCTCGTCGCGCACCAGCTTCACCTGGGGCACTGCAGCCAGGTGGGCGATGCCGCGCGCCGACGACTGGAAGCGCAGCTTCACGCCCGGCACCGGCACCAGGCTCCAGTTGCGGTCGGCCGCCGGCCGCACCGTGCCCTGGGCCTGCAGGTGCTGCAGCAGGGCCTCGCGGTTCTCGTCGGGGGCCTGCAGCACGGTGTGGCGGCCGTCGAGCGCCGGGAAGGCGCCGCCGCCGCTGGCGCGGTAGTTGTTGGTCACCACCAGGAACTCGGCCTGGTCGTCCAGCGGCCGGCCCTCGTGGCGCAGGTCGACGATGCGGCGCGCCTCGGGGGCCACCAGCCGGCCGCTGCGGTCGTAGCGCGCGGGCTGGGTGACGTCGATGCGGTAGCTCAGCCCGTCGATGGTGTCGAAGTTGTAGCTCGGGAAGCCCGGGTTGAGCAGCGCCTGCTCGGGCGGGCCGGCGGGGTCGATGCGGTTGAAGGCCTGCGCGCTCATCTCCAGCCACTCGCGCACCTGCGCGCCGGTGAGCTTCACCACCTGCACGGTGTTGGGGTAGATGTACAGGTCGGCCACGTTGCGCACGGCCACGGGGCCGGCCGGGATGTCGGTGTAGTTGCCCGGGCCGCCGCGGCCGCCGCTCTTGAACGGCGCCGCGGCCGACAGCAGCGGCAGCCGCTCGTGCGGCGTGCCGGCCAGCAGCCGCCGCGCGTAGGCCAGCTGCGCCTGCGAGACCAGCTGCACGCTCGGATCGTCGGCCACCTGCGCGAAGAAGCTGTGGATGGGGTCGGCCGTGCGCGCGACCTCGGCACGCACCCAGGCCAGCGTGGACTCGTGGTCGGCGCGCACGGTCTCGGCGACGGCGGCGTGCGGCTCCACCAGCGCGCGGCGCGCGGCGCGGTCGGCCACGGGGCGGATCTCGGCGCGGCCGTCGCGGCGCACCCAGCGCGCCGCGGTGCCATCGCCCTGGCGCTCGAGCAACAGGTCGATCACCGCGAGGTGGCTGCCCCAGAAGCCGGGCATGGCTGCCGGCACGCCGTGGATGGTGCCCCGGGCGACGTCGGCACCCGGGCTGCGCGCGAAGGCCGGCCCTGGGAACTCGCCGTGCGAGTGGCCGAAGACGATGGCATCCACCCCCGGCACCCGCGCGATGGTGGCGGTGACGTTCTCGCTCATCGGCGCCGGCGCCTCGCTGCCGTAGCCGGAGTGCGAGAGCACCACCACGACATCGGCGCCTTCGGCGCGCAGCCGCGGCACGGTGCGGCGCACGGTGTCGAGGATGTCCAGCACCTCCACCCGGCCGGACAGGTGCTGGCGGTCCCAGAGCATGATCTGCGGCGGCACGACGCCGACGACGCCGATCTTCAGCGTGTGCGCCGTGCCGGATTCATCGACCACCCGCCGCTCCAGCAGCGCGTGCGGCTGGAACGCCGGCTGGCCGCGGCGCGGGCCGGCGGCCTCCACCACGTTGGCCGCGAGCACCGGGAAGCGCGCGCCTGCGAGGCTGCGGCGCAGGAAGTCCAGGCCGTAGTTGAACTCGTGATTGCCCAGCGCCGCGGCGTCGTAGCCGAAGCGGTTGAGCAACGCGATGGCCGGGTGCACCTGGCCGGTGGCCAGCGGCTTGACGCGGGCCACCACGTCGCCGAGCGGACTGCCCTGGAGGAGGTCGCCGTTGTCGACGAGCAGGCTGTTGCGGGCCTCGGCGCGCGCCGCCTCGATGAGCGTGGCCGTGCGCGCGAAGCCGTAGTCGACGACGGCGCGGTCCTGGTAGTAGTCCCAGGACATCAGGTGCACGTGCAGGTCGGTGGTGCCGATGACGCGCAGCTTCAGCGCCTGCGCGTGCACCGAGGGCGCCGCCAGGAAGGCGGCAATCAGCAGGGCCAGGGCCCGCAAGGCGGAGCAGTGTCGCAAGGCGGTCGGTGCGCGCGGCCGGGCGCGCCAGTCAGGAGCCGGGCCCCGAGCCTACCCGAGGAGCGAGCCCCGGCCGGCCCGGATTCGGGGCTAACTCAGTGACCCGGGCCGCCCTCTTGCCGGGCCGCCCAGTCTTCCGCCCAGACGTTGGCCTTGGCCTGCTCGCGGGCGCCCATGGTCATCGTCCAGACCAGGAAGCCGGTGACGAACAACAGCGGGACGAGGGCAAGCAGCAGCGTGGTCATCGGGAACTCCGGGAGCAAATGGCAGATGAAACGAAATCGGCCCGGAGTGTGCCGGCTGCCATGTGGACGCGTGCTGCAGTGCCGCATCAACCCCGGACGGCGCGGCGGAATGCGCGCCGTTTCAGCGCCACGTCAGGGCGACCGGCGCCCGAACCACGCCTGGCGCAGGTCGTCCGGCAGGCCGGCCGCACGAGTGCGCTCGGCGCGCTGAAGCACGTTCCAGAAGTAGCGGTAGCTGGCGCGATCGTGCAGCGTGTCGTCGTGGCGGATGGGCGCCCAGCGCGCGGCCTGCGCGGCGAGCAGGATCTGCACAGCCTGCGCCACCTCGGCCGCGGTGGGGGCGAAGGCGGCGACGATGGGCCGCACCTGGGCCGGGTGGATGCTCCACATGCGCGTGTAGCCCAGCAGATCGGCAGCCTTTCGAGCGGCCTCGGCCAGCGCAGCCGTGTCGGCGAACTCTGTGACGACGCCGTGCGAGGGTACCTTGCCGTGGGCGTGGCAGGCGGCGGCGATCTCCAGCTTGGCGCGCACCACCAGCGGGTGGTCGAACTGCCCGTCGGCGCTCATGGCCCATTGCGGAATGGCGCCGCGGTGCGCCGAGACGAAGTCCATGAGCCCGAAGCTCAGGCACTCGATACGCGGGTGCGCGGCCAGAAGGCGCACCTCGGCCAGTGCGCCGTGGGTCTCCACGAGTGCGTGGAGCGGCACTGCGGCGCCGCCCTGCGCGTCGGCAACGCGCGCGGCCCGGTCGATGCAGGCCACGCCGCGCGGCTTGGGTATCGTCAGGTAGGCGGGCGGGCGGGCCGCACCCAGCACGATGCCGGCGACCTCGTCGAAGGCCGGGTGCGACACCGGCAGCAGGCGAACGCCCACGCGCCCGAAGCGGTTCAGCGGCCCGTCCAGCAGCCCGGCGATCAGCCGCGCGTGCTCGAGCTCGCGGCCCACGGGTGCGCCGTCCTCGTTGTCGAGAGTGACGTCGAACACGGGCCCGAGCTCGGCCTGCAGCTGCAGGCTCTTGCTCATGCGCGGCTCCACGCCGGCGTAGTGGTCGCAGACGGGCAGCGCCGGCGCGGCAGTGTCCTCGGGGTCGAACAGGGCTTCGCGGGGGGTGGGGGTGGGCATCATGGGAAGCGAGAGTAGCGCGCGGCCACTGGTTCCATGTCGTGCGCAGGCGGCCTGCCGGCCTTGGGTGGCTGCCTGATCGTGGCCTCGGAGCCGTGGGGAACGAGTAGGTAGTCAGACTACAAGAAGGACTTGTCGTTTCTGACACTCACCCGATGCAGGGGTTCTATGGAGCTCCTTCGGGAAATCCTTGAGTTCCCTCGTGGAAATGAGTAGCTAGACTACACGGAGATACCCACCGAGGACAAATCCGTGCGCGCTTCTTCCATCTGCCTTCGCTTCGCTTTGGGTCTCGGCACCCTGTTGGCCACTCAGGTTGCCACTGCCGCGGCGGTGGGCTTGTTCGGCAGCTACATCGCCATCGATGGCGACGGCCCCGGACCCGGCAACTTCAGCTGGTTCGGCGGCACTCAGCCCGGCCCGGCAACGGGGCCCGCCTTCGAGGGTGCCAACCTCGGCGCCTTCGCCCTGGGCAGCCTGGCCTACATCTCGGGTGCCGAAGTGCTGAGCTGGAAGAACGGCGGCGGCGACGTCACCGGTGCGGCGCTGTCTTGGCGCGTCAACGGCGGTGCATTCAGCACGCAGGCCATCGGCTTCACGAGCGACCTGCCGTTCAACGACGCGATGGGCAACACCTTCGTCGGCACGCCCGGCGACCAGAAGTGGGCGCAGCTGTCGGGCACGCCGATCAACTTCCTGAGCGGATTGGGCGCCGGCAGCCACACACTCGAGGTCTACTGGACGATCAGCTCCAACATCGGCGACCGTTTCGACAGCCGCTCGGGGGCCAACTACACGGCCAGCTTCAGCGTGCTCGCGCCGACCGGGGTGCCCAGCCCCACGCCCCTGGCTCTGGCGGGCATCGGGCTGGCACTGCTCGCGGCCACGCGCCGACGCTGACGCTCCGCAACACGCCGCCAGAGCGCGGGGTGCGCGGCCGGCTAGCCCGCGCCCCGTGCCGGCGGGCCCTGCCCTCAGAGCAGGTGCTTGACGCCGTCCTGCTCGCCCAGCAACTCGGCCAGCGTCTTGTCGATGCAGCCCTGGCTGAACTCGTCGATGGGCAGGCCCTCGACGATGCTGTAGCGGCCGCCCTCGCAGGTGACCGGGTAGCCGAACATCACGTCCTGCGGGATGCCGTACTCGCCGTTGCTGGGCACGCCCATCGTCACCCAGCCGCCGTTAGTGCCCAGGGCCCAGTCGCGCATGTGGTCGATGGCGGCATTCGCGGCGGAGGCCGCCGACGACAGGCCGCGCGCCTCGATGATGGCCGCGCCGCGCTTGCCCACGGTGGGCAGGAACACGTCCTTGTTCCAGGCGTGGTCGTTGATCATGTCCTTCACGCTGGCGCCGTCGATGGTCGCGAAGCGGTAGTCGGCGTACATCGTGGGGCTGTGGTTGCCCCAGACGCCGAGCTTCTTGATGCTGGCCACCGGCTTGCCCGTCTTGGCGGCGAGCTGGCTGAGCGCGCGGTTGTGGTCCAGGCGCAGCATGGCGGTGAAGTTCTCGCGCTTCAGGTCGGGCGCGCTCTTCATGGCGATCCAGGCGTTGGTGTTGGCCGGGTTGCCCACCACGAGCACCTTGACCTCGCGGCTGGCCACGGCGTTCAGCGCCTTGCCCTGACCGATGAAGATCTGGCCGTTGATGCTGAGCAGCTCGGCGCGCTCCATGCCGGCCTTGCGCGGCATGCTGCCCACCAGCAGGGCGTAGTCGCTGTCCTTGAAGGCGGTCATCGGGTCGCCGTGGGCTTCCATGCCGTGCAGCAGCGGGAAGGCGCAGTCCTCGAGTTCCATCATCACGCCCTTCAGCGCCTTCTGCGGGCCCTCCACGGGCACCTCCAGCAGCTGCAGGATCACCGGCTGGTCCTTGCCGAGCATCTCGCCGCTGGCGATGCGGAACAGCAGGGCATAGCCGATCTGGCCGGCGGCGCCGGTGACGGCCACGCGCACGGGCTTCTTGGTGGACATGGTGGGGGCTCCTCGAGCGAAAGAGAGGGGTCGGAACGGGAAGGGAAGGGCGCTGATTCTAGGCGCGGCGACCTGACTGCACTCTTATGTCTTATGCAAGACAGCTGGGGCACAATCGATGCCGCCATGCCCGTCGCGACGCCGTCCTTCAGCCCGCTGTACCAGCAGATCAAGGGGCTGCTCGTGCAGAGCCTGCAGGCCGGCGAGTGGCAGCCGGGCCAGGCCATCCCCAGCGAAACGGACCTGGCGCTGCGCTTCCGCGTCAGCCAGGGCACGGTGCGCAAGGCCATCGACGAGATGGCGGCCGACAACCTGCTGGTGCGTCGCCAGGGCAAGGGCACCTTCGTGGCCAGCCATGCCGAGCAGAGCACGCAGTACCGCTTCCTGCGCCTGGTGCCCGACAGCGGCACGCGCGCGCCGCTGCAGCGCCGGCTGCTGGACTGCCGTCGCCAGCGCGCCAGTGCCGAGGTGGCGCGCGCGCTCGAACTGCGCGCGGGCGAGGCGGCGGTGCAGGTGCGGCGGCTGCTGCTGGCGCCCGACGAGACCGCCGCCGGCGGCCAACCGCGCCCGGTGGTGCTGGACGACCTCTGGCTGCCGGGCGCGCCGTTCAAGGGCCTGACGCTGGAGCGCATGGAATCGTGGCGCGGCCCGCTGTACCGCCTGTTCGAGGCCGAGTTCGCCGTCCACATGGTGCGCGCCGAGGAAAAGCTGCGCGCCGTGGCCGCCGGCGCCGATGACGCCTCGCTGCTGGGCGTGGCGCCCGGCACGCCGCTGCTCAGTGTAGAACGCTTGTCCTACACGTATGGCGACAAGCCCGTCGAACTGCGCCGCGGCCTGTACCTCACCACCGCCCATCACTATCGCAATGCCCTGATGTGATGCACGCGCCGACGCCTGTTTGCCCGCTTGCAGCCCCGCGTAAGCCAGGGGTCGTGCAATAGACTTTCGCGGTTCTGCTGTCTTCACCAGAGAAAACGACATGTCCGAGATGACACGAGCGCGGCCCGGTGCGGCCCGCGCGGCCCGGCCCGGCGCGATGCGCCTGATCGACGCCACGAAGTACCGCCTGCCACTGGCCGCCTACGTTTCCATCCTGCACCGCTTGAGCGGCGCGATGATGTTCGTGCTGCTGCCGCTGCTGGTCTGGCTGTTCGACCAGAGCGTGACCTCCGAGGTCAGCTTCGAGGTCTTCCGCAGCGCCTTCGCGGCCGGCATCGGCTTCGTGCCGGCGTGGCTGCTGAAGCTGGTGATGCTGGGGCTGATCTGGGCCTTCCTGCACCACTTCGTCTCGGGCCTGCGCCACCTTTGGATGGACGCCACGCACAGCGTGTCCAAGGCCCAGGGCCGGCAGTCCGCGGTGGTCACGCTGGCCGTGAGCCTGCCGCTGACGGCCGTGCTGGGCGCCAAGCTGTTCGGGCTGTTCTGAACCCACCCAACCCCCACATCCCATGGCAGTCAACTACGGAAGCAAGCGCGTCGTCGTGGGCGCGCACTACGGCATGCGCGACTGGCTCAGCCAGCGCGTCACGGCGGTGCTGATGGCCCTGTTCACCATCGTGCTGCTGGCGCAGGTGCTGTTCGGCGGCGAGATGGGCTACGACCGCTGGGCCGCGATCTTCTCGGCGCAGTGGATGCGGCTGCTCACGCTGGTGGCCTTCGTCGCGATGGGCTGGCATGCCTGGGTCGGCGTGCGCGACATCTGGATGGACTACGTGCAGCCGGTGGGCGCCCGGCTGGCGCTGGAAGTGCTGACCATTGTCTGGCTGGTGGGTTGCATCGGCTGGGCCATTCAAGTTCTGTGGAGACTCTGACCGTGTCGTTGGCCAACCTTCCCAAGCGCAAGTTCGATGTCGTCATCGTCGGGGCCGGCGGCTCCGGCATGCGCGCCTCGCTGCAGCTGGCCCGCGCCGGCCTGAACGTGGCGGTGCTGTCCAAGGTGTTCCCCACGCGCAGCCACACGGTGGCGGCGCAGGGCGGCATCGGGGCCAGCCTCGGCAACATGGCCGAGGACAACTGGCACTACCACTTCTACGACACCGTCAAGGGCTCCGACTGGCTCGGCGACCAGGACGCCATCGAGTTCATGTGCCGCGAGGCGCCGAAGGTGGTGTACGAGCTCGAGCACTTCGGCATGCCGTTCGACCGCAATCCCGACGGCACCATCTACCAGCGCCCCTTCGGCGGCCACACCGCTAACTACGGCGAGAAGCCCGTGCAGCGCGCCTGCGCCGCGGCCGACCGCACCGGCCATGCCATGCTGCACACGCTGTACCAGCAGAACGTGGCGGCGCGCACCAACTTCTTCGTGGAGTGGATGGCCCTGGACCTCATCACGGACGCCGACGGCGACGTGCTCGGCGTGACCGCGCTCGAGATGGAGACC
This sequence comes from uncultured beta proteobacterium, assembly GCA_903828235.1. GTDB lineage: Bacteria > Pseudomonadota > Gammaproteobacteria > Burkholderiales > Burkholderiaceae_C > Rubrivivax. Next base: position 15,520 of record CAIKLM010000016.1, on the reverse strand, counting down.
GGCGAGGTCCACGTGCTGCAGGCCAAGGTCACGCTGCTGGCCACCGGCGGCGCCGGGCGCATCTACGCCGCCAGCACCAACGCCTTCATCAACACCGGCGACGGCCTGGGCATGGCGGCGCGCGCCGGCATCCCGCTGGAGGACATGGAGTTCTGGCAGTTCCATCCCACCGGCGTGCACAACGCCGGCGTGCTGCTGACCGAGGGCTGCCGCGGGGAGGGCGCCATCCTGCGCAACGCCAACGGGGAGCGCTTCATGGAGCGCTACGCCCCCACGCTGAAGGACCTGGCGCCGCGTGACTTCGTCAGCCGCTGCATGGACCAGGAGATCAAGGAAGGCCGGGGCTGCGGCCCCAACAAGGACTACATCAACCTCGACATGACGCACCTGGGCGGCGACACCATCCTCAAGCGCCTGCCGAGCGTGTTCGAGATCGGCCACAACTTCGCCAACGTCGACATCACGAAGGAGCCGATCCCCGTGGTGCCGACCATCCACTACCAGATGGGCGGCATCCCGACCAACATCAACGGGCAGGTGGTGATCCCGCGCAACGGCGTGCACAACGACATCGTCAACGGCCTGTACGCGGTGGGCGAGTGCTCCTGCGTCAGCGTGCACGGCGCCAACCGGCTGGGCACGAATTCGCTGCTGGACCTGCTGGTCTTCGGCAAGGCTTCGGGCGACCACATCGTCAAGAGCTTCAAGGACGCCGACAAGACCCACAAGCCGCTGCCGGCCGACGCCGCCGACCGCTCGCTGGCCCGCCTGGCGCGGCTGGATGGCGCCACGAACGGCGAGTACGCGCAGGACGTGGCGAACGACATCCGCGCCACGATGCAGCAGCGCGCCGGCGTCTTCCGCACGCAGGCCAGCATGGACCAGGGCGTGGTCGAGATCAGCGCCCTGCGCGCGCGCGTCGAATCCATCGGCCTGAAGGACAAGAGCAAGGTCTTCAACACCGCGCGCATCGAGGCGCTGGAGGTCGAGAACCTGATCGAGGCCGCCCAGGCCACGATGACCAGCGCCGCCGCGCGCCGCGAGTGCCGCGGCGCCCACACCGTGAAGGACTACGAGCGCGGCGCCGACGACCCGCACACCCCGCTGGGCCGCAACGACGCCGAGTGGATGAAGCACACGCTGTGGTACAGCGAGGGCAACCGCCTGGCCTACAAGCCGGTGAACCTGAAGCCGCTGACGGTGGACAGCGTTCCTCCCAAGGTGCGGACGTTCTAGTCGGCACCCGCCCGAGGCTTCCGCACCTTCCGATGCACGAGCAGTAACGCCATGACGCAACGCACCTTCCAGATCTACCGCTTCGACCCCGACACGGACGCGAAGCCGCGCATGCAGACCTACACCGTCGATCTCGACGGCTCGGAGCGCATGCTGCTCGACGCCCTGATGAAGCTCAAGGCGCAAGACCCGACGCTGTCGTTCCGCCGCTCGTGCCGCGAGGGCGTGTGCGGGTCTGATGCGATGAACATCAACGGCAAGAACGGCCTGGCCTGCCTGACCAACATGCGCACGCTGCCGGGCACCATCGTGCTCAAGCCGCTGCCGGGACTGCCGGTGATCCGCGACCTCATCGTGGACATGACGCAGTTCTTCAAGCAGTACCACAGCATCAAGCCCTACCTCGTCAACGACGAGCAGCCGCCCGAGAAGGAGCGGCTGCAGTCGCCCGAGGAGCGCGAGGAGCTCAACGGCCTGTACGAGTGCATCCTGTGCGCGAGCTGCTCCACCAGCTGTCCCAGCTTCTGGTGGAACCCCGACAAGTTTGTCGGCCCCGCCGGGCTGCTGCAGGCCTACCGCTTCATCGCCGACAGCCGCGACCAGGCCACCAGCGAGCGCCTCGACAACCTCGAGGACCCGTACCGCCTGTTCCGCTGCCACACCATCATGAACTGCGTCGACGTCTGCCCCAAGGGCCTGAACCCGACCAAGGCCATCGGCAAGATCAAGGAGCTGATGGTCCGAAGGGCCGTCTGACCCCGCGATGGACAAGCGCCTCGACGAACGGAGCTTGAGCAAGCTGCGCTGGCGCTGCCGGCGCGGGCTGCTCGAGAACGACCTGTTCATCGAGCGCTTCTTCCGCCACCACGAGGAGACGATCACGACAAGGCAGGCCGCGGGGCTGATGACCCTGATGGACCTTGCCGACAACGACCTGCTGGACCTGCTGCTCGGCCGCAAGCCGCTGGCCGGCGAGGTCGACACGCCCGAGGCCCGCGAGGTGCTGGCGCAACTGCGCAGCGCACCCGTGCCGGCCAGCCCAAGCACACCCTCCGACGAAAGGCCCGCCCGATGACCCCCTCCGACGTGAAAGCCACGCTGTCGTTCAGCGACGGCAGCCCCAGCATGGACCTGCCCATCTACAAGGGCAGCATCGGTCCGGACGTCATCGACATCCGCAAGCTCTACGCGCAGACCGGCAAGTTCACCTACGACCCGGGCTTCCTGAGCACGGCGTCGTGCAACAGCACCATCACCTACATCGACGGCGACAAGGGCGAGCTGCTGTACCGCGGCTACCCCATCGAGCAGCTGGCCACGCACTGCGACTTCCTCGAGGTCTGCCACCTGCTGCTCAACGGCGACCTGCCCAACCAGACCGAGCGCGACAGCTTCGTCAAGACCATCACGTACCACACGATGGTCAACGAGCAGATGCAGTTCTTCCTGCGCGGCTTCCGGCGCGACGCGCACCCGATGGCGGTGATGACGGGCCTGGTGGGGGCGCTGTCGGCCTTCTATCACGACAGCACCGACGTCCACAACGCGCAGCACCGCACCATCGCCGCGCACCGGCTGATCGCCAAGATGCCCACGCTGGTGGCCATGGCCTACAAGTACGGCGTCGGCCAGCCCTTCATCTACCCGAAGAACGACCTCAGCTACAGCGCGAACTTCATGCGCATGATGTTCGCCACGCCCTGCGAGGAGTACGTGCCGAACCCGGTGCTGGTGCGCGCCATCGACCGGATCTTCATCCTGCACGCCGACCACGAGCAGAACGCCAGCACCTCGACCGTGCGCCTGTGCGGCAGCTCGGGCACCAACCCGTTCGCGGCCATCGCCGCCGGCGTGGCCTGCCTGTGGGGGCCGGCGCACGGCGGCGCCAACGAGGCGGCGCTGACCATGCTCAAGGACATCCAGCGGCAGGGCGGCGTCGAGAAGATCGGCGAGTTCATCAAGCAGGTCAAGGACAAGAACTCCAACGTCAAGCTGATGGGCTTCGGCCACCGGGTCTACAAGAACTACGACCCGCGCGCCAAGCTGATGCGCGAGACCTGCCACGAGGTGCTTCAGGCCACCGGGCTGCATGACGACCCGCTGTTCAAGCTGGCGATGACGCTGGAGAAGATCGCGCTGGAGGACGACTACTTCGTCAGCCGCAAGCTCTACCCCAACGTCGACTTCTACTCGGGCATCGTGCAGAGCGCTCTGGGCATCCCGGTGAGCCTGTTCACCGCCATATTCGCGCTGGCGCGCACGGTGGGATGGATCGCGCAGCTCAACGAGATGATCGGCGACCCCGAATACAAGATCGGCCGCCCGCGCCAGCTGTTCGTGGGCTCGCCCGCGCGCGACGTCAAGCCCGTCTCCCAACGCTGACCAACGGTCCCTCCTTCGGGCACAGGAAGGCCGCCTGCGGGCGGCCTTTCCTCTTGCTGCCCCAGGGCTATACTCGCGCCGCATTTTTGAGCAGCCCGACGTGCTGAAACCGCTGCGCCTCGGCGCGTTCACCCTGCCGAACAACCTGTTCGTCGCGCCGATGGCCGGCGTCACGGACCGGCCCTTCCGCACGCTGTGCCGACGCCTGGGCGCGGGCCATGCGGTCAGCGAGATGGTGACAAGCCGGCGCGAGTTGTGGAACTCGCTGAAGACCTCGCGCCGGGCCGACCACGCCGGCGAGCCCGGGCCCATCGCGGTGCAGATCGCGGGCGTGGACCCCGCCGAGATGGCCGACGCCGCGCTCTACAACATCGACCGCGGCGCGCAGATCATCGACATCAACATGGGCTGCCCGGCCAAGAAGGTGTGCAAGGCCTGGGCCGGCTCGGCGCTGATGCAGGACGAGCGCCTGGCCATCGCCATCGTCGAGGCCGTAGTGGCCGCCTGCGCGCCGCGCGGCGTGCCCGTGACGCTGAAGATGCGCACCGGCTGGTGCGCCGCCGCGAAGAACGCCCCGGTGCTGGCCCGCGCGGCGCAGGACGCCGGCATCGCGCTGCTCACGGTTCACGGCCGCACGCGCGAGCAGGGCTACGGCGGCATCGCCGAGCATGAGACGGTGGCCGCCATCAAGGCCGCGCTGCGCATTCCGGTGGTGGCCAACGGCGACATCGCCAGCCCCGAGCGCGCCGCCGAGGTGCTGCGCGCCACCGGCTGCGATGCCGTGATGATCGGCCGCGCGGCGCAAGGGCGGCCGTGGATCTTCGGCGACATCGCGCACTTCCTCGAGCACGGCACGCACCGCCTTCCGCCCACCGTGGCCGAGGTGCGCAGCTGGCTGCTCGAGCACCTGCACGACCACCTGGCGCTGCACGGCGAGTTCAGCGGCGTGCGCAGCGCCCGCAAGCACATCGGCTGGGCCGTGCGCGGCCTGCCCGGCGGCGAGTGCCTCCGCCAGCACATCAACACGCTCGACGATGCGCGCGCGCAGCACGACGCCGTGGCGGCGTTCTTCGACACGCTCGGTGCCACGCGCGAGCGCTTGCCGCTGGCCGTGACGCCGGCGGCCAACGACGACGATACCGAGGCGCTGGCCGCATGAGCCGCAAGGCCATCGACGACTGCGTGCGCGAGAGCGTCGAGCAGTACCTCTCCGACCTGCGCGGCGCCGAGCCCGGCGACCTGCACCGCCTGTTCATCGCCGCCGCCGAGAAGCCGCTGCTCGACGTGGTGATGCGCCACGCCGACGGCAACCAGAGCAAGGCGGCGGACTGGCTCGGCATCGACCGCAACACGCTGCGGCGCAAGCTGCTCGACCACAAGCTCATCAAGCCATGAAGACCGCGCTTCTCTCGGTGTCCGACAAGACCGGCATCGTCGACCTGGCCCGCGCGCTGGCCGGCCAGGGCGTGCGCCTGCTGTCCACCGGCGGCACGGCGCGGCTGCTGGCCGACGCGGGCCTGGCCGTCACCGAGGTGGCCGAGGTGACCGGATTCCCCGAGATGCTCGACGGCCGCGTCAAGACGCTGCATCCGCGCATCCACGGCGGGCTGCTGGCGCGGCGCGACGTGCCCGAGCACATGGCCGCGCTGGCCCGGCACGGCATCGGCGCCATCGACCTGCTGGTGGTGAACCTCTACCCCTTCGCGCAGGCCACGGCGCGCGCCGACTGCACGCTGGACGACGCCATCGAGAACATCGACATCGGCGGCCCCGCGATGCTGCGCGCCGCGGCCAAGAACTGGGACGGCGTGGCCGTGGTCATCGACCCGGCCGACTACGCGCAGGTGCTGGCCGAGCTGGCCGCCGGCGGCGTGCAGCGCGGCACGCGCTTCATGCTGGCGAAGAAGGTGTTCGCGCACACGGCGGCCTACGACGGGATGATCGCCAACTACCTGGGCTCGGTGGCCCCGGGCGCCGAGGACGCCGGCCACGCCGTGCCGGCGCGCGAGCCCTGGCCCGCGGTGTGGACGGCGCAGTTCGTGAAGGCGCAGGACATGCGCTACGGCGAGAACCCGCACCAGAGCGCCGCCTTCTACCGCGAGGCCAGCCCGCCGCCCGGCACGCTGGCCGGCTACCGGCAGCTGCAGGGCAAGGCGCTGAGCTACAACAACATCGCCGACGCCGACGCCGCCTGGGAGTGCGCGCGCAGCTTCGACGCGCCGGCCTGCGTGATCGTCAAGCACGCCAACCCGTGTGGCGTGGCGGTGGGCGCGACGCTCGCCGAGGCCTACCAGAAGGCCTGGCAGACCGACCCGACCTCGGCCTTCGGCGGCATCATCGCCTTCAACCGCCCGCTCGACGAGGCCACGGCGCGCCAGATCGGCGACAACAAGCAGTTCGTCGAGGTGATGATCGCGCCGGCCGTCACGCCCGAGGCCGCGGCGGTGCTGGCGCCCAAGCAGAACCTGCGCGTGCTCGAGGTGCCGGTGGGCAGCGGCGTCAACGCCGTCGACAGCAAGCGCGTCGGCGGCGGCCTGCTGCTGCAGTCGCCCGACAACAAGAACGTCGGCGCCGCCGAGTTGCGCGTCGTCACGCGCAAGGCGCCCACGCCGCAGCAGATGGACGACCTGATGTTCGCCTGGAAGGTGGCCAAGTTCGTGAAGAGCAACGCCATCGTCTTCTGCGGCGCCGGCATGACGCTGGGCGTCGGCGCGGGCCAGATGAGCCGCCTGGACAGCGCCCGCATCGCCCGCGTCAAGGCCAGCGCCGCGGGCCTGAGCCTGGCGGGCTCGGCGGTGGCCAGCGACGCCTTCTTCCCGTTCCGCGACGGTTTGGACGTGGTCATCGACGAGGGCGCGGCCTGCGTCATCCAGCCCGGCGGCAGCGTGCGCGACGACGAGGTCATCGCCGCCGCCGACGAGCGCGGCGTGGCCATGGTCTTCACCGGCACGCGGCACTTCCGGCACTGAAGCCCGCCGGGGCTAGCATCCCGGCATGTCGCTCGCGTCCGTCACCGGTGCCCTGCTGGCCTTCATCGCGCGGCTCGTCACCGGCGCGCAGGGCCACTGGAAGGGCTGCCCGCCGATGGCCGAGCAGCGCATCTACTTCGCCAACCACCAGAGCCACCTCGACTGGGTGCTGATCTGGGCGGCGCTGCCGCACGAGCTGCGGGCGAGCACGCGGCCCATCGCTGCGCGCGACTACTGGGCCGGCAGCCCGTTCCGCCGCTGGCTCACCACCGAGGTGTTCCACGCCGTGTACGTGGACCGCTCGCGCAGCGCCAACCCCGAGCAGGACCCGCTGGAGCCGCTGGTGGCGGCGCTGGAGCAGGGCGACTCGCTGGTCATCTTCCCGGAAGGCACGCGCAGCGCGCGCGGCGAGCCCATGCCGTTCAAGAGCGGCCTGTACCACCTGGCGCAGCAGTTCCCGGGCGTGCGGCTGGTGCCGGCGTGGATCGACAACGTGCAGCGCGTCATGCCCAAGGGCGAGGTCGTGCCCGTGCCGGTGCTGTGCACCGTGACCTTCGGCGCGCCGCTGCAGCTGGCCGAGGGCGAGGACAAGCGCGCCTTCCTCGAGCGCGCGCGCGACGCCGTCGTGGCCCTGCGCCCGGCCGGCAGCGGGGGCTGAATGCTCGACGCCCTGGCCGCGCTGCGGCGCCTGGACACCGACCAGCAGGTGGGCCTGCTGTTCGTGGCTCTGTTCGGCGTGCTGGTGCTGCTGAGCGCGCTGATCCTGGCAGCGACGGCGCGGCGCGCCGGCGACGACAGCCCCGAGCGGCGCGAGCGTCGCCGCAACCGGCGGCGCGACCTGCGCGCGCTGTGGCTGGGCGCGCTGCTGTTCTGGGCGGCCTGGGTGAGCGGGCCGGTGGGGGCCACCATCGGCTTCGGCGTGATCTCGTTCCTGGCCCTGCGCGAGTTCATCACGCTGGTGCACACCCGGCGCGGCGACCACCGCAGCCTGATCCTGGCCTTCTTCGTGGCGCTGCCGCTGCAGTACGTGCTGGTGGGCTCGCGCGCCTTCGACCTGTTCACCGTGTTCGTGCCGGTGTACGTGTTCCTGGCCATCCCGGTGGCCGGTGCGCTGGCCGGTGACCCCGAGCGCTTCCTGGAGCGCAACGCCAAGATCCAGTGGGGGATCATGGTCTGCGTCTACGGCCTCAGCCACGCGCCGGCGTTGCTGCTGCTGGACCTGCCGGGCTACGCCGGGCGCGGGGCCTTCCTGCTGTTCTTCCTGGTGATGGTGACGGCCGTGGCGCAGCTGGTGCAGGAGACGGCCAGCCGCCGCCTGCGCCGCCGGCCCGTGGCGCGCCAGATCGACCGCAGTTTCTCGTGGCGGGCCGTCGGGCTGGGCCTGGCGGCGGCGGCGCTGGTGGGTGCGGCGCTGTTCTGGATCACGCCCGCCGGGCCCTGGCAGGCGGCGACGATGGCGCTGGTGGCCGCCGGCTGCGGCTCGCTGGGCGAGCTGGTGATGCGGGCCCTGAAGAAGGACGCGGGCGTGCGCTACTGGGGCAACCGCAGTTCCGTCACCGGAGCCGTGGGCCTGCTGGACCGCGTGGCACCGCTGTGCTTCGCGGCGCCGGTGTTCTTCCACTTCGTGCGCTGGTACCTAGTGTAGCGGATGCGCATCCTCGGCATCGATCCCGGCCTGCAGCGCACCGGCTTCGGCATCGTCGATGCCGAAGGCCAGCGCCTGCGCTACGTGGCCAGCGGCACCATCGCCACCGCCGAGGCGCCGCGCGGCGACCTGCCGGCGCGGCTGAAGATCATCGTCGACGGCATCGGCGAGGTCGCGCGCCGCTACACGCCCGACTGCGCCGTCGTGGAGATCGTGTTCGTCAACGTCAACCCGCAGAGCACGCTGCTGCTGGGCCAGGCGCGCGGGGCGGCACTGGCGGCGCTGGTGAGCGCCGGGCTGCCGGTGGCCGAGTACACGGCGCTGCAGATGAAGAAGTCGGTCGTCGGCCACGGCCTGGCGGCCAAGGCGCAGGTGCAGGCCATGGTGCAGCGGCTGCTGGCGCTGCCCGGCCGGCCGGGCCCCGACGCCGCCGATGCGCTGGGAATGGCCATCACGCACGCGCATGCCGGCGTGCACCTTGCCGCGATGCAGGCCAGTGCGCCGGGGCCGCGCGGCCGGCGCGGCGCCTTCCGCGCCGGGCGCACGCTCTGAAGGCCACCCTGGTAAGGGCGCTGCCCGATCGGGCGCGTCCGACCGCCGGGTCTGGCGTCCAGGGACCTGCGCCGCTGGGGCTGCCTGCTGCGCGACACCGGCGAACGCATCGCACCGGTCGTTGGCTGCCAAAGCCCGCTCAGGCGCTGCAGGCATCGGGGTAACTGCCGGATCCAGGCCCGAACGCCACACGTGCCGAGAAACGTCCGCCCTGGCGCCCACATGCGAACGCCCAGCCTAGCCGCTCGGATATGCGTGCGACGATCTGCAGGCCATACCCCGTCGAGGAAGAACTGCGCGGCTGTTCCCGCACATCGTTCTCGATCTCGAAACCTCGCGCATCCGCCCGCACCACGATCCAGGTGTCGGCGTAGGCCACGGCGTTGCGCAGGAGGTTATCGATCAGCACCGGGCCCAGGCCCGGAGCCGCCCTTGCGCGCGCGAGCGCATCGAGCTGCTGCTCGATCCGCAGCCCCTTCTGCGTTGACAACGGGGCGAGCCGATCGAGCAGGTCCTTGATGATCGACGCGACGTCCAACTCCTGGTCGTCGCGTTGGCCCGGGTCCTCAGGAGCGCGGCTGAGCGCAAGGAGCGCGGCGACCAGATCGGCCATGTCGTTGGCGCTCTGCTCCATGCGCGCAAGCGCCCGTTCGCGCAAGGGCTCATCGTCGGTCGCACGCAACACGGCGAGACTGCTCTTGAGGACGGCCACGGGCGTGCGTAGTTCATGGCTCGCGAAGCGCGTGAACTCCCGTTCGCGTTGAAGAAAATCGCTGAGCCGTGCCACCAGTACAGCGAAGCCGCGGCTCAGCGCTCCGACTTCGTCTCCACGTTGGGCACCCGAAAACGCCACCGGTCCTTCGCGATGGCCGTTGACCTCCTGGGTCAAGGTAACCAGCGGCTGCGCGAGCTGCCGCGCGAGCTTAACTCCGATGGCGCCGCTAGCGGCCGTTACGGCCGCGCCGATCAGCAGCAACGTCAGCAGCGCGTAGGGCTCAAAGTCGTCGGCGTCGAGAATCCCGTGGCCATCGATGACCGCATAGAGCGTATCGTCGCCGCCCATGATCGGGACGACACGAACCAGCCCGCCGTCGCCAAAGAGAAGGTGCGTACCCGGCCCGTAGGAGGCCACCCAGGCCGGCAGGTCCGGTGAGGCGCGTACGTAGAGCCGCACGACTTCGACGCCCGAGCTGCGAAACAAGCCGTGACGCGGGGGCTGCGCGAGGCCCTTGACCCTCTCCACGGTGCTCGGCGTGGTGCCGTCCGTGCTTGGCCGTTCGATCTGCGCGATCGCTTGCTCGACCACCGCGCCAAGGTAGCGGCGCAGCAGGAACTCTTCGGTCCCCTGGAGGACAAGGTAGGTCAGGAGGCCATAGAGCAGGGTGGTCGCTCCGGCGAAGCGCATGAACGCCCTGCGCAAGCGCCGCTGGAAGGTGATGTCATTTGACAAAGCGCCACCCTTTGCCGTGGACGGTTTCGATCAACTCTCGTTCTCCGGTGAGGGTCAGCGCATTTCGCAGTCGATAGATGTGGGTGCGCAGCGCATCGCTGTCTGGAACGTGGTCGCCCCAGAGTTCTCTTTCGAGAACGGCGCGCTCCACGGTGAGCGGTGAACGGGCAGCCAAGATCTTCAGGACTCTCAGCTGCAGCTCGTGAAGCCGAATGCGCCGGCCGTTGCGCAACACGATGCCTGCAGCGTGATCGAGCATCACTTCGCCCAGCACCTGAGTCGAAACCTGGGGCCGTCGCCCTCTCGCTGTGAGCGCCCGGAGACGGAACAAGAGTTCTTCCATCTCGAACGGCTTCACCAGATAGTCATCCGCGCCACGAGCAAAACCCGCCTTCTTGTCCTGCAGCGTGTCGCGTGCGGTGAGAAAGATCACGGGCGTCTCGTCGCGCAGCTGTGTGCGCAGGCGCTCACAGACCTCCAGCCCGTCCATGCCAGGAACAGCCACGTCGAGAACGTAGACATCGAACGCTCCCGCGTTCGCCAGTTCGAGAAACGCCTGTCCATGGAAGGCCAGCTCGACGACACAGCCCCGCACCTCAAGGAAGTCCGACACGGCACCCGCGAGCGCAAGGCTGTCTTCGAGCAGAAGTACCCTCATGGCGATGCTGCGACGACGATGACGGCGCGATGGTAAGGCCGGGACGCGCCGTGCACCGCTGGGCCGTGTGACGTTTGGTTCACGGGCGGCCGCCTAGCATCGAGCGACTCGACTGCTTCCTTCACGTCTCCCATGGTCTCGACCTTCGTTTCCCAGAACTGCATCACCTTCTCTAGGCTGTCCTGGATCAGCGGAACGATCGCACTTCGGCTCATCGTCGGGGTGCTGGTCTTCTGCTCAGCAGCTGCCGCGATGGCGCAAAGCGCAGGAGGCGGGATGCGCATCTTTGTCGCCAGCAAGGAGACACAGCGGCCTCTCGAGGGCGTGACGGTGACCGTGACCGACCGTGCCGGCAAGGTCGTTACGCGTCGCACAGAGGCCAGCGGCACGATCGAGCTGTCTGGCCTCGACGCGGGACTCTATGCGGTAACGGCAGAAGGCCCCAACTGGATAGCCACCAGCGAGCCCAGCGTGCGCGTGGTCGATCGCAAGGTGACGCCGCTGAACCTGGAGATGCTCGCCCGCACGGAGGCGGCCCAGAGCATTGTGGTGGTGGGCCGCGCGTTGATTGCCGACCCGTACGGAGCGGCCAGTAACTCCTTGCTGAACCGAGAGGAACTGCGCAGTGCCCCTGGGACCGGCGGTGATGTGCTTCGAGCACTTGACGGCCTGCCGGGGCTGATCACCGATGGCGAGTTCGCCAGTTTCTCGGTGCGCGGCCGTGGGCCCCGAGACAACCTGATACTGGTTGACGGGCTGCCCTTGGATCGGGTGGTTCACTTCGACCAGACTGTCGGCGAGGATGAGGACATCGGTGGCGGTGGTCGCTACTCGATCTTCGCGCCGAACTCCATCGCGAGTGCGGAGTTTTCGGCCGGCGGCTGGAGCGCCGCGTACGGAGGGCGCTCGGGCTCCTTGCTGAAGCTCGGCGTCGCTGGCGGCAGCCCGACTCCGAGCGCCAGTCTTCGGGTGGACATCGCAGGGCTCGAGTTCAGCTACGAGGGGCCCAGTGCAATCCATGCTGGTACGACCCTGTACTTCACGGCGCGCCAGTTCGACTTCGGCCGCGTCTTCGAAACGATCGAGGAGTTGGACATCGGCCAGCCGAAACTGACCGATATCGTGCTCAAGACGGTGACGACCCTTGATCCGGAGAACAAGATCGAGTTTCTTGGCATTCAGGCGCCGGAGAGATACACGCGCAATGTCAACAATGTTCTCGCTTCGCCGAACTTCGAGGACGTGTCGTTGATCGACACCCGGCAGGACCTGTCCTTGGTGGGACTGACCTGGCGCCGCCGCGCCGGAGCGGAGAGCCGATGGACACATCAGATCTACCGCCGTGCAAACAACAAGACCTCAGCGGCGGGTGAGGCCTATCCGGACCTCGTGCCCAAGGGGACTCGGGCATCGGACGTCCCGGTGCGTGAACGCTTGCTCACCGTGACCGAGAAGGAAACCGAGAGCGGCTGGCAAAGCGATTACGTGACAAGTAACCGGTTCGGGCAGGGATCGGCCGGACTGCGCGTTTCGCAGACCAAGGCTGAGTACTCGACTTCGCTCCGGGAGGACTGGGACCGGTTCGTCTATCGAAGGACCGACCCGCGTCCGCCTGGCCGGCGATACATCACGCTGACCCCGGACGGCATCAACTCGGATTACAGGGCCGAGGAGACCAGCTACGCCGCGTATGCCGAGCAGCTGTTCAAGTTTGGTCAGTGGGATCTGAGAACAGGGCTTCGTTACGAGCGGGATGGCTTTTCGGACGAGTCGCTCGTTTCTCCGCGGCTTGCGGCGAACTGGCGGCTTGGCTCAGGCTCGCGGGTGTCTGCCACCGCAGGCGTGTTCTATCAGTCGCCGCGCTTTCTGGTCCGCGCGGCAAGCCCGGAGAACTTCGGCATCAAGAATGAGCGGGTCACTCACGTGAGCGTGGGCTTCGAGCAGAGCTTCGACCGAAACTGGTCGCTGCTCGTCGAGCCGTACTATCAGCGACTGAGCGATCTCGTCGTCGTGCAGGACCGCACCAGTGGCCGGGTCACCAACGACGGGACAGGCACCAATCTTGGCCTGGATCTCGTTCTGACGCGGCGCTTTTCGAAAGGCTGGTCCGGGAGTGTTGTCTACGCCTACAACAAGGCACGCATCAATGACAACGATGGTGTCGGCGACTACGACGCCGACTTCAACCGCAAGCACTTCTTCTCCGTTGGCGGCAGCTGGCAGATCAACGAACGCTGGAAGGTGGCTGGGCGCTGGAAGTGGGCCACCGGCCGACCCACGGACGACTTCACCATTCAGAGTGACGTGCTGGGGCCTGGTAAGCCGCTGCGCTACTCGAAGGAACTGACACGGCGGAACGCACTGCGGCTTGAAGATCTTCATGCGCTCAATGTCCGGATCGACTACCGGCGCAGTCTCGGCCCGGTGGACCTGGTTGGGTTCCTGGATGTGCTCAACGTCTACGGCGGTCCCAGCGGTGGTTCACGGGAGTTCGACCCACGGCGGGGTGTGAATTTTTCAGAAAAGGGCGAGGCACTTCCCATCATCGGCCTCATCCTTGAACGCTCCTGGTGAGACGCCTGCATGCGCGACGTCGCGCCGACGTCGTCGGCCGATGACCCTGACCTCGACGTGGCCAGTCGCATGCTGGTTCGGGGTAAGCGCGCGGCGATCCCATCTTGAAGTGGGACATGGCCCCGATAACGATCGTGTCCGCGTACGACTTACGCGGACACGATGACAAGCGACAAGACAACGACTCGCCGGCGCTACAGCGCGGCCTTCAAGGCCAAGGTCCTGGGCGAGTGCGATGCACCTGGCGCCTAGGTGGCCAAGGTGGCGATGTCGCACGGCATCAACACCAACGTCGTGCACGGGTGGCGCAAGCTGGCACGCGAAGCGCGTGCAGCCGGTCCGGTGCCCTCGCGCGAGTTCGTCGCCGTGGCTTTACCGGTCGCACCGATGCAGTCCGTTGCCGAGCGTGGCATTGAGGTCGAATTTCGCCGCGGCGCCGTGACGATGAACATCACTTGGCCGCCTTCAGCAACAGCGGACTTCGCTGCCTGGACGCGCGAGCTGTTGCGATGATCCGGATCGATACCGTGTGGTTGGCGGTCGCCCCGTTGGACATGCGTGCCGGCACGGAGTGCTCGACGAGTTGGGCGACAAGGCGCCAGCGCTGGTGCGGGGCGACTCTGGGTACGGCAACGAAGGCATCCTGCTGACGCTGGAAGAAAGAGACCAGCCCTACCTGCTGCGGCTGCGGCAGACCAAGAACGTGCAACGCCTGGTGGCCCAGCAATTCAGCCGCCAGGACTGGAGCCGGCCGGATGACCAGGGCTGCCAGATGGTCGTTGCCAGCCTGCAGCTGCACGGCTGGAGCAAGAAGCGCCGGGTCGTTGTCGTGCGCCAGCGCATCCGAGGAGGCATCGCCCGGGAACGCCGCATGGACGGCAAGCGGCTAAAGCTGGACCTGGCGGGCCCGAGCGTGCCCGAGGGCGAGCGGCTGTGGGAGTACGCCGTGCTCGTCACCGATGTGACCTACTCGCAGCAGGCGATCGGGCAGCTCTACCGTGACCGGGCCGATGCCGAGAACGCGTTCGACGAGTTGAAGAACCAGTGGGGCCTGGGCGGGTAGGGATGTCCGAAATTCTGTGTGTGAGGCGGTTTACTGAATTGGCTGTTGGCTGATTTCTACTTTGTCTTCAGGCCCCTGCCAGGCCGCCGGAGGCGCCCCGGTTGAGCCCATGTACTCATGGTTCAACCCCTCTCACCGGCCTGCGCCATGCGCGACCTGCGTGAATCGCTCTTCGAAGAGTATCGCGAACTGGTTCATCGCCAGCTTCCATGCCTTGGCCGCCCGGCTCCAGTCGGCGGTGATGTTGCGCAGTGCCAGCCAGATGAGTTTGCTGGCGGCATCGTCACTGGGGAAGTGCCCGCGGGTCTTGATGATCTTGCGCAGCCGGCTGTGTACGCTCTCGATGGCATTGGTGGTGTAGACCACGCGGCGCACCTCGGGCGGGAAGGCGAAGAACGGGATCACCCTGTCCCAGGCCCTGCGCCATGCTGCCGTGACGGTGGGGTAGCGCTGCCCCCAGGTGCCGCGCTCGAAGGCGTTCAGCGCTTGTTCTGCAGCCTCGGCGCTGGCGGCCGTGTAGACGGGGCGCAGGGCCGCTGCCAGCAGCTTGCGGTCCTTCCAGCTGGCGTAGTCCAGGCTGTTGCGGATCAGGTGCACGATGCAGGTCTGCAGCGTGGTGGCCGGGAACACCGCGCTCAGGGCTTCGCCGATGCCCTTCAGGCCGTCGGTTACTGCGATCAGGATGTCGGCCACGCCGCGGGTCTTGAGGTCGTTGAAGACCTTCATCCAGAACTTCGCGCCCTCGGTGTTCTCGATCCACAAGCCCAGGATGTCGCGCGTGCCGTCGGGCAGGATGCCCAGCGCCAGGTAGATGGCCTTGTTGCGCACGACGGCGTCCTCGCGGATCTTCACGCGCAGTGCGTCGAAGAAGACCACCGGGTACATCGGCTCCAGCGGCCTGGCCTGCCAGGCGCCGACCTCGGCCATGACGGCGTCGGTGACGGAGCTGATGAAGTCCGGCGCCACCTCGGTGCCGTACTGCTCGGCCAGG
>CAIKLM010000015.1 GCA_903828235.1 uncultured beta proteobacterium | reverse complement strand
TGCCAATCATGGCCATGGTGATCACTCCTCACACCCCGCCCCGCTGTGGATAAGTCGGGCAGGGTAGGTTGAACACCTGGGTCAGTTTTCGGTCGGCACGATCCTCACAAGTGGGTCAAATCTCAGTCGGCGCCAACAATCTGGGAAGCTCTGAATACGGGCAGCCTCCCTTGGCGTGAGCGAGCGAGCCTGGGTCGGGTGAATGAACATCAGCCCGTCCTTCTTCAGGTGCGCCACGATGGTCGAGCACAGTTGGTCTCGATGCTGACGCGTGTAGCGGTCCTTGAAGTGCTCGCGGTCGTAGGGGAACTCCATCTCCACGCCTCGGGCCAGCGCTGCCCGGCTGGTCTCGCCCTCTCTGAGGCGCCTGAAGTCACGCAAGTCCCGGTCGCTGTGCGGGCGCGATGTGTGGCCGAGCAGCTGTTTGGCTTTGTGGGCCTTCAGAACGTCATAGAGATACCGCTTCCCGTAGCGCTTGACGTGCTCCTTTCGGGCGGCGAGGTCATAGGTGCGGATGAACCGCTCGTCGCCGGACGTGAGGTCCGGCAGGTCACCGATAGCCTCACCGAGCGTCACAGCCGACTGCTTGCCCTTGGGCTCAGGTTCACCCAGGTCGACGTGCGTCTCGCGGATGTAGCGGTCGGGAATGAACAGTGGCAGTTCTCGGCGGGTTCCGATGATGAGCTGGCGGATGCGCTTTTGCGGTACGCCGAACCGCCACGCCTGGACCTCATAGGGGATGACGCGGTAGCCAAGCTCACGGCTATCCACCTGAACAGCCGTGAAGAAGGCTCCGCCGGCGGCCGAGCGCATACCCGGCACGTTCTCCATCACGAAGACCTTGGGCTGGTAGTAAGCGACGTACTTCAGAAACTCGCGAAAGAGCTCCCGGCGGGGGTCGTAGACAAGCCGCTCGCCGTGGTTGGAGCCACCGACCTGGCGAGCCTTGGAGAATCCTTGGCAAGGAGGCCCCCCAACAATGACGTCGACTCGCTCTGAGCCCAGCGCCGCGTCCAGTTCTTTGGGCGCAAACTTGGTCAGGTCTTTGACCAGCGCAACTGGGACCTCGGGGTGGTTACGCCGAAACGTCTCAATGGCTGACTCGTTGAAGTCGATGGCCGCCAAGCAGCGCAGACCGGCCCACTCCAGACCCAGCGAGAATCCCCCGCAGCCCGAGAATAGGTCGATGAATGTCAGCGGCCGGTCATGTGCTGCACCGCTCCCGGGTGCGTCATCCTCTTGAGGCGTTCTCATTCTTGTCCCTGCCAGTTCGCCAAGGATTCTGACAGCACAGTGAAGTGCACTGCGAGCTTACACCCTACACATCGATGTTAGCCGCCCTCAGCGCATTGCTCTCGATGAACTCCCGCCGCGGCTCGACCTCGTCGCCCATCAGCATCGTGAACACCTTGTCGGCCTCGATCGCGTCGTCGATCTGCACCTTCAGCAGGCGGCGCACGGTGGGGTCCATCGTCGTCTCCCACAGCTGCTCGGGGTTCATCTCGCCCAGTCCCTTGTAGCGCTGGCGGCTCACCGCGCCCTCGGCCTGCTGCATCAGCCAGGCCATGGCGGCGCGGAAGTCGGCCACCTTGTGCTCCTTCATCTTGTCGCCCTCGCCGCGGCGCACCACGGCATCGGCGCCCAGCAGGCCCTTGAAGCTGGTGCCGGCCAGTGCCAGCGCGGCGTAGTCGGCGCCGTGCACGAAGTCTTGCGTGATGACGCTGCTGCGCGTGTTGCCGTGGTGCCGGCGGCTGATGCGCAGCAGGTGCTTGTCGCTGCGCGCGTCGAACTGCGCCTCCACCACGGCGTCTTTCAGCGCCGCCTGCATCGCCACGGCGCTGGCCTCGGCGTCGGCCGCGGTGTCCAGGTTCAGCGTCAGGCCGCCGGCTATCGTGCGCACGGCCTCCTCGTCCATCCAGTTGCTCAGGCGCTCGGCCACGGCGTTGGCCGTCAGGTAGGCCTGCGCCAGCGTGGCCAGGGCCTCGCCGGTGATGGGCGCCCGGGCCCCTTCGTGCGTGCCCTCGGGGAACACCGCCGCGCCGTCCAGCGCCACGCCCAGCAGGAAGCTGTCGAGCGCGTGTCCGTCCTTCAGGTACTCCTCGTGCTTGCCCTGCTTCACCTTGTACAGCGGCGGCTGCGCGATGTAGATGTGCCCGCGCTCCACCAGCACCGGCATCTGCCGGTAGAAGAAGGTCAGCAGCAGCGTGCGGATGTGCGCGCCGTCCACGTCGGCGTCGGTCATGATGATGATGCGGTGGTAGCGCAGCTTGTCGGCGTTGAAGTCCTCCGCCCCGATGCCGGTGCCCAGCGCCGTGATCAGCGTGACGATGCTGTCGCTGGACAGCAGCCGCTCATACCGCGCGCGTTCCACGTTCAGGATCTTGCCGCGCAGCGGCAGGATCGCCTGGAACTTGCGGTCCCGCCCCTGCTTGGCGCTGCCGCCGGCGCTGTCGCCCTCGACGATGTAGATCTCGCACAGGCTGGGGTCCTTCTCCTGGCAGTCGGCCAGCTTGCCGGGCAGGCCCAGGCCGTCGAGCACGCCCTTGCGGCGCGTCATCTCGCGCGCCTTGCGCGCGGCCTCGCGGGCCCGCGCGGCGTCGACGATCTTCGTGCAGATGATCTTGGCGTCGTTGGGGTTCTCCAGCAGCCAGTCGGTCAGCAGCTTGCCGACGATGTCCTCCACCGGGCCGCGCACCTCGGAGCTGACCAGCTTGTCCTTGGTCTGGCTGCTGAACTTGGGCTCGGGCACCTTCACGCTCACCACGCAGGCCAGGCCCTCGCGCATGTCGTCGCCGGCGATCTCGACCTTGGCCTTCTTGGCGATCTCGTTGTCGTCGATGTACTTGTTGATGACGCGCGTCATCGCCGCGCGCAGGCCCGTCAGGTGCGTGCCGCCGTCGCGCTGCGGAATGTTGTTGGTGAAGCACAGCACGTTCTCGGCGTAGGCGTCGTTCCACTGCATCGCCACTTCCACGCCGATGGTGGTGCCCTGCTCGCTGACCTTCTCGCCCATGGCGTGGAAGATGTTCGGGTGCAGCACCTTCTTGCCCTGGTTGATGAACTGCACGAAGCCCTTCACGCCGCCGGCGAACGCGAAGTTGTCCTCCTTCGCGTTGCGCTCGTCCACCAGGCGGATCTTCACGCCGTTGTTCAGGAAGCTCAGCTCGCGCAGCCGCTTGGCCAGCACGTCGTAGTGGAAGTCGACGTTGCTGAAGATGGTGTCGTCGGGCAGGAAGTGCACCTCGGTGCCGCGCTTGTCGGTGGCGCCGATCACCTTCATCGGGCTCACCTCGAAGCCGTCGCGCTGCTGCAGCTGCCGGTCTTGCGTGACGCCGCGCTTGAACTCGATGAAGTGAACCTGGCCGTCGCGCCGCACCGTCAGGCGCAGCCACACGCTCAGCGCGTTCACGCAGCTCACGCCCACGCCGTGCAGGCCGCCGCTGACCTTGTAGCTGTTCTGGTTGAACTTGCCGCCGGCATGCAGCTCGGTCAGCGCGATCTCGGCCGCGCTGCGCTTGGGCTCGTGCTTGTCGTCCATCTTCACCCCGGTGGGGATGCCGCGGCCGTTGTCGGTGACGCTGATGGAGTTGTCGGTGTGGATGGTGACGACGATGTCGTCGCAGAAGCCGGCCAGGGCCTCGTCGATGGCGTTGTCCACCACCTCGAACACCAGGTGGTGCAGGCCGGTGCCGTCCGAGGTGTCGCCGATGTACATGCCCGGGCGCTTGCGCACGGCCTCCAGGCCTTCCAGGATCTGGATGCTGCTCTCGCCGTAGGCGGTGCTGGCGGCGTTGCCGCTGTCGATGGCGGGGCCTTGCTCGGCGGGCACGTCCTTGCGGGTCACGCCGTCGTCGGGCTTCTTCGGGTCGGTCATCGGGGCTCTTTCGGGGTCGTGGGGCGCGTCGGCACGGCCCCTTCAAAACGCTGAAGCGGGCCGAGGCCCGCCTTCGCTGGCGATCGGCCGCTGCCGCTAGATCCTCATCGGCATCACCACGTACTTGAAGCCCGGCTGCTCCGGCAGGCTGAACAGCGCACTGGCCGCGCTGTCCTGCAGCTCGAGCTTGACCATCTCCTGCGTGCTGTTGGCCAGCACGTCGATGAGGTAGGTGACGTTGAAGCCGATCTCGATGGAGTCGCCGGCGTAGTCGATCTCGAGCTCTTCCTTGGCCTCTTCCTGCTCGGCGTTGCTGCTGGCGATCTTCAGCAGGCCCGGCTCGATGTTCACGCGCACGCCCTTGAACTTCTCGCTGGTCAGGATGGCGGCGCGCTGCAGGCTGGCCAGCAGCGGCGCGCGGCCCAGCACGACGGCGTTCTTGTGGTTGCGCGGGATCACGCGGTTGTAGTCGGGGAACTTGCCCTCGACGAGCTTGGTCACGAACTCCAGCCCCGCGAACTGGAACTTCGCCTGGTTGTTGGCGAAGCGCATCTCGATGGCAGCGTCCTCGTCCTTCAGCAGGCGCTGCAGTTCCAGCACCGTCTTGCGCGGCAGGATCACCTCCTGCTTGCTGGGCACCTCGGCCTCGAGCTGGGCCTGCGCCATGGCCAGACGGTGGCCGTCGGTGGCCACCAGCGTGAGCGTCTTGCCCTCGGCGATGAACAGGATGCCGTTCAGGTAGTAGCGGATGTCGTGCACCGCCATCGCGAAGTGCACCTGGTTGATCAGGCCCTTCAGCGTCTTCATGGGCACCGCGAAGGTGGGGCCGAAGTCGACGCTCTCGTTGACGAGCGGAAAGTCCTCGGCCGGCAGCGTCTGCAGCGTGAAGCGGCTCTTGCCGCCCGACAGCGTCAGCTTGTTCTGGCTGCTGGACAGCGTCACCACCTGGTCGGCAGGCAGGCTCTTGAGGATGTCCATCAGCTTGCGCGCGCCCACCGTGGTGGCCAGCTGGCCGGCGTCGCCGCCGAGCTCGGACGTGGTGCGCACCTGGATCTCGAGGTCGCTGGTGGTGAACTCCACCGAGGAACCGTTCTTGCGCATCAGCACGTTGGCCAGGATGGGCAGCGTGTGACGGCGCTCCACGATGCCTGCCACCGCCTGCAGCGCGTCGAGCAGCTTGGCCTGCGCCGCCTTCAGAACGATCATGGACTTTCCTCTCTTTTCTTCTCTGGTGGTCGTAGATAGAGCGCGACCGATCCTGGGGACAACGCTATTTTCGCCTTATCCGGCAACGGTTTAGCAGCCGGCGAACCCTGTGAGCCGGGGGCCTGGGCCGGCCGTCGCGTTTGGGGACAAGCCGCCGCGGCCGCCCCGGGCTGTGGGCAAGTGCGGGGTTGTGCGGGGGCTGTCCACAGGCTTGTCCGAGAGGGTTTCCGGGCCCGGCCTCAGCCCTTGAGCGTCTGCTCCAGCACGTGCAGCTGCTGGTTGAGCTCGGTGTTGGTGCTGCGCTCGGCGCCGATCTTGCGCACCGCGTGCAGCACGGTGGTGTGGTCGCGGCCGCCGAAGAGCTCGCCGATCTCGGGCAGGCTCTTCTTGGTCAGCTCCTTGGCCAGGTACATGGCAATTTGCCGCGGCCGCGCAATCGAGGCCGGCCGCTTCTTGCTGTACATGTCGGCGACCTTGATCTTGTAGAAGTCGGCGACCGTCTTCTGGATGTTCTCGACGCCGATCTGCCGGTTCTGGATGCTCAGCAGGTCGCGCAGCGCCTCGCGCGCCAGGGCGATGTTGATGTCCTTGTGGCTGAAGCGGCTGTAGGCCAGCACTTTGCGCAGCGCCCCTTCCAGCTCGCGGACGTTGGCGCGCACGTTCTTGGCGATGAAGAAGGCCACGTCCTCGGGCATCTCGTTGCCCTCGGCCAGCGCCTTGCGCTGCAGGATGGCGACCCGCATCTCCAGCTCGGGCGGCTCGATGGCCACCGTCAGTCCGCTGTCGAAGCGGCTGGTCAGCCGCTCGTCGATGTCGACCAGGCCCTTGGGGTAGGTGTCGCTGGTCATGATGATGTGGGCCTTCTTCGACAGCAGGGCCTCGAAGGCGTTGAAGAACTCCTCCTGGGTGCGGTCCTTGCCGGCGAAGAACTGCACGTCGTCGATCAGCAGCAGGTCCAGGCCGTGGTACTTGGCCTTGAGCTCGTCGAAGGTCTTGCGCTGGTAGTTCTTGACGACGTCGGAGATGAACTGCTCGGCGTGCAGGTACAGCACGCGGGCGTCGGGGCGGTCCTTCAGCAGCGCGTTGCCCACGGCGTGCACCAGGTGCGTCTTGCCCAGGCCGACGCCGCCGTAGATGAACAGCGGGTTGTACATGACCCCCGGCGCCCCGGCCACGTGCAGCGCCGCGGTGCGCGCCATCTGGTTGGCGCGGCCGGCCACCAGGGTGTCGAAGGTCAGCGCGGTGTTCAGGCGGTGCGTGCTGGCGGGCTGCGGCCGGGCCGCCGGCGCGGCCGGGGGCGCGGCGTCGGCGCCGGCCCGGGCCAGCGCGTCGATGGCCAGCGTGGCGGCGGCCAGCGGCTGCGTGCGCCGCAGCGGCATGGCCGGGGCCTCGCTGCGCTGGGGCGCCACCGACAGCTCGAGCTTCACGGGCCCGGCGGCGACTTCGCTGAGCGCGGCCTCCAGCCGGTGCGCGTACTGTGCGCGGATCCAGTCGAGCTTGAAGCGGTTGGGTACGCGCACCGAGACCGTGATCGGGCCGGGCTCGCCCGCCTCGGCGACCCCGTCGGTCACGGTCACCCCCGCGCTCAGCGGCCGGATCCAGGTGGTGAATTGCTGTTCGGGCAGGTCGAGGGCGAGGCGCTCGCAGGCTCGTTGCCAGAGGTCGGGGCTCAATGTGGACATGTTCTTTTGGAGCCGGCGCTGCAAACACTCCTCCGCAGCGGCGGAACGCGGTTATCCACAACCTGGCGACGCCTGTCAATCCCCGCCGGATCGCAGCAGTCGGCATGCAAGTGTTTGACCGGAAAGGGCATTTTTGCTGTAATCGTGGGTTTCCCGAATTCGCCAACACCCAGGCCTTCACGGCCGCTCCAACCCAGCAGGTCTGCCATGAAGCGCACCTATCAACCCTCCAAGATCCGCCGCGCCCGCACGCATGGCTTCCTCGTGCGCATGAAGAGCCGCGGTGGCCGCGCCGTGCTGAACGCACGCCGCGCCAAGGGCCGCAAGCGCCTGGGCGTTTGAGGCGGGCCCGCGGCGCCCGGCTGGCCGGCGCGCCGCGCGTGGCCGCCACCGCCCCGCACAGCGACCACGCCTTGTGCACAAGGCCGACTTCGAACGACTCCTCGCCACGCGCTCGCGCGGGCGGAGTGCTCACTTCTCCGTTCACCACGTGAGCGCAGCGCCTGCGCCGGTCGCTCCGCATCGCGGCCGGCCCCGGGCGGCAGAGTTGTCCACAGCTGACGATCAGGCCTTGCCGCAACCTGTGGACAACCCGCCGCAGGCCCAATGGCTGGGCTGCATGGTGCCCAAGCGCCAGGCCCGCCGGTCGGTCACCCGCAACCTGCTGAAGCGGCAGATGCGCGAGAGCTTCCGCCGCCACGCCGCGGGCCTGCCGATGGGCCTGTGGCTGCTGCGCCTGCATGCGGGCTTTGTCAAGGCCGATTTCCCGTCGGCCCGTTCGCCCGCGCTGGCCGAGGCCGTGCGCGGCGAACTCGACCGCCTGCTCGCCGGCGCGGCCCGCCCGCGCTGAGCCCTGCCCATGAACGCCGCGCTCGACTTCGCCATGTCCCTGCCCCGGCGCCTGTTGATCGGCCTGGTGCAGGCTTACCGGCTGCTGCTGAAGGCCTGGATCGGCAACGACTGCCGCTTCGAGCCCAGCTGCTCGGCCTATGCGCTGCAGGCGCTCGACCGCCACGGCGCCGCCGCCGGCAGCTACTTGGCGGCGGCCCGCATCGCGCGGTGCCACCCTTGGTGCGACGGCGGTCACGACCCCGTGCCCGCCGTGCCTCCCGCTCTTTTCTCGCGCCTAGGGCTTGGTGCCCGCGCCGCTGACGAGCCCCGAACCTCCCGCTGATCGCCCCCCATGACCGATATGCGCCGCACCCTGCTGTGGGTGGTTTTCACGATGTCGCTCGTCCTGCTGTGGGACGCCTGGAACCGCCACACCGGCCAGCCGACGATGTTCGGCGCCCCCACCAGCCAGGCCCCCAAGGCCGCCGGCGCGGCGCCGGGCAGCGCCTCGGCGCCCGCGGCGCTGCCGGCGGGCGTGCCGTCGGCGGTGCCGGCGCCGGCCACCACTGCCGCGGTGCCAGCGGCTACGGCGCCCGCGGGGGCGGTGCCGGCCGCGGCCACGCCGCCCGTCACCGAGCAGGTCACCGTGACCACCGACCGCGTCAAGGCCACCTTCGACAGCATCGGCGGCAGCCTGGTGCGCCTGGAACTGCTGGCGCACCGCGACAACAACGACGCCACGCGCAACGTGCTGCTGTTCGAGCAGAGCCCCAAGCGGCTGTACGTGGCGCAGACCGGCCTCGTCACCAGCGCGGCGGGCGTGGCGCTGCCCAACCACTTCACGGCGATGAAGGCCGTGCCGGGAGAGCGCACGCTGGCCGCGGGTGCCAACGAGATCGCGCTGCGCTTCGAGTCGCCCGTGGTCGACGGCGTGCAGCTGGCCAAGATCTACACCTTCAAGCGCGGCGAGTACACCGTGGGCGTGCGCCACGAGGTCGTCAACCGGGGCACCGTGCCCATCAGCCCGCAGCTGTACCTGCAGCTGGCGCGCGACGGCAACCCGCCCGAGGGCGAGAGCTCGTTCTACTTCACCTTCACCGGCCCGGCCGTCTACACCGAGGCCAAGAAGTTCCAGAAGGTCGAGTTCAAGTCCATCACCAAGGGCGACGCCAGCCACGAGCGCACCGCCAACGAGGGCTGGATCGCGATGGTGCAGCACTACTTCGCGTCGGCCTGGCTGGTCAACGCGCCGGGCCCGCGCGAGTTCCGCACCGCCAAGGTGGCCGACAACCACTTCACCGTAGCCATGGTGCTGCCGCTGGGCGAGGTGGCCCCCGACAGCACCAAGGCGCACGACGCCGTGCTCTTTGCCGGCCCGCAAGAGGAGAACAAGCTCGCCGCGCTGGCCCCGGGCCTGGAGCTCGTCAAGGACTACGGCTGGTTCACCGTGCTGGCCAAGCCGCTGTTCTGGCTGCTCGACAAGCTGCACTCGGTGCTGGGCAACTGGGGCTGGGCCATCGTGGCGCTGGTGGTGGTGCTGAAGATCGGCTTCTACTGGCTGAACGCCAGCGCCTACCGCAGCATGGCCAAGATGAAGGCCGTGGCGCCCAAGGTGAACGAGCTGCGCGAGCGCTACAAGGACAAGCCGCAGCAGATGCAGCAGGAGATGATGCGCATCTACCGCGAGGAGAAGGTCAACCCGCTGGGCGGCTGCCTGCCCATCCTGGTGCAGATGCCGTTCTTCATTGCGCTGTACTGGGTGCTGCTGTCCAGCGTCGAGATGCGCCAGGCGCCGTGGATCGGCTGGATCACCGACCTGGCCCAGCCCGACCCCTGGTTCATCCTGCCCGTGCTGATGACGGCCTCGTCTCTGTTCCAAGTGTGGCTGAACCCGGCGCCGACCGACCCGATGCAGGCCAAGCTCATGTGGATGATGCCGCTGGCCTTCGGCTTCATGTTCTTCTTCTTCCCGGCCGGCTTGGTGCTGTACTGGCTGACGAACAACATCCTGTCGATCGCGCAGCAGTGGTACATCAACAAGCAGTTGGGCGTGGCGTGAACTGAGGCACGGCGCCGGTGGCGGCGCCCCCCGGGCAGGGGTTGATGCTGCACTGCGAGCTGACGAGGATGAAGGCATGCGGGTGACCCGGCCTTCGCGGGCCGGCTCGGGAGGCCCGACCCGGCATCACCGCCGGGTCGCTCCACCCGCGCCATCTTCCTGGCCGCGCCGACAATGAGCTTTCCATGCGCGCGGCCCCCCCATCCCGGCCCCGGGACCCCATCGTCGCCATCGCCACCGCTCCCGGGCGGGGGGCGGTGGGCATCGTGCGCGCCTCGGGCGCCGACCTGGCCCCGCTGATCCGCGCCGTCTGCGGCCGCGACGCGCTGCCGCCGCGGCAGGCGGTGCTGCTGCCCCTGCGGGCGGCCGACGGCAGCGTGCTCGACCGCGGCCTGGCGCTGCACTTCCCGGCGCCGCACAGCTACACCGGCGAAGACGTGCTCGAGCTGCAGGCCCACGGCGGCCCCGTGCTGCTGCAGCTGCTGCTGGCGCGTTGCCTGCAGGCCCTGCCGGGGCTGCGCCTGGCGGCGCCGGGCGAGTTCACCGAGCGCGCCTTCCTCAACGACAAGCTCGACCTCGCGCAGGCCGAGGCCGTGGCCGACCTGATCGACGCCAGCACCGAGGCGGCGGCGCGCAGCGCCGCACGCTCGCTGACTGGCGCCTTCAGCGACGAGATCGCCGCGCTGGCGGCGCAGACGGTGGAGCTGCGCACGCTGGTGGAGGCGACGCTGGACTTCCCCGAGGAGGAGATCGACTTCCTCGAAAAGGCCCGCGCCCGCGAGCGGCTGGACGCGCTGCACGCCGCCGTGGGCCGCTGCCTGGGGCGGGCGCGCCAGGGCGCGCTGCTGCGCGAGGGCCTGCGCGTGGTGCTGGCGGGGCAGCCCAACGTCGGCAAGAGCAGCCTGCTCAACGCGCTGGCGGGCGCCGAGCTGGCCATCGTGACGCCCATTCCCGGCACCACGCGCGACCGCGTGGCCGAGACCATCCAGGTCGACGGCGTGCCGCTGCACGTGACCGACACCGCCGGCCTGCGCCTGCCGCACGAGGCCGCCGACGAGGTGGAGCGCATCGGCATCGCGCGCAGCTGGGAGGCGATCGCCGGCGCCGACTTCGTGCTGTTCCTGCGCGACCTGTCGCGCCGCGGCGAGCCGGCCTACGATGCCGCCGATGCCGAGATCGCCGCGCTGCTGCCCGCCGCCACGCCGCGGCTGGAGGTGTGGAACAAGGCCGACGCCGCCGCGGCCGACGTGCCGGACGAGGCGATGGCGCTGTCGGCCCGCACCGGCGCGGGGCTGGACGCGCTGCGCCGGGCGCTGCTGGCGCAAGCCGGCTGGCAGCCCGCGGCCGAGGGCCTGTTCATCGCGCGCACGCGCCACGTGCAGGCGCTGCGCGAGGCCCGCGCCCACCTCGAGGCCGCGCAGGCCCACGCCGCCGTGCGCGATGCCGCGCTCGACCTGCTGGCCGAGGAACTGCGCCTGGCCCACCGCGCGCTGATGGCCATCACCGGCGAGTACGGCACCGAAGACCTGCTGGGCGCCATCTTCGGGCGCTTCTGCATCGGCAAGTAGGGGGCCCGCGCGGCCCCTTCCTTGAGAATCGCCGTTACCTGGCGGCGTGCGGCGGCACCCCGCATGCCGCCGGCGCCGGGCCAGCAGTCACCCAGGGAGCGGACCCCCCGTGTTCGAGCAGACCTTCAAGAACATCGACGACATCCTGCACAAGGATGCCGGCTGCACCAGCGAGCTGGACTACACCGAGCAGTCGTCCTGGCTGCTGTTCCTCAAGTACCTCGACGCGCTGGAGGCCGACCGCGCCGCCGAAGCCGAGCTGGAAGGCCGGCGCTACGGCTACATCCTGGCCGAGGCCTACCGCTGGGAGCGCTGGGCCGCGCCGAAGAACGCCGAGGGCCGGCTGGACCACAACGCCGCCCTCACCGGCGACGACCTGCGCGACTTCGTCAACGGCCAGCTCTTCCCGTACCTGGCCGGCTTCAAGCAGCGCGCCAGCGGCCCCAACACCATCGAATACAAGATCGGCGAGGTCTTCGGCGAGATCAAGAACAAGATCCAGAGCGGCTACAACCTGCGCGACGTGATCGACCTGGTGGACGAGCTGCGCTTCCGCTCGCAGACCGAGAAGCACGAGCTCTCGCACCTGTACGAAGCCAAGATCAAGAACATGGGCAACGCCGGGCGCAACGGCGGCGAGTACTACACGCCGCGCCCGCTGATCCGCGCCATGATCCGCGTGTTGGAGCCGAAGATCGGCGAGCGCATCTACGACGGCGCCTGCGGCTCGGCCGGCTTCCTGTGCGAGGCCTTCGAGTACCTGAGCCAGCAGGCCGCCACCACCGACGACCTGGCCACGCTGCAGACGCGCACCTTCTACGGCCGCGAGAAGAAGAGCCTGGCCTACGTGATCGGCGTGATGAACATGATCCTGCACGGGATCGAGGCGCCGAACATCGTCCACACCAACACGCTGGGCGAGAACCTCAACGACATCCAGGACCGCGACCGCTACGAGGTGATCCTCGCCAACCCGCCCTTCGGCGGCAAGGAGCGCAAAGAGGTCCAGCAGAACTTCCCCATCAAGACCGGCGAGACGGCCTTCCTGTTCCTGCAGCACTTCATCAAGGCGCTGAAGGCTGGCGGGCGCGCGGCCATCGTCATCAAGAACACCTTCCTGTCGAACACCGACAACGCCAGCACCAGCCTGCGCAAGCTTTTGCTGGAAAGCTGCAACCTGCACACCGTGCTGGACTGCCCGGGCGGCACCTTCCAGGGCGCGGGCGTGAAGACCGTGGTGCTGTTCTTCGAGAAGGGCGCGTCCACGCGCCGCGTGTGGTTCTACCAGCTCGACCCCGGCCGCAGCCTGGGCAAGACCAACCCGCTGAACGACGACGATCTGGCGGACTTCATCGCCCGGCAGAAGAGCTTTGCGGACTCGAAGCAGAGCTGGTCGGTGGACGTGGCTGCCATCGACACCACCACCTGGGACTTGTCGGTGAAGAACCCGAACGGCGGCGGCGAGGTGGTGATGCGCACGCCGCAGGAGATCCTGGATGAGATCGAGGCGCTGGATGCGGAGGCGGCCGAGGTGTTGAGCGGGATTCGGGGGTTGTTGTGAGGCCGGGCTGGGTCCGCCGGAAGCTGGGAGACCTCCTGTCGGTGCAGAACGGCTTTGCGTTCGACTCCAATTTCTTTGGCCCGGAGGGCATGCCGCTGATTCGGATTCGGGACCTAAAGGATGGCCGTACCACAGAGACGAGATACACGGGCGAATACGCCCCGAGGTTTGTCGTGAGCGCGGGCGACTTCTTGGTGGGGATGGATGGGGAGTTTGCCTGTTACGAATGGAAGGGCGAACCAGCTTTGCTCAACCAGCGTGTCTGTCGCCTTGAAGAGCTTCATCACGATCTGGAGCCGCGGTTTCTCTTGCACGGCATCAATGCCCACCTGAAATCGATTGAAGACGCAACTGGCTACACCACGGTAAAGCATCTGTCTTCGAAACAGATTCTTGGCATTGAACTTCAACTGCCCTCCAGGGAAGAGCAGCGCCGCATCGTCGCTGTCCTCGACGCGGCGTTCAAGGGTATCGATAGCGCAGCAGCGAATGCACGGGAAAACTTGTTGAGAGCGCGCGAGCTTTACGAAAGTCAGCTCGAATCGCTGTTCTCAACCCTCACCGGGAATTGGCCTGAGCGCCCGCTTGAGCAAGTGGCCGCCATCACGAACGGCTTTGCCTTCAAGAGCACTGACTTTCAGGCCGCACCCGGCGTGAAGTCGATCAAGATATCCAATGTCGGCGTTCGCGCCTTCATCGATGATGGGGGCGACTATCTGCCGGCGTCCTTTGCGAAACGACATAGCAAGTTCGCCGTAACGCAGGGAAGCATCGTCTTGGCCTTGACGCGAACGATCATTGCTGGCGGACTGAAGGTTGCCATGGTGCCCAGCGACTTCGATGGCGCCCTGCTGAACCAGCGGGTCGCTGCAATCCAGCCGAATTCCAGCGATCTGGATTCGTCGTTCCTCTTTGCCTACCTGTCGACCCGCAGAGTAATGAAGTATGTGATGGCAAAGGTCAACACCCTGATGCAACCCAACTTGTCGATCACAGACCTTAGGGCGCTGCCTCTGCCAATTCCCAACGTGGCCGAGCAGCAGGAGCTTTTGGCGGCGCTCGAAGGCTTCAATCGAGGCTCCAAGGGGCTTGAGTCCATTTGTTCTCGCAAACTCGCCGCTCTCAACGAACTCAAGCAATCCCTCCTCCACCAGGCCTTCAGCGGCCGCCTGTCGTCTTAGTGCCTGCGACCGCCCCAGGGACACGGCTTGCCAATGTGTACACAGTGATTCACAATTTGGCTTCAGGGCCGGTGGCCTATCCCCTCTCCTGGAGCAACCCATGGAAACCAAGTCTGTCGGCATTCGCGAGTTCCGCGCCGGCCTGGCCGAGTTCATCGACAACAAGCAGCCTGTCGCCGTGACGCGGCACGGCCAGACCGTCGGCTTCTTCATCCCCACGGCCCGCCCCTCGCAGGCCGACTTGCAGGCGCTGCGCGACGCGGCTGACAAGCTCGAAGCCGTGATGTCGCTGTCTGAGGACGAGGTCGAGGCCGCGGTGCGGGACTTCGACACCCTGCGCAAAAGCGCAGCCGCACGCCGACGCACGCGGACATGACGCCACGGACCATCGTCCTGGACGCCAACGTGCTTATGCGCGCCGTGCTCGGCCGCAGGGTGGACCGTTTGCTGCAACGCTTCGCCTCGCAGGTAACCTTCCTGGCGCCCGAGGTGGCGTTCGACGACGTGCACGAGCACCTGGCCAGCGTGCTGACCCAACGCGGCGAACCGCGCGCGCTGCAGCCAGCCCTGGAGAAGCTGGCGAGACTTCGTCTGGCCGTGCGGGTGGTGGACCCCTCAGAGTACGAGGTCATGAAGCCGGCGGCCTTGGCGCGCATCAGCTCGCGGGACCCCGATGACTGGCCCATCCTGGCCTGCGCGCTTGCGTTGAAGTGCCCCATCTGGACCGAGGACCGCGACTTCTTCGGAACGGGCGTCGCCACCTGGACGACGGCGCTGGTCGAGCTGTACTTCGCCAATCCGAACCCGGGCCCGGAGGAGCATTGAAGCGCTCGCCGCTGCACTCCGCCTTCGACGGCCCTGCCGTGGGCGTGGCGGTGATCGAATGAACGAAGCTGAAACCCGCGCCGAGCACATCGACCCCGCGCTCAAGGCTGCAGGCTGGGGCGTGGTCGAGGGCAGCCGGGTGCTGCGCGAGCACGGCATCACGCTCGGGCGCTTGCAGCCCGGGGCCCAGGGTGCGGGGGTCGGCGTCGGCCAGGGCCGGCGCGCGCGGGCCGAGATCGCCGACTACGTGCTGCTCTACCGCAACACCAAGCTCGCGGTGGTGGAGGCCAAGGCCTGGGCGCAGGCGCACACCGAGGGCGTGGCGCAGGCCAAGAGCTACGCGGCCAAGCTGGCGGTGCGCTTCACCTACAGCACCAACGGGCAGGCCATTTACGGCATCGACATGGCCACGGGCGCCGAGGGCGACGTGGTGGGCTTCCCCAGCCCCGAGGCCCTCTGGGCGCAGACCTTTGCGCAGACTTTCTCGCAGGCCGACGCTGCGGCCGCCGCGTGGCGCGAGCGCTTTGCCGGCATCCCGTTCGAGGACAAGGGCGGCACCTGGCAGGGGCGCTACTACCAGGAGATCGCGATTGCCCGCGTGCTCGAGGCCGTCGGCGCCGGGCACGACCGCATCCTGCTCACGCTGGCCACCGGCACCGGCAAGACCTTCATCGCTTTTCAGCTGGCCTGGAAACTGTTCCACAGCCGCTGGAACCTGAACGACTGGCGCGCGGGCACCGAACCTTCGCGCCGGCCGCGCATCCTGTTCCTGGCCGATCGCAACATCCTGGCCGACCAGGCCTACAACGCCTTTTCGGCCTTTGCCGACGATGCGCTGGTGCGCATCGACCCCGCCGACATCCGGCGCAAGGGCCGCGTGCCGAAGAACGGCAGCATCTTCTTCACGATCTTCCAGACCTTCATGAGCGGCCCCGGCGGGGCGCCCTACTTCGGCGAGTACCCGCCGGACTTCTTCGACTTCATCGTCATCGACGAGTGCCACCGCGGCGGGGCCAACGATGAAGGCAGCTGGCGCGCCATCCTCGATTACTTCAGCGCCGCGGTGCAGCTGGGCCTGACGGCCACGCCCAAGCGCACGCTGAACGCCGACACCTACGCCTACTTCGGCGAGCCGGTGTACCAGTACTCGCTGAAGCAGGGCATCAACGACGGCTTCCTCACGCCCTTCAAGGTGCGGCAGATCGCCACCACGCTCGACGAGTACGTCTACACGCCCGACGACGAGATCGTGGAGGGCGACATCGAGGCCGGCCGCCGCTACGAGGAGAAGGACTTCAACCGGCTCATCGAGATCCAGTCGCGCGAGGCCTACCGCGTGAAGATCTTCATGGACGCCATCGGCCCGCGCGAGAAGACGATCGTGTTCTGCGCCACCCAGCTGCATGCGCTGGCCGTGCGCGACCTGATCAACCAGCGCAAGACAGTGGCCGACCCGAACTACTGCGTGCGCGTCACTGCCAACGATGGCGCTTTGGGCGAGCAGCACCTGCGCGACTTCCAGGACAACGAGAAGACCATCCCGACCGTCCTGACCACCTCGCAGAAGCTCTCCACGGGCGTGGACGCGCGCAACGTGCGCCACATCGTGCTGATGCGGCCGATCAACTCGATGATCGAGTTCAAGCAGATCATCGGCCGCGGCACGCGGCTCTACGACGGCAAGGACTACTTCACCATCCACGACTTCGTGAAGGCCCACCACCTGTTCAGCGACCCCGAGTGGGACGGCGAGCCGGTGGAGCCCGAGCCGCGGGTGCTGACCACCGACGGCAAGCCGCCACCCGCAGAGGTGAACGAGCCTGCGCCAACCGAGACCGAGGCCGGGGAGAAGCGGCCCGCCAAGATCAAGGTGCGGCTGGCCGACGGCAAGGAGCGCCAGCTCCAGCACATGTCGGCCACCTCGTTCTGGAGCGCGGACGGGCGGCCGATGTCGGCTGCGCAGTTCCTGGAGTCGCTGTTCGGTGCCCTGCCCGAGTTCTTCAAGGACGAAGACGAACTGCGGCGTCTGTGGGGCGACCCCGACACCCGCCGCAAGCTGCTGGCCGGGCTCGCCGACAAGGGCTTCGGCCGCGAGCCGCTGGCCGAGATGCAGAAGCTCATCGAGGCCGAGAACAGCGACCTGTTCGATGTGCTGGCCTACGTGTCCTTCGCGGCGCCCCCGGTGACGCGCGCCAAGCGGGCCGCTGCGGCGAAGGCGGCCACGGGCCCGGAGTTCACCGACAAGCAGCGCGCCTTCATCGACTTCGTGCTCGCGCAGTACGTGGCGCAGGGCGTGGACGAGCTCGACGCCGAGAAGCTGTCACCGCTGCTGAAGCTGAAGTACCGCAACGCGATCGCCGATGCCTTCGCGGAACTCGGCCGGCCGGACCAGGTGCGGCGGGTGTTCGTGGGGTTTCAGCGGCACTTGTACTCGGCGTAGGGCGAAGAGCTGCTGGATGCATGCCCACGCGGAAGTCTCGATCCCGGGCATGTTTATGCACAGCTTTGCCTTCTTAGCTATACAGCGTAAACTTCCAAAGATCGCTATAGAATGCGCGGCGCATGGACTCCATCCGAAACCCGTTTGTGCCAGGCGCAGGCTCTCCGCCTGTCGAGCTTGCCGGCCGCGATGCGCTTCTGAAGGAGATGCATGTGGCGCTCCAGCGCGCTCGAACCGGCCGGCACGCGAAGAGCGCGATGCTGGTCGGCCTGCGCGGGGTCGGCAAGACCGTCCTGCTCGATCGAATCCGGGGTGAAGCCGAAGCGGTTGGGATTCACACGATTCGCATCGAGGCACCGGAGGGGCGGTCACTGCCCGCGATCCTCGCGCCTCAGCTGCGTCAGGCGTTGCTGAGACTCAGCAACGTGGCCGCTGCCAGGGACTATGCGGTGCGCGGCCTGCGAGCACTCGCCGGCTTCGCCGGCAAGATGAAGATCAAGTATCAGGATCTGGAGGTCGGCCTCGACTACGAGCCCGAACCCGGCCTCGCGGACAACGGCGACCTTGAGCACGATCTGCAGGCGCTCTTCGAGCAGGTCGGGCGAGCGGCGAAGGCTGCGGGTACTGCCGAAGCCATCTTCATCGACGAATTGCAGTACGTGGCGGAGGACCAGTTGGCGGTGCTCATCACGGCAATGCACCGCATCGAGCAGCAGCAACTGCCGGTCGTGCTCGTGGGCGCAGGCCTGCCGCAGCTTCGCGGCCGAATGGGCAACGCAAAGTCCTATGCCGAGCGCCTGTTCAACTTCCCGGAGATCGGCGCCCTCACGGGGCCGGCGGCCGAACGGGCGATCCGCGTGCCGCTCCAGAAGGAAGGGGTGGACATCGATCAAGCCGCGCTGAACCGGCTGGTCGAGGTCACGCATGGCTATGCGTACTTCCTCCAGCAATGGGGTTTCCATACCTGGGAGCAGGCGGCGCACTCGCCGATCGGCATCGACGCGGTGCAGCGAGCGTCTGGAAGCGCCGTGGCAGCGCTCGACGAAAGCTTCTTCCGCGTGCGCTTCGACCGGCTGACGCCGAAGGAAAAGCGCTATCTGCGTGCGATGGCCGAGCTTGGACCCGGTCCACACCGCTCGGGAGACATCGCAGCCTGCTACCCCGCCAAAGTCACGTCGCTCGCGCCGACGCGCAGTTCACTGATCTCAAAAGGAATGATCTGGAGCCCGAACCACGGTGACACCGCCTTCACGGTCCCGATGTTCGACGAGTTCATGAAGCGCATCATCCCAGGCGCCGAGTGGCGTCGCGCGTAACGGCGCCTCGCGAGCCTTCGCCGGCGGCAATCGGCATGCCGCGCCGACTGAAGCCCGGTACCAAGGCGGCCAGCCCCCCCACCCCACCGGACCCACCATGCCCCACGCCGAAACCGACTACCTGATCATCGGCGCCGGCGCCACGGGCCTGGCCTTCGCCGACACGCTGCTGGCCGAGACCGACGCGCACGTCACGCTGGTCGACCGCCACGGCAAGCCCGGCGGGCACTGGAACGACGCCTACCCCTTCGTCACGCTGCACCAGCCTTCGGCCTTCTACGGCGTGCCCTCGACCGAGCTGGGCAGCGGCCGCACCGACCCCGTGGGCCTGAACCGCGGCATGGCCGAGCTGGCCAGCGGCGCCGAGGTCTGCGCCTACTTCGACCGCGTGATGAACCACCGGCTGCTGGGCAGCGGCCGCGTGAGCTACCACCCGCTGAGCAACCACCTCGGCGAGGCCGACGGCGCGCAGGTCGTCGAATCGCTGCTGTCGGGCCGGCGCACGGCGCTGCACGTGCGCCGCAAGGTGGTCGACGCCAGCTTCTTCAGCCCGCAGGTGCCGGCCACGCACGCGCCGGGCTTCGCGGTGGGCGAGGGCGTGCGCGTGGTGCCGCCGAACGCGCTGCCGGGGCTGTGGCAGCAGGCGCAGGGCGGGGCGGGGCCGCGGCGCTTCGTCGTGCTCGGCGCCGGCAAGACGGCGATGGACACCTGCATCTGGCTGCTGCAGTCGGGCGCGCCGCCCGAGGCCATCACCTGGGTGGTGCCGCGCGACTCGTGGCTGATCAACCGCCTGGGCACGCAGAACGCGCCCGAGTTCTTCTTCGAGGCCATCGGCGGGCAGGCCGACCAGATGCAGGCCTTCGCCGAGGCCACGTCGGTCGACGACCTCTATGCCCGCCTGGAGGCCTGTGGCGCGCTGCTGCGCATCGACCGCACGCGCTGGCCGACGATGTTCCACCTGGCCACGGTGTCCACGGCCGAGGTCGAGGCGCTGCGGCGCGTGCACGACGTCGTGCGCCTGGGCCGCGTGACGGCGATCGACGCCCAGGGCCTGCAGCTGCAGCAGGGCCGCGTGGCCGTCGAGCCCGGCGCGCTGTACGTCGACTGCACCGCGTCGGCGGTGCGCTTCCGGCCCGCCCAGCCGGTGTTCCAGGGCGGCCGCATCGTGGTGCAGCTGCTGCGCGCGCCGCTGGTCAGCTTCAGCGCCGCGCTCACGGCCTGGGTCGAGGCGCACCACGCCGACGACGCGGCCAAGAACGCCCTGTGCCAGCCCGTGCCCTTCCCGCACACCCCGGCCGGCTACGTGCGCACGGTGGCCGCGAACATGCGCAACCAGGCGCTGTGGGGCCAGGACGCCGCGCTGCGCCAGTGGATCCGCGAGTGCCGGCTCGACGCCTTCGGCCGCCTGATCGGCGGCGTCGACAAGGCCGATGCCGCCCGGCAGGCGGTGCTGGCGCGCATGAAGGCGCAGGCGCAGGCCGCCGCGGCCAACGCGCCGCGGCTGCTGGCGATGGCGGCCGCGGCCGATGCAGCCGGCCCGGCCGGCCCGGCCTGAGGGGGCAGACCGTGGGCGCGCTCGACCACGCCGTCGTCGTCGGCTACCTGCTGCTGACGCTGGGCGTGGGCTTCGCGCTGGCGCAGCGCGCGCGCACGGCCGAGGACTACTTCCTCGGCGCGCGCCAGCTGCCCGCGTGGGCGGTGATGCTCTCGGTGGTGGCCACCGAGACCTCGGCGCTCACCGTCATCTCGGTGCCCGGCATCGCGGCGCGCGGCGACTTCGGCTTCCTGCAGCTGGCCTTCGGCTACCTGCTGGGGCGCATCGCCGTGGCGGCGTGGCTGCTGCCCGGCTACTTCAGCGGCCAGCAGCAGACGGCCTACGAGCGGCTGCAGCGCCGCTTCGGCGTGGGCACGCGGCGCGCGTTGTCGGTGGTGTTCCTGGTCACGCGGCTGCTGGCCGACGGCGTGCGGCTCTTCGCGGGGGCGATCCCGCTGGCGCTGGTCACGGGCTGGGACGCGGCCTGGGCGATCGCTGCGCTGGGCGCGTTGACGCTGCTGTACACGGCCTTCGGCGGCCTGCGCGCCGTGGTCTGGACCGACGTGCTGCAGCTGGCCGTCTTCGTGGCCGGCGGCGTGGCGGTGCTGTGGGTGGCGCTGCCCATGGCCGGCGGCGCGGCCGAGGCCTTCGCGCGCGCGGCCGAGGCCGGCAAGCTGCAGCTCATCCACCTGGAGCTGGGCGCGCCCTACAGCCTGCTCGCCGGCCTGGCCGGCGGGGCGCTGCTGTCGGCCGCCAGCCACGGCACCGACCACATCATCGTGCAGCGGCTGCTGGCCACGCGCTCGCTGTCGCAGGCGCGCTGGGCGCTGGTGGGCTCGGGCGTGTTCGTGATCGCGCAGTTCGCGCTGTTCCTGGCCGTGGGCACGGCGCTGTGGGCCGCGGGCCACGCGCCGGCGGGCCCGCGCGGCGACGAGCTGCTGCCCCGCTTCGTGCTCGAGCACCTGCCGGCGGGGCTGGCCGGCCTGGTGATCGCGGGCGTGCTGGCGGCGGCGATGAGCACCGTCAGCTCGTCGATCAGCGCGCTGGCCTCGTCGATGACGCACGACCTGTACGCCACCTGGCGGCCGCAGGCCGACGGCGCGCAGCTGCTGCGCGCCGGGCGCGTGTTCGCGTGGCTGTGGGGCGTGCTGCTCACCGTCACGGCGCTGGGCTTCCTGGTGCTGGCCGGCGGCCGCGACACGCCGGTGGTGGTGCTGGCGCTGTCGGTGGCCTCGGCCACCTACGGCGCGCTGCTCGGGGCCGTGCTGCTGTCCGGGCCGGCCGGGCGCATGACCGAGCGCTTCGCCGGGCGGCCCGTGGCCGGCCGCGACGTCATCGCCGGCGCGGCGGTGTCGGTGCTGGCCATGCTGGCGCTGGTGGCCGGCACGCGGCTGTCGTTCCTGTGGGCGGTGCCCGCGGGCACGCTGTTGTGCGTGGGCGTGGCCTGGGCGGCCGCGCTGCTTCAGCGCAGGTAGCCCAGGGCCTTCAGGCGCGCGGTGGCGTGCTGCGCCGCGCCGCCCTGCTGCGTGACGCGCAGGAAGGCCGCGTAGTGCTCGGCCGCCGGGCGCGCCTGCCCCATGCCGTCGAGCGACACGCCCTTGAGGAACAGCACGCCGGGGTCGCCGGGCAGCACGCGGTCGTAGGCCTGCAGCTCGGCCAGGGCCGCGGCGGGCTCGCGCAGGCCCAGCTTGAGCGAGGCGCCCAGCTTCATGGCCTGCGCCTCCTGCGGGTAGACGCGGCGCGCGGTCTCGGCGTAGCGCCGCGCGTCGGCCAGCCGGTTCTGCGCCGCCAGGCACTGCGCCATGCGCAGGTTGGCGGCGTAGTCCTCGGGCGTGTGCTTCAGCGCGGCCTCGAACTGCTGCTGCGCGGCGGGCAGGGCCTTCTTCGACATCGCCAGCTCGCCGTTCTGGCAGGCCGTGATGGTGGGCTTCAGGCGCCGCAGCGAGGCCGTGCGGTCCATGTAGCGCTCGCGCTGGGCCGGCGCGTTGCGCGTGCCGGCGTAGGTGGTCTCGGCCAGCCGGCGCGCCGTGGCCACGCGCTCGGCGCTCATGGGGTGCGACGAGAACAGCGTCTCCAGCAGGCCCGGCTGCTTTTCGTGGCTGCCCAGCAGCAGCTGGTGCAGGCCGACCATGCCCTGCGCCGGGTAGCCGGCCGCCACCAGGTACTGCTGGCCCAGCGCGTCGGCCTCGCGCTCGTGGTCGCGCGAGTAGCTCGCCAGCAGCGCGCTGGCGCCGATCTGGCCGCCGATGCCGGCCAGCGGCGCCCAGCCCGAGTCGCCCGCGGCCACCGCCATGCCCACCACCGCCACCTGCGCCACCAGGGCCTGGCCCTGGCGCTGCGCGGCGTGGCGCGCGTTCACGTGGCCCATCTCGTGGCCCAGCAGCGCGGCCAGCTGGGCCTCGTCCTGCATGTCGGCCATGATGCCCCGCGTGATGCCCATGGCCCCGCCCGGGAAGGTGTACGCGTTGACGTAGTTCGCGTTGAGCACCCGCGTGCTGTAGGGCATGCCGCGCCGCTGCACGTGCGGCTGCAGGCTGGCGGTGACCTCGGACACGTAGGCGTTGACGGGCGCGTCCAGCACCGCGCCCAGGTCCTGCGAGAACTGCTGCGGCGCCTGCCGGGCGTCGATGGCTTTTTCCTGCTCTTCCGACAGGCCCACCAGGATGCGCTGGCCAGTGACGGGCGAGACCGCGCAGCCCGACAGCGCCGTGGCGCCGACGCTGGCGCCGAAGAGCCAGAGCACGTCGCGGCGCTCGAGGCGGTTGCGGTGGATGCGGTGCGCCAGGCCGGCGGGAGCGGTGACAGGGGTGGCGGGGTCGTTCATGGCGGTTCGGGGGGTGTGGCTGCGGCGGGGGCGCGACCGGCGGCCTTCAGTGCCCGGCGAAGTCCACCAGCGTGAACAGCGGCAGCCCGCTGGCCCTGAGCTTGGCGGACCCGCCCAGCTCCGGCAGGTCGACGATCGCAGCACCTTCGATCACCGTGCCGCCCAGGCGTTCCAGCAGCCGGCGGCCGGCCATCATGGTGCCCCCGGTGGCGATGAGGTCGTCGATCAGCACCACGCGGTCGCCGGGCTTGACGGCATCGGTGTGGATCTCCACCGTGGCGCTGCCGTACTCGAGCTCGTAGGTCTCCTCCACCGTGGTGAACGGCAGCTTGCCTTTCTTGCGGATGGGCACGAAGCCCACGTTCAGCTCGTAGGCCACGACGCTGCCGATGATGAAGCCGCGCGCGTCCAGGCCGGCGATGACGTCGGGGCGCACGTCGAAGTAGCGGTGCACGAACTGGTCGATCAGCACGCGGAACACGCGCGGGTTGGCCAGCAGCGGCGTGATGTCGCGGAACATCACGCCCGGCGCCGGCCAGTCGGGCACGGTGCGGATGTGCTCGCGGATGTAGTCGGCGGGGGCGATGGTGGGGTCGGCGGCCATGGTGCGGATGGTAGGGCGGCGCCGCGCCGCGCGCCGCTCAGGCCGGCGGCGGCGCCAGCCGTGCCAGCACCTGCACCGCGCCGCCGTTGCCGGCGCGCAGCACCAGGCCCTCGCCCGAGCTGCTGCCGGTGGCGACCAGGTCGGACAGCACGAACATGTGCGTCACCCAGGCCTCGAAGCGGCCGCGCTGGCGCGCCGCCTCGGCCAGCGCGGCGCGCAGCGCGCGCAGGCTCTCGGCGTTGGTGGCCTCGCTGGCGCCGCGGGGCGAGCCCAGCGCCGCCCAGGCCTCGGCGCGGCCCCCGCCCGGCCCGAACGCGATCTGCGCCGTGTCCATGCAGCGGCACCAGGGGCTGGAGCGCACGCGCGCCGGCTTCAGCCCGCGCGACTCGAACCACTCGCCGATGCGCCGCGCCTGCGCGCGGCCGCCGTCCGACAGGTTGCGCTGCGTGCGGCAGTCGCCCAGGCGGAACTCCGGCGGGTCGAAGGTGCCCGGCGCCAGCGCGTGGCGGAAGGCGATCACGACGCCGCCCTCGCGCAGCAGCGGCTCCACCTCGGCGGCCGAGGCCAGGCGCGGCAGGCCGGCCAGCGCGGCGGCGCCGAGCAGCGTGCGCCGCGCCGGGCGCCACTCAGGCCGGGGTGCGTGCCGCATCGCCAGGGCCCTGGGCAAGGCCGCCGCCGGGCCCCGTGCGGTGCCCGACCATGAAGTCGTTGCGGCCGCTGAGGTCGCGCCCCTTCAGCAGCCAGATCGGTCGCCGCGCGAAGTCCACCGGCACGCCGCTGCGCCCGCTCACCGGGTCCAGCGCGCGCTCGAACACCGAGCTCGCCGGCATGTAGCGCAGCGCGACGCCGGTGCGGCGCCGGGCGCTGCGGTTGGCGGCCGCGCCGTGGATCATGTGCACGTCGTGCAGCGACATCTGGCCCGGCTCGAGCTCGATGTCGGCCGCGTCGGCCTCGTCGAAGGCGCCGGCGGCCAGGCGCTGGTTCAGCGTCAGGTCGGTGCGCTCCTCGTGCAGGTGCGGGTGCAGCACGCGCGCCGCGTGCGAGCGCGGGATCACGCGCAGGCAGCCGTTCTCGCGCGTCGACGGCTCCAGCGCCACCCACGCGGTGCAGGTGGCCAGCGGCCGGATCGGCCAGTAGTGGCCGTCCTGGTGCCAGGGCGTCTCGTAGCCCTCGGCGGCCGGCTTGCAGAACACGTGGCAGCCCCAGAGGATGACGTGCTCGCCGATCACGTCGGCGACGAGGTCGACGATGTCGCGGTCCATCGCCAGCTCGAGGAAGTCGCGCACGCCGCGCACGCCCTCGCCGTTGTCGGCGCCGTCGCCGGTGTCGAGGTGCGCCGACACCAGCTTCTCGGGGCGCACGCCCGGGTTGCGGCGCAGCAACTCCTCGAGCGCGGCGCGCATGCCCTCGACGCGCGCCGCGGGCAGGCGCCAGCCGGGGACCACGTAGCCCTCGCGCTCGTAGTGGGCGATCTCGGCGGGTGTCAGGCGGGCCATGGGGCGATCAGTATGCCTGGGGCTCGCCCGGCGCCACGCGGGTCTTGCCCTCAGCCCGCCCGCCCCAGCAGCTTGGCCTCGGCCAGCGCCAGCGGCTCGGGCAGGCCGCTCAGCACCAGGGTGTCGCCGCCGGCCAGCACGTCGGCGTCGGCGGGCCGCTCCACCCGCCCGTTGGCGCGGCGCACCGACACCACCGCCACGCCCACCGCGTGCAGCGCCAGCTCGTCGAGCCGGCGGCCGGCCCAGCCGCTGGCCTCGGGCAGCGTCACGCTGGCCAGGCGCGCCTGCTCGAGCTCGGCCACGGTGTCGTCGTCGGCGCCGTGGAAGTAGCCGCGCAGCAGGCTGTAGCGCGCGTCGCGCGCATCGCGGGTGATGCGGATCACGCGCGCCATCGGCACGCCCACCAGCGCCAGCGCGTGGCCGGCCAGCATCAGGCTGCCCTCGATGGCCTCGGGCA
This sequence comes from uncultured beta proteobacterium, assembly GCA_903828235.1. Lineage (GTDB taxonomy): Bacteria > Pseudomonadota > Gammaproteobacteria > Burkholderiales > Burkholderiaceae_C > Rubrivivax. Next base: position 20,457 of record CAIKLM010000015.1, on the reverse strand, counting down.
CCACCTCGGTGGCGCCGGCGGCCTTGAGGCGGTCGATGTCGCTGTCGTCCACCGTGCGCACCACCACCGGCACCGTGGGCGCGTGCGAGTGCACCAGGTTCAGGATCTTCAGCGCCGAGGGCGTGTCGTGGTAGCTCACCACCACGGCGGCGGCGCGGGCCAGGCCGGCGGCCATCAGGCTCTGCAGGCGCGCGGCGTCGCCGAAGACCACGCTCTGGCCGGCGGCCGCGGCCTGGCGCACGCGGTCGGGGTCGAGGTCCAGCGCCATGTACGGGATGCGCTCCTGCGCCAGCAGCCGCGACAGCGCCTGCCCGCTGCGCCCGTAGCCGCAGATGATGACGTGGCGCTCGCTGGCGATGCTGCGCTTGGCGATGCTGGTCAGCGCCACCGACTGCATCAGCCAGTCGCTGGCCGACAGCCGGTTGACGATGGCGTTGCTGTAGGTGATGAGGAAGGGCGTGGCCAGCATGCTCAGCACCATGCTGGCCAGCACCGGGCTCACCCACTCGGGCGCGACGATGCCGCGGTCGGCGCCCAGCGTCAGCAGCACGAAGCCGAACTCGCCGGCCTGCGCCAGGTACAGCCCGGTGCGCAGCGCCACGCCCGGCGCGGCGCGGAAGGCGCGCGCCAGCAGCGCCACCAGCACGAACTTGCCCACCACCGGCACCGTGGTCAGCAGCAGTACCAGGCCCCATTGCTCGATCACCGGCCGCCAGTCCAGCTTCATGCCGATGGTGATGAAGAACAGGCCCAGCAGCACGTCGTGGAAGGGGCGGATGTCGGTCTCGACCTGGTGCTTGTACTCGGTCTCGGCCACCAGCATGCCGGCCACGAAGGCGCCCAGCGCCAGGCTCAGGCCGGCGTGTTCCGTCAGGTAGGCCAGGCCCAGCGTCACGAGCAGCAGGTTCAGCACGAACAGCTCCTCGCTCTTGCGCCGCGCCACCAGCGTGAGCCACCAGCGCATGACGCGCTGGCCGCCCACCAGCAGCAGCGTCAGCAGCACCGCTGCCTTCAGCAGCGCCAGTGCCAGCGCGGTGAACATCTCGTCGGGCGGCGAACCCAGCGCCGGGATCAGCACCAGCAGCGGCACCACCGCCAGGTCCTGGAACAGCAGCACGCCCAGCACGCGGCGGCCGTGCTCGCTCTCGAGCTCGAGTCGCTCCACCATCAGCTTCACGACGATGGCGGTGGAGCTCATCGCCAGCGCGCCGCCCAGCACGATGGCGCCGCGCCAGTCCATCTGCCAGGTGCCCTGCAGGAAGGTGGCGTAGCCCCACACCAGCGCGAAGTGCCCGGCGATCGTGACCAGCATCGTCAGCAGCACCTGGCTCAGGCCGAGGCCGAACACCAGCGTGCGCATGCTCTTGAGCTTGGGCAGGTTGAACTCCAGCCCGATCACGAACATCAGGAACACCACGCCGAACTCGGCCAGGTACTTCACGCCGGCGCTGTCCTGCGCGAAGGCCAGCGCGTTGGGGCCGATCAGGATGCCCACCACCAGGTAGCCCAGCATCGGCGGCAGGCGCAACCAGCGGCAGGCCGTCACGCCCAGCACGGCGGCCACGAGGTACAGCAGGACCAGTTCGAGGGTGGTGGCCAAGGCGGAGGGACTGGCAGAGGAGGGGCGGTGCCTAGAATCGCGCGGCCCGGAGATCGCCCCGGGGCCGCACGCCGCTCCCATCCTAATGCCCGACCCCACCCCGTCCCAGGCCATCGACGCGCCGCGAGCGCTGGGCCTGGCCGCGCGCACCTTCGAGATCGAGTCGCGCGCGCTGCAGGGGCTGGCGGCGGCGATGCAGGGGCCGGCCGGCGAGGCCTTCGTCGCCGCCGTGGCGGCCATGCGCGACTGCACGGGTCGCGTCATCGTGATGGGCATGGGCAAGAGCGGCCACGTCGGCCGCAAGATCGCCGCCACGCTGGCCAGCACGGGCACGCCGGCGTACTTCGTGCACCCGGCCGAGGCCAGCCACGGTGACCTGGGCATGGTGCGCCCGGGCGACGTGGTGCTGGCCATCAGCAACAGCGGCGAGGTCGACGAGCTCGCGGCCATCCTGCCGGCGCTGCGGCGCCTGGGCGTCACGCTGGTGGCGATGACGGGGCGGCCCGAGTCGACGCTGGCGCGCCACGCCGACATCGTGCTGTCCAGCGCCGTGGCCGAGGAGGCCTGCCCGCTGAACCTGGCGCCCACCGCCAGCACCACCGCGCAGATGGCGCTGGGCGACGCGCTGGCCGTGGCCCTGCTCGACGCGCGCGGCTTCCGCGAGGCCGACTTCGCGCGCTCGCACCCCGGCGGCGCCCTGGGCCGCAAGCTGCTGCTGCACGTGCGGGACCTGATGCGCCACGGCGAGGCCGTGCCCCGCGTGGCCCCCGGCACCGCCATGCCCGAGCTGCTGCGCGAGATGACGGGCAAGGGCCTGGGCTTCGCCGCCGTCGTCGACGCCGCCGGCCAGCCCGTGGGCATCTTCACCGACGGCGACCTGCGCCGCCTCATCGAGGCCGGCCGCGACGACCTGCGCACGCTGCAGGCCGCGCAGGTCATGCACCGCGGCCCGCGCCTGGTGCGGGCCGACGCGCTGGCCGTGGACGCCGCCGGCGTGATGGAGCAGCACCGCGTCACCAGCGTGCTGGTGGTGGACGAGGGCGGCGTGCTGGTCGGCGCGCTGAACTCCAACGACCTGATGCGGGCGAAGGTGATATGACACCGTCCCCCGAGACCCTGCTGCGCGCCCAGGGCACGGGCCTGGGCGTGCGCGCCGCGATCTTCGACGTCGACGGCGTGCTCACCGACGGGCAGCTGTACATCGGCGAGCAGGGCGAGGTCTTCAAGGCCTTCCACGCGCTCGACGGCCACGGCCTGAAGATGCTGCGCCACGGCGGCATCCTTCCCGTGGTCATCACCGGGCGCGACTCGCCGGCCGTGCGCCGACGCCTGGCCGACCTGGGCGTCACCGAGGCCCTGTTCGGCGTGGCCGACAAGCTCGCCGCCGCCGAGGCGCTGCGGCAGCGCCTTGGCCTGGCCTGGGGCGAGCTGGCGGCCATCGGCGACGACTGGCCCGACCTGCCGCTGCTGGAGCGCGCCGCCTTCGCGTGCGCCCCGCCCAACGCCCACGCCGAGGTGCTGGCCGTGGCCCACCACGTGACCACCGCGCGCGGTGGTCACGGCGCGGCGCGCGAGTTCTGCGACCTGCTGCTGATGGCCGCCGGCCGCTACGCCGCGTTGCTGGCGCAGGACCGCCGCACGCTGGACAGCCGCTGACGCGGCGCGCACCGGCCCGCCGATGAAGCCCGTCGAGCTGCCGCTGCCCGACCTGCCCGAGGTCTCGCTGCGCCTGGGCCCGGCGCCGGCCGGGCCCGGCGAGCCTGCGCCGCCGCGCCGCGCCATGCCCTGGCCGCTGCGCCTGCGCGAGGCGCTGGCCACCTACCTGCCCATCCTGCTGATGGCCGCGCTGGCGCTGGCCACCTGGTGGCTGGTGAAGCACTCGCCCCGCCCGCCGGCCGAGGCGGCGCCGCGCGCGGTGTCGGCCGACCCCGACTACACGATGAGCGGCTTCGCGCTGGAGCGCTTCGCGCCCGACGGGCGGCTGCTGCTGCGCATCCAGGGCGCGCAGCTGCGCCACTACCCGGCCACCGACCGCATCGAGATCGACGGCGCGCAGATCCAGGCCTGGTCGCCCCAGGGGCGCCTCACGCGCGCCAGCGCCGCGCGCGCCATCGGCACCGGCGACGGCAGCGAGCTGCAGCTGCTCGGCGGCGCCGAGGTGGTGGGCGAGGACGCTGGCGGCCGGCCGCTGCGCATGAGCAGCGACTTCCTGCACCTGTTCCTGATCGACGAGCGCGTGGAGACCGACCGGCCCGTGCGCGTGCGCGTGGGCGGCGACGAGCTGCGCGCCGACGGCCTCGTCTACCGCCACGCCACGCAGCGGCTCGACCTGAAGGGGCCGCTGCAGGTGACGCTCACGCCGCGGGCGGCCCGGTGAGCGCGCCGCTGGCGTTCATCACCGGCGCATCCAGCGGCATCGGCCAGGCGCTGGCCGCGCGCTACGCCAGGGCCGGCTGGCGGCTGGCCCTGGTGGCGCGCCGCGCCGACGCCCTGCAGGCCTGGGCCGCGGCGCAGGGCCTGGGGCCCGACCGGGTGGGCATCTACCCGGCCGACGTGGCCGACACCGACGCCATCGTCGACGCCGGCCGGCGCTGCATTGCAAACCAAGGGCTGCCCGACGTGGTGGTGGCCTCGGCCGGCATCAGCATCGGCATGGACACGGCCGAGCGGGCCGACCTCGACGTGATGCGCGAGCTGCTGGCCGTCAACAACGTGGGCCTGGCGGCCACCTTCCACCCCTTCCTGGCGGCCATGCGCGCGCGCGGCTCGGGCACGCTGGTGGGCGTGGCCAGCGTGGCGGCCATCCGCGGCCTGCCCGGCCACGGTGCCTACTGCGCCAGCAAGGCCGGCGTCGTGGCCTATTGCGAGAGCCTGCGCGTGGAGTGCCGCGGCAGCGGCGTGCGCGTGGTCACCCTGGTGCCGGGCTACGTGGCCACGCCGCTGACGGCGGGCAACCGCTACTCGATGCCCTTCCTGATGGCGCCCGAGGCCTTCGCCGAGCGCGCGTTCGACGCCATCGCCGCCGGCCGCAGCTACCGCGTCATCCCCTGGCCGATGGGCGTGGTGGCCAAGGCCCTGCGCCTGCTGCCCAACGCCTGGTACGACCGGCTGCTGGCCGGCCGCGGCCGCAAACCCCGCCGCGGCTGAACGGGCCGCCCGGAGACCGAAACCGATGATCGACGTCGTCGTCTTCTTCTTCCTGCTGGGCGTGTTCGCGCGCCTGGTCAAGAGCGATCTGCGGCTGCCCGAGGCGCTGTACGAGACGCTGTCCATCTACCTGCTGCTGGCCATCGGCCTGAAGGGCGGCATCGAGCTGAGCAAGCAGCCGCTGGCGGCGCTGGCGCCGCAGGTGCTGGCGTGCATGGCGCTGGGCTTCGTCATTCCCTTCGCGCTGTTCCCGCTGGCGCGCGCGCTGCGCCTGAGCGGCGTCGACGCCGCGGCGCTGGTGGCGCACTACGGCTCGGTGAGCGTGGTCACCTTCGCGGTGGCCACGGCGGCGCTGACGCGGCAGGGCATCGCCTACGAGAGCCACGCCGCGCTGTGGGTGGCGGTGATGGAGGCGCCGGGCCTGGTGGCGGGCATCCTGCTGGCGCGCTGGTCGCTGCGCGACGCCGAGCGCGGCCGGCGCACCGACTGGGGCGGCCTGGCGCACGACGTGCTCTTCGGCAAGAGCGTGCTGCTGCTGCTGGGCGGGCTGCTCATCGGCGCCGTGGCCGGCGAGGCCGGCACCGCGCCCATCAAGGCCGTGTTCATCGACCCCTTCAAGGGCGTGCTGGCGCTCTTCCTGCTCGAGCTCGGCCTGGTGGCCGGCGGGCGGCTGGCCGAGGTGCGGCGCTTCGGGCCGGCGGTGCTGGTGATCGGGCTGGGCGCGCCGCCGCTGCTGGCGCTGGCCGGCGCGGCCACCGGCTGGGCGCTGGGGCTGAGCACCGGCGGCGTGGCGCTGCTGGCCACGCTGGCGGCCAGCGCCAGCTACATTGCCGCGCCCACGGCCATGCGCATCGCGGTGCCGCAGGCCAACGCGGCCCTGTCGATCACGGCGGCGCTGGGCATCACCTTTCCGTTCAACATCGTCGTCGGCATCCCGCTGTACATCGAACTCGCACGCTGGCTGGAAAGGATCGGGGCATGAAGAAGCACGGCAAGACGATGCTCGTCATCAACGCCGAGGGCGTGCTGGAGAAGCCGCTGGTGCGCGACCTGCGCGAACGCGGCGCCCAGGGCTGGACGGTGACCGAGGTGCACGGCGCCAACCTCGAGGGCGTGCGCGAGGGCGCCTGGGAGGCCGACCGCACCATCGAGATGAAGATCATCTGCGACGAGGCCGTGGCCGACGCCATCGCCGCGCACGTGCTCGCCACCTACGCGCCGCACTACAGCGTGGCGCTGTGGTTCACCCCCGTGCAGGTGCTGCGGCCCGAGCGCTACTGAGCGCCCCCGGGGCGGGGCAGCACCCGGAGCGCGGGCACCCGCCAATGAAAAGGGCGCCCGCAGGCGCCCCGTTCAGCACGGCCCGGAGGGCCGCCGGCTTCGATCAGTAGCCGCCGCGGTTGCCGCCGCCGCCACCACCGTAGCCGCCGCCACCGCCACCGCTGCCGCGGTTGCCGCCGCCGTAGGGGCTGCGGCCACCACCGCCGCCGCCACCGCCGTAGGGGCTGCGACCACCGCCGCCGCCACCACCACCGTAGCCGCCGCCGCCACCGCCACCGCCGTAGCCGCCACCACCGCCGCCGCCGCCGTAGCCGCCGCGACTGCCGCCACCGCCACCGAAGCCACCCGGGCGCTCTTCGCGCGGGCGGGCCTCGTTGACGACCACGGCGCGGCCTTCGAGCGACTGGCCGTTCATGCCGTTGATGGCGGCCTGCGCCTCGGCATCGCTGCCCATCTCGACGAAACCGAAGCCCTTGGAGCGGCCGGTCTCGCGGTCCATCATCACCTTCGCCGACGTCACGGTGCCGAACGAAGAGAAGGCCTGCATTAACGAGTCATCGCGGACCGAATAGGCCAGGTTGCCGACGTAAAGTTTGTTTCCCACGGGGAGCCCTAAAAAAAGATCAGAAAAACCATGCGGAGCTCAACCCTGGAACACCCGTTTGCGCACCCTGAAAAGGTTTCGCCGACGGGAAGGCGCGGCTGCCAGACACAGACACGGCGATTATGGATATCGAAAACCGCCGCCTGTAAAGCCCCGGGTGGGAATTTGTTGTTTCGCCACGCCCCGGATTTACCCCATCCACCCCCCGCGGGCCTGCCGAGCCCGGCGCCATGATCGCGCCATGGACCTGCTGAAGCCGCTGATCGCCCTGCTCGCCATCGTCAACCCGATCGGCGTGGTGCCCTTCTTCATCCACTTCACGCAGAGCTTCGACCGCGCCCAGCGCGTGCGCACGATCCGCATCGCCTCGTTCACGGTGTTCGTGGTCATCGCCGTCAGTGCGCTGGCGGGGCTGAAGGTGATCGAGTTCTTCGGCATCAGCCTGGCTTCGTTCCAGGTGGGCGGGGGCTGCCTGCTGCTGATCAGTTCGCTGGCCATGCTCAACGCCCAGCCGGCCGAGAGCAAGCCCACCGACGAGCGCGACGGCCAGGAAAAGCTCGACGCCGGCGCCAGCATCGCCGTGGTGCCGCTGGCGATCCCGTTGCTCACCGGCCCGGCGACGATCTCCACCGTCGTCATCTACGCCGAGAAGACGCGGTTCCTGTGGCAGCTGGGCGTGCTCGTCGCCTATGGCGCGGCCATCGCGCTGATCACCTGGGCGGTCTTCAGCGCGTCCGACCGGATCGCCCGCGTGCTCGGGCGCACCGGCATCAACGTGATGACGCGGCTGATGGGCCTCATCCTGGCCGCGATGGCGGTGGAGCTGCTGGCTGACGGGCTGACCAAGCTGTTCCCCGTGCTCGGCAGCCACGTCGCCCGGTAAGGCCCTGCACCAGCCTGGGGCGCCGCGACCCACGGTGTGGCGGGTAAGCCCTGATGTGGCGCAAGGGGCACGGCAGCCATCATGAAGGCGCTTCCAGCCCAGCCCCCGGGCCCGGCTGGCAAGAGGTAGAGGAGACGACACGACTGCACGACGCGCCGCCGGGCACAGCCCGAGCGGCGCTTTTTTTTGCCGGCGCGGCCCCGACGCGCGGCCTGCAAAGGGCTTTCCCGATGCCCGGAGTGTTCCGTCATGGCACAGACTGGCCCCGGATGAACGCCCCGCGTCGTGCGCCACGGGCCCAGGCCCTGCCGGCGCAGCCCTTCTTCGCCGGCGCTCCGGCGCGCGCGGCGCTGGCTCGCGAGCGCTTCTTCGCCGACGGGCAGCGGCCCACCGGGCTGGTGTCCGAGTCGGTGATCCAGTCGTGGCAGCGCTGCCTGGCAGCCCGCCGTGCCACCCCCGAGCGGCTGGCCTTCGAGCCGGTGACCCCCTCGCGCCGCCACTCCGCCCTGCAGCGCGGCCGGCCCGTGCTGGCGGCGGCCGAGACGGTGATGCCCAGGCTGGAGCAGGTGCTGGCCGCCACGACCGCGCGCGCGCTGCTCTGCGACGCCGAGGGCGTGGTGGTGCGCGCCACGCCGCGCCACGGCGGCGGCGGCGCGCAGCCGGTGCTGACGCTGGCCGCGCGCGTCGGCGTCGACCTGTCCGAGCACGCCGTGGGCACCACCGCGCCCGGCATCGTGCTGCACGGCGGCCAGGCCTGCAGCGTCTCGCGCGGCGAGCACTTCTTCGACATCTGCGGCGGCCTCAGCTGTGCCGCGGCCCCGATCCGCGACCGCCACGGCCGCCTGGCCGGCGTGCTGGACCTCACCGTGGAGGGTCAGGAGTTCGGCTTCGACGCCGCCGCGCTGGTTGGCCTGTACGCGGGCGCCATCGAGAACGCCCTGCTCGAGGCGCCCGACGGCGACTGCCTGGTGCTGCGCTTCCAGGCCGACCCGCTGTTGCTGGGCACGCCGCTGCAGGGCCTGGCGGGCGTCGACGGGCGCGGCACGCTGCGCTGGATCAACGAGGTCGGCCGGCGGCTGCTGGGGCTGCCGGCGGCCGGTGCGGCCCCTGGCACGCTGGCCGCCAGCGCGCTGTTCGGCCTGGACACGGCGGCCCTGCTGTCCTGCGGCGCGCAGCGGGCGGCGCAGCCGGTGCGCCTGGCCAACGGGCTGGTGGTGTGGCTGCAGTCGTCGTTGCAGCTGCAGCGCGGCGCAGGGTCCTCGCCGCCGCCGGCCGCCACGGCCCCGCCGCCGCCCCAGGAGCCCGAGCCGACGCTGGCCGAGCACGACCACCGGCTGGTGCTGGAGACGCTGCGGCGCTGCGGGGGCAACGTCTCGCGGGCGGCGCGCACGCTGGGCGTGTCGCGCGGGCTGCTGTACCGGCGGCTGGCCGCACTGCGCGCGGCCGGCTGACGGCGCCCGGCGCCGCTGCGGCGCGAAGTGCGCCGGCATCCGCCGCCGTTTCCGGCGATGGCCCGCAGCCCGCCCACCTAGCATCGCGCACACCCAGCCCTTGCCCGCCACGCCACCGCCATGTCCGTGAACCCCGAACTGCGCAAGCTCGACATCGACATCCCGGCGCAGCCGCAGGCCCTGGTCAAGCTGTCGCTGCTGCTGGCCGAGGACGACATCAACCTGCAGGCGGCGGCGGCGCTGATCGAATCCGACATGGCGCTGGCCGCGGCCGTGATGAAGGCCGTGAACTCGTCGCTGTACGGCCTGAAGGGCCGCGTGCAGAACGTGCACCAGGCCATCACCTACCTGGGCATGCGCGAAGTGGCGGGGATCACCTTCGAGATGGGCCTGCGCGCGGCGTTCCCGCCCGCCCCGGAGCTGGACCCGATCTGGAAGCGCGCCGCCTGGCGCAGCCGCGTCATGGCGCGGCTGGCGCAGCGCCTGTCGCAGGACGCCTGGGACGCGCACGCCGCCGGCCTGTTCGAGGAGTGCGGCAAGGCCGTGCTGTACCGCCATGCGCCCGAGCACTACCGCACCATGCTGCGCGCCGCCGCCGCGGCCGACGACATGGCGCTGGTCGAGATGGAGCGCGTCGGCTTCGGCGTCAGCCACGACGCGCTGGGCGCCGCCCTGTGCGAAAGCTGGGGTCTGGCCACCCCGGCGGCGCACAGCGTGCGTCACCACGTGCAGGCGCAGGCCACGCGCGAGCTGCCGCCGCCGCCGGCGCGGCGCGAGATCTGCGCGCTGTCGGTGCTGGCCCACCTCGTGGAGACCGACCCCGTCGACGCCGAGGCGGCCGCCACTGCCTTGGCCGCGCAGGCTGGCCTGGACGCCGAGCGTGTGCTGGGCGCGCTGCGGCACGAGCTGGCGCAGCGGTCGGAGACCGTCTCGGCGGGCGGCGACTGAGCCGGCTCACCCGGGAGCGGTCCGCGCGCCTGAGGAAAGCCCGCTGGCGGCCGGGCCGCCCGATTCGGTACCCTGCCTGCCCCTGCACCAACCCGGAGCGGGCCGACCGTGCCCGCGAACCCCATGGCTGTAACCGTTTCGTCCGACGCGCTGGCGCTGCAGCGCCTGTACCACTGGGAAGCCACGACGCCCGACAAGGTCGTCTTCACGCAGCCCATGGGCGGCGGCCGCGTGGAGGAGTTCACCTGGCGCCAGGTCATGGACCAGTCCCGCCGCATGGCTGCCCACCTGCAGAGCCTGGGCCTGCAGCCCGGCGACCGCGTGGCGCTGCTCAGCAAGAACACCGCGCACTGGCTGATGAGCGACTTCGCCATCTGGCTGGGCGGCTTCGTCTCGGTGCCGCTGTACCCCACGCTGGCCGCCGGCACCATCCGCCAGATCCTCGAGCACAGCGAGAGCAAGCTGTGCTTCGTCGGCAAGCTCGACGGCTGGGAGGGCATGAAGCCCGGCATCCCGGCCGGCCTGCCGTGCATCCACCACCCGCTGTCGCCCGACGACGCGAAGAAGAGCTACCCGGGCTGGGACGACATCGTCGCCAAGACCGAGCCGCTGAAGGGCAACCCGGTGCGCCCGGTCGACGAGCTGGCCACCATCATGTACACCAGCGGCACCACCGGCGCGCCCAAGGGCGTGATGCACAGCTTCGGCACCTTTGCCTGGGGCGTGCAGAGCGGCCTGAAGCGCGTGCCGGCCATCAACAGCAGCGCCCGCATGCTGAGCTACCTGCCGCTGAGCCACGTGGCCGAGCGCACGCTGGTGGAGCACGGCGTGCTGGCCACCGGCATGCACGTGTACTTCGCCGAGAGCCTGGAGACCTTCACCGCCGACCTGCAGCGCGCCCGCCCCACGGTGTTCTTCAGCGTGCCGCGCCTGTGGGTGAAGTTCCAGCAGGGCATCAGCGCCAAGATGCCGCCGAAGAAGCTGGACCTGCTGCTGTCGATCCCCATCCTGGGTGGCATCGTGCGCAAGAAGATCCTCACCGCCTTGGGCCTGCAGGAGTGCGTGTTCGCCGCCGGCGGCGCCGCGCCGATGCCGCCCGAGCTGCTGCGCTGGTACAACAAGCTGGGCCTCGATCTGGTCGAGGTCTACGGCATGACCGAGAACTGCGGCGTCAGCCACGCCACGCTGCCGGGCAAGCAGCGCCCGGGCACGGTGGGCCTGCCCTACGACGGCGTGCAGAGCCGCATCGACCCCGTGACCGGCGAGATCCAGATGAAGGCGCCCTGCCTGATGCTCGGCTACTACAAGCAGCCCGAGCTGACGAAGGAGACCTTCACCGAGGACGGCTGGCTGCGCACCGGCGACAAGGGCGCGCTCGACGGCGAGGGCAACCTCAAGATCACCGGCCGCGTGAAGGACCTGTTCAAGACGAGCAAGGGCAAGTACGTCGCGCCCGCGCCCATCGAGGACAGGCTCGTCATGCACAACGCCATCGAGGCCTGCTGCGTGACCGGCGCCAACCTGGGCCAGCCGCTGGCGCTGGCCATGCTCAACGTCGACGCCATCCGCAAGGCCGGCAGCGCCGAGGGCCGCTCGGAGCTCGAGGCCTCGCTGGCGGCCCACATCAAGGCGATCAACGAGCAGCTCGACCCGCACGAGCAGCTCGACTGCCTGGTGGTCACGGCCGAGGCCTGGACGGTGGACAACGACCTGATCACGCCGACCTTCAAGGTCAAGCGCAACCGCATCGAAGACCTGTTCGCGAGGAACTACGACAGCTGGGTGGGGATGCGCAAGACGGTCGTCTGGCACAAGGCCTGACCACCCCCCGGAGCGGCTGGCGCCGCTCCCCGGATGTCGTTCAGCGGCTGGCGGCCGGGGCCGGGGCTGCCGGCACGGCGCTGGGCGGGTTCGGCAGGCTGATGCCGGGCGCCAGCGGGATGTCTTCGGTGAGCGTGACCTTGGTGATGAAGTGCCGCGTCTCGCCGAAGCAGCTGCTGGGAAGGCCCACCTTCTCCTCGTAGTGCAGCGCCACGCGCTTGCCGATGTGGCGCGTGATGTCGGCGGCCACGGCCTCGTCGTGCACGGTGAAGAAGAACTTCTCCGCCGTGCTGCCGGGCAGCGAGACCAGGGAGAGCTCGCCCTCCCAGGTCTTGCACAGCCAGCCCTTCTTGCTGAGCTTCTGCACCCAGCCGGCGCGCTCGCCCTCCGAGTAGCTCCAGCTAAGCGCGGCCCAGATCCAGCCCGCCGCCAGCACGGCCAGGACGATCAGTGGCAGGAGCACGAATTTCAGCGATTTCATGCCGCCGGATGATAGGCGGCCCACGCGCGGCCCGGCCCCGGCCGGGCCGCGTGGCCGCTCAGCGGCGGTTGGCCTTGAAGTTGGTGAACACGCGCGTCTGCACGCGCTGGGCCTCGCGGCTCAGCACCTTGGGCATGGTCATCTTCTTCACCTCGGACTCCGGCGGGAACACCACCGGGTTGCTGGCGATCTCGGGCTTGACGAAGGGCTTGGAGGCCGCGTTCGGGTTGCCGTAGAAGACCTGGTTGGTCAGCGAGGCGTGCACCTGCGGGCGCAGGATGTAGTCGATGAAGCGGTGCGCGTTCTCGACGTTCTTCGCGTCCTTCGGGATGGCCATCGAGTCGAAGAACAGCGTCGCGCCGCGCGGCGGGATCATGACGTCGATCTTCTGGCCGGTCTTGCCCTCGGCCGCGCGCTGGTTGGCGATCAGGAAGTCGCCCGAGTAGCCGATGGACACGCAGATGCTGCCGTTGGCGTAGTCGTTGATCGGGCCGGGCGAGGCGATGCGCGTGATGTGCGGGCGCGCCGCCGCCAGCACGGCGCGCGCGGCGTCGTAGTCGGCGGCGTTGTTGCTGAAGCCGTCCTTGCCGGCGTACAGCATGGCCACCGGCACCACCTCGGAGGCCGAGTCCAGCACGTGCAGGCCGCAGGTCTTGACCTTGCTCGCGTACTCGGGCTTGAACACCAGGTCCAGCGGGTTGGCCGGCATCGGCATGTTGCCCAGGGCCGCCTTCACCTTGGCCGTGTTGACCCCCACGGTGACGAAGCCCCACAGCCAGTTCACCAGGTGCTTGTTGCCGGCGTCGGCCTCGGCCAGCTTGGCCAGCAGCCCGGTGTCGAGGTTCTTCCAGTTCGTCAGCTTGCTGCGGTCCAGCGGCAGCAGCAGCCCGGCCTCGATGGCCTTCTGCGCGAAGTGCGCGCCCGGCACCACGATGTCGTAGCCCGTCTTGCCGGCCACCAGGCGCGCGAACAGCGTCTCGTTGGAGTCGAAGTTGTCGTACTTGACCTTGATGCCGGTTTCCTTCTCGAAGTTGGCGATCGTGTCCGGGGCGATGTAGTCGGCCCAGTTCAGGATGTTCAGCACCTTCGAGCCGCCCTGCGCGGCGGCCGCGCCGGCAAAGGCGGCCAGGCCCGTGGCGGTGAGCGCAAGCAGGCTGCGGCGAAGGAACGAGGGTCGCGGCGTCATGGCGGGGGTCCTTTCGGGAAGGCTCGGGGGTGGGGGGTGGTGGGAAAACGGGCGCGATTGTGGTCGACCGGAGCGGTGGCGGGCCAGCGCCGCCGATTGACCCGACGGCCCCAGGCAAAAAGCGCGCCCGGCGGCGCCACAATCGCGCCCTCGAAGCCGCCGCCGCCCCCACGCCATGACGCTGCTCATACTCGGCCTGATCCTGTTCCTCGGCACCCACTCGACGCGGGTGTTCGGCGAGGGGCCCCGCGCGGCGCTGCACGCGCGCCTGGGCGAGCTCGGCTACAAGGGCGCCTACTCAGTCGCATCACTGGCGGGCCTGGTGCTCATCGTCGTGGGCTATGGCGCCGCGCGCGAGAACCCGCAGATCGTCTGGATCGCGCCCATCTGGACGCGCCACCTCGCGGCGCTGCTGACGCTGGCGTCGTTCGTGCTGCTGGCCGCGACCTACGTGCCCGGCAACGCCATCAAGGCGCGGCTGCACCACCCGATGGTGCTGGGCGTGAAGGTGTGGGCGCTGGCGCACCTGCTGGCCAACGGCATGCTCGCCGACATCCTGCTGTTCGGCGGCTTCCTGCTGTGGGCGGTGTTGAGCTTCCGCGCCGCGCGCGGGCGCGACCGCGCCGCGGGCACCGTCTACCCGGCCGGGCGGGCGGGGCCGACGCTGGTGGCGGTGGTGGTGGGCGTCGTGGCCTGGGCCGTGACGGCCTTCTGGGCGCACGGCGTGCTGTTCGGGGTGAAGCCCTTCGGGGGCTGACCCGGCGGCCGGGCCGGCGGCGGACGGCCCGGCCCCCTCCCGCGGCCGGGGGCCCCCGGCCGGCGGCCCCCGCCGCGGGCCCACGCGCTGGCGATGGCCGGCGGCGCCCCGCCTGCCGAGCATGGCGGCTCCTGCCACCCGGAGCCCGCCATGTTCGCGCTGCTGACCCGCCTGTTCCGCCCCGCTCCCGCCGCCCCGGCCGCAGCCTGCCCGGCGCCGGCGCCGGCCGACGACGACCGCCCGCGCGGCTGCGGCTGGTTCGACTCCAGCCACGAGTTGATGCGCGGGGTGACCGTCTGGGAAGGCATCATCGTGGTCGACAACACCGTGGCCAGCCCCCCATGACCGACACCGCCCGCCGCTCCCGCCCCTTGCGCCGTCGCGCCGCGCTAGCCGCGCTGGCCGCACTGGCCCTGCCGGCCGTCGCCGCGCTGCCGGGTTGCGGCGGCGGCAGCGACCGCCGGCGCGCCCACGTGCGGCTGGTCAACGCCAGCACCGGCAACCCGCAACTGGAGCTGCGCGTCGACGACGAGCTCAAGCACGCCGCCGTGGCCTACGGCGAGCGCGCCGCCTACGCCGAGGTCGACCCCGACGAGCCCGAGACCACGGTGTTCGCCACCGGCTCGCCCACGGCGCTGCTGCGCTTCTCGCCCGCCTACGCCAACGACCGCTGGTTCACCGTGCTGGCCTACGGCCCAGCCGGCGCGCTGCGCGCGCTGACGCTCGACGACAACCGCGGCGAGCCCGAAGCCAACCGCGCCGTGCTGCGCGTGGTGAACGCCGCCGCCGATGCCGGCGCCCTGGACCTGTACCTCACCACCGAGACCGAGGAGCTGGCCACGGCCGTGCCGCTGCAGGCCGGCGCGGCCTATGGCGCCGTGGGCGACTGGCAGACGGTGGCCAGCGGCCGCTGGCGGCTGCGCGCCACCGCCGCCGGCAGCAAGACCGACGTGCGGCTGGACCTGCCGGCCGTGGACCTGGCCAGCCGCGCCATCGGCACGCTGGTGCTGAGCTCCAGCGCCGGCGGCGTGCTGGTCGACGCGCTGCTGCTGGCGCAGCGCGGCGCGATCACGCCGCGCGCCAACGCGCAGGCGCGGGTGCGGCTGGCGGCGCTGCTGACCGACAGCGCCAGCGTCACCGCGTCGCTGGGCGCGGTGGCGCTGGGCAGCGGCGTGGGCTCGCCCGCGGTGGCCGACTACGTGCGCGTGGCCGCGGGCCCCGTGGTGCCGGCGGTGGCCGTCAACGGCGTGGCCCTGGTCGTGCCCGGGCTGACGCTGCAGCCCGGGCGCGACCACACCCTGCTGCTGGCCGGCACGCCCGCGGCCCCGCGCGTGGTGCTGCTCACCGACGACAACACCGTGCCGCGCGACACCGCGCGCGCCAAGCTCCGGCTGGTGAACGCGCTGGCCGACGCCAGCCTGGTGGCGGCGATGACGCTGGACTTTGCCCCGGTGGGCGGCGAGGTCGCGGCCGGCGCCGCGTCGGAAGCCGCGCTGGTGGTGGCCACGCTGGCCGGGCGCATCGCCGTCACCGCGCGCGGCGCGACGGCGCCGCTGTTCGTGGCCACCGAGCAGGTGGTGCGCGCCGGCGGCGTGCACACGGTGTTCGTGGCCGGCGCCGCCGCCGCCGCGGTGGGCATCCTGCGGCGCGACCGCTGAGCCCGGCCCGGCCGCGGCCTCCGCCGCGCGGCACCCCGCTTAGCATCCCGCCGTCTCCACAGCATTCGCCGCTGCAGACCATGCCCGACGCCCCGCCCGCTTTCCCCGGCCGACCGGAGTTCCTGCGGCGGCTTCGCAGCATGGGCTGGGCCTGCGCCCTGGCGCTGCTGGCGGCCGGCGCGTTCGCGGCCTCGCCGCCCGGGCCGCAGCCCGACCGGTCGTTGCCGGCGGCGCCCGCGGCCGAGGGCGCGCGTTCCGCTTCGGCCGATCCGCCGTCGGCCGCCCGGCGCCCGCGCGTCGGGCTGGTGCTGTCGGGTGGCGGGGCGCGGGGCTTCGCGCACATCGGCGTGCTGCGCGTGCTGGAGCAACTGCGCGTGCCGGTCGACGTCGTGGTGGGCACCAGCATGGGCTCGGTGGTCGGCGGCGCCTACGCGGCGGGGCGCACGGCCGCCGAGCTCGAGCGCTTCGCCGCCGGCACCGACTGGGCGGCCGTGCTCGCCGACCGGCCGCCGCGCCGGGACGGCGACTTCCGCGTGCGCGAATCCGAGTACGAGCAGCCGTCGCGGCTGGAGTTCGGGCTCGGCACGCGCGGTCGCCTGGTCGGGCCGCCCGCGGCGGTGGGCAGCCACGCGCTGGAGCGGGCGCTCGAGCAGCTGATCCCGCCCGGCCTTGCGCAGCGCCCTGCCGGCAGCCTGCGGGTCGCCTTCCGGGCGGTGGCGACCGACCTGCGCACCGGCGAACTGGTCGAGCTGGACCAGGCGCCGCTGGCCGTGGCGTTGCGCGCGTCGCTGTCCGTGCCGGGCCTGTTC
Organism: uncultured beta proteobacterium; assembly: GCA_903828235.1. GTDB lineage: Bacteria > Pseudomonadota > Gammaproteobacteria > Burkholderiales > Burkholderiaceae_C > Rubrivivax. The sequence goes on along the minus strand of CAIKLM010000015.1, from coordinate 3,831 downwards.
GCGCCGCTGACGCACCAGGGGCGCCTCCTGGTCGACGGCGGGCTGGTGCGCAACGTCCCGGTGGACCTGGCGCGCGCGCTGGGCGCCGAGGTGCTGATCGTGGTGAACGTCGGCACGCCGGTGGACCACGTCCGCGAGCTCGGCAGCGCGCTGGGCGTGGCGCAGCAGATGATCAACCTGCTCACCGAGCAGAACGCGCAGCGCTCGCTGGCCGAGCTGGGCCCGGCCGACGTGCTGATCCAGCCCGAGCTCGCCGGGCTGGATGCCGCAGACCTGGCCACCGGTGCGCCGCAGGCCATCGCGGCCGGCGAGGCGGCGGCCCGGGCCGCCGCCGGCCGGCTGGCCGCGCTCGCCAGGCCCGAGCCCGCCTGGCGCGCCTTCGAGGACGCCCGGGTCGCGCAGGGCATGGAGCGCACCGATGCGCCTGCCCGGCTGCAGGTCCAGCCCACCGCCCGCCAGTCGGCCGAGGTGCTGGCCGCCGCCGCCGGGGCCCGCGTCGGGCAGCCCGTCGACGAGGCGCAGGCCCGGAAGGCCGCCGACCGCCTGTACGCCACCGGCGAGTTCGAGCGCGTCGAGGTGCGGTCGTCGCTGCTGCCCGATGGCCGGGCGGCCGTCCTCGTGCCGGTGCCGGCGCCCTGGCGCACCAACCCGCTGCGCCTGGGCCTGGAGACGCAGATCGAGCAGGGCAGCCGCGAGGACGCCACCCGCTTTGCGGCCACTGCGCTGGCCACCTTCAACGCGCTCAACGCCTGGGGCGCGCAGGCCCGGCTGCTGCTGCGCCTGGGCTCCACCACCACGGTGATGGGGGAGTGGTGGCAGCCGCTGGGCGCGGGCAGCCCGTTCTTTGCCGTGGGTTCGTGGCGGCGCGACGCCGAGTCGCGCGACGTCTTCTTCGAGGGCCAGCGCTTCAACCGCGTGGGCGTGACGGCGGCGACGCTGCGCCTGGGCGCCGGGCTGTCGTTGGGCCGCGTGGGCGACCTGCAGCTCGGGCTCGAGCAGGCCCGCGGGCGCGTGAAGCCCTTCTTCGGCGACGAGGTGCTGACCGAGTCGATCGCCTTCTCGGACGAACAGTACTTCGTGCAGCTGCGAATCGACACCCTGGACTCGATGAGCTTTCCGACGCAGGGCCAGCTGCTGCAGGCGCTGTGGAGGACACCCAGGCTCCGCGCCGAGGAGCGCGGGTCGGAGCTCGAAGTCCGAGGCCTGACCGGGTTCCGCCTGGGGCCCTGGGCAGGGCACGTGTACGGCGATGTCTCGCGCAGCGAGCAGAACTATGCGCCGCTGTCCCTCGGAGGCTTCCTGCGCCTGTCGGGCACGCCCATCGACTCGATCGACGGGCAGGCGAGCGTCTTCGGGCGGCTGGTGGTGGGACGGCCGATCGGGCAGATGCCCATTGGCCTGGGCGGCGCCGTGCGGGCCGGCTTCTCGCTGGAGGCGGGCAGCGTGTCGCCACCCGGGAGCCGGTCCCGGCTGGGCGATGTGCGCAAGGCCGGCAGCGCGTTCGTCTCCATCGACACCCGGGTCGGCCCGGTGTACCTCGCGCTGGGCGCAACCCGCCACGGCGAGCACGCGGTCTACGTGTTCCTCGGGCCGTTCTGGTGATCGCCCTGCGCGCGGCGAAGCGTCGCGCGCAGGCCCCCGGGCTCCGGCCGCGTCAGGCCAGGCGGCCGGCGTGGAAGTCCTCCACCGCCTGCACCAGCTCCTGCTGCGTGTTCATGACGAAGGGCCCGTACTGCGCGATCGGCTCGCGCAGCGGCCGGCCGGCCACGAGGATGGCGCGCGCGCCCTCGGGCCCGGCCTGCAGCGCCACGCCGTCGGGCTGTGGCGCGGCCGCGGCGCCGACGGTGAAGTCGGCCCGCGGGTTGGCGAAGATCGCCATGCGGCCGCGCCGCACCTCGGTGCCGGCCGCCGCCAGGCTGCCCCGGTACACGTAGGCGAAGGCGTTGTGCGCCGCCGGCAGCGGCTGCGCGAAGCGGGCGCCGGGCTGCAGGTGCAGGTCCAGGTACAGCGGTTCGGTGTCCTCGCGCTGCACGGCGCCGGCCACGCCCTGCGCGTGGCCGGCGATCACGCGCGCCGTGACGCCGGGGCCGTGCCACTCGGGGATCTCGTCCGGGGCGACGTCGCGGTACCAGGGCGCCGTCATCTTGCGGCGGCCGGGCAGGTTCAGCCACAGCTGGAAGCCCTCCATCGCGCCGTCCTCCTGCTCGGGCATCTCGCTGTGGATGACGCCGCGGCCGGCCGTCATCCACTGCACGCTGCCGGGCACCAGCAGCCCTTCGTTGCCGGCGCTGTCGCGGTGGCGCATGCGGCCCTGCAGCATGTAGGTCACGGTCTCGAAGCCGCGGTGCGGGTGGTCGGGGAAGCCGCCGATGTAGTCGCCCGGGTTGTCGGTGCCGAAGGCGTCGAGCATCAGGAAGGGGTCGAGCCGGCGCTGCAGGTCCTGGGTGAGCAGCCGCACGAGCCGAACGCCGGCGCCGTCCGACGTGGCCTGGCCCTGCACGAGGCGCTCCACGGCGCGGGGGGTGGAGACGGAGGCGGTGGCGGTGTCCATGCCGGCCACTGTAGCCAGCCGCCGCCGGCGCCGCGTTGCAGGGCCTTGAACACGCCGTTCGCCGGCGGTGCTAGGCTGCCGATCCTGCACAGGAGGAACACGCTGCATGAAGGCCATCTGGAAGGGCACCGTCGTGGCCGAGAGCGACGACACCGTGGTCGTGGAAGGCAACCACTACTTCCCGGCCGAGGCCGTGAAGAGTCAGTACCTGCTGCCCAGCAACACGAAGACCATGTGTTCCTGGAAGGGCCAGGCCCACTACCACACGCTGTTCGTCAACGGCGACGCCAACCCGGACGCCGTCTGGCACTACCCCGACCCCAAGGAAGCCGCGGCGCAGATCAAGGGCCGCATGGCCTTCTGGAAGGGCGTGCAGGTCGTCGAATGAGCATCGCCGCGGCTCCGGCGGCCCCGCAGGCCGCCCTCCAGGGCCCGCTGCCGGCACCGCACCGGCGGCGCCTGCGCGAGCTCTGGCGCAGCGCCGGCTGGCCCTGCCGCGACGCGCTGGAACTCGACCTGCTGGCCGCCGGGCTGCTGGACCGCCACTGGGACGCCCAGGGCCGCGAGACGCTGCGCCTGACCGCCTCCGGGCTGCAGGTGCTGGCGGCCTCGCGGCGGCGCGCGCAGGCGGCGCTGGGCCCGCACGAGGCGCTGGTGGCGCAGGTGGCGCGGCAGATGCAGCGGGCCGGGCGGATCGTCTGGCGGCGGCTGGCGCTGCGCGCGCCGCTGGACGAGCCCGACGGCCGCACGCGCTGGGCCGTGGCCAGGCCGGACGTCTTTTCCATCCGCCGCACCACGGTGGAGGCCCGCCTCGAACCCGTGGTCCACGAGATCAAGGTCAGCCGCGCCGACCTGCTGGCCGACCTGAAGCGCCCCGACAAGGGCCGTGCCTACCGTGCGGTGGCCGGCGAGTGCTGGTACGTCGTGCGCGAGGGGCTGTGCCAGGCGCACGAAGTGCCGGCCGACTACGGGCTCATGGTGGCCCACGGCGACGAAGCCGGCCCGCTGGAAGTGCTGCGCCCCGCCCCGCGCCGACCCATGACGCCGGGCCTGGCGCTGTGGATGGAGCTGGCGCGCGCCAACGCCGAGCCGCCGACCGACGACGAGGTCCAGCCCGGGCTGGCGGCGGTCGACGGCGACGACGAGGGAGACCTGCCATGAGCGGCACCCCCTGGTGGCGACGCTGGTTCGGCGGCTCGGCGCCGGCCCCCCAGCCCGGCCCGGCGGCGCCAGCCCCGGCCGGCCCACCCCGCGCCGCGGCCCCTGCCAAGGCCGACGGG
>CAIKLM010000014.1 GCA_903828235.1 uncultured beta proteobacterium | reverse complement strand
GCCGGCGACATCGACGCCGCGGTCGCCACCTGGCAGCGCTACGTCGCGCAGGCGCCGGCCGCGCTGCCGCGCGCGCGCCAGTTGCGGGGCCACCTCACGCTGCTGCGCCGCGAGGCCGCACGCCGCTTCGTGCAGCGCGCCACGGCGGCCGAGGCGGCGCCGGGCCGCGTGCGCAGCGACCGCCTGCACGTGGCCGTGCTGCCCTTCGTCAACGAGCCGCCGACCGGCGCCGCGCCGCCGCCGCCCACGGCCGGCTTCCACCGCGCCGTCGTCGCGATGATCGCGGTGGACCTTTCGCGGGTGCCGGGCCTCACGGTGCTGGAGCGCGAGAAGACCGAGCTGCTGGCGCAGGAGCTGCGGCTGGGCGGCACCGGGCTCGTCGATCCGGCCCGCGCGGCGCGCGCCGGGCGGATGCTGAGCGCCGGCACCGTGGTCGGCGGCTCGGTGCTGAACGTGCCGGGGCCGGCCGGGCCGGGCTCGGGCCGCTACCGCGTCGGCAGCGCCGTGGGCGACGTGGCCCGCGGGCGCCTGCTGGGCCAGGCCGAGGTGGAGGGCCTGCAGTCGGAGTTCTTCGTGCTGCAGAAGCGCATCGTGCACGGCATCCTCGACCTGCTGGACCTGCGCGACCGCCCCGCCGCGGTGGACCTGGTGCACACGCGCAGCTGGGAGGCCTACGCGCGCTTCGCCCGGGGCCTGCAGCTGCTGTCCGAGGACCGCTTCGCCGAGGCGCGCGAGGCCTTCACCGCCGCGCTGGGCTTCGACCCCGGCTTCGGCCTGGCGCAGGACGCGCTGGCCGACACGCCCGAGCGGCCCGTGTCGCTGCCCGATATCGCCGCAGCGGCCGAATCCGCCACGCGCTGAGCGCCGGCGTCCGCGCGAGCCCGCGCTGGCCCGCAGCTTGCACGGGGCTGCCGGTGCCCGCCGCCGCCCTGCCACCCGACCACCTGACGCTGCTGCTCGACAGCACCGGCGAGGGCATCTTCGGCATCGACATGGACGGCCGCTGCACCTTTCTGAACCGGGCGGCGGCGCGCACGCTGGGATTCCGCACCGAAGAAGTGCTCGGCCGCAACATGCACGAGCTGATCCACCACTCGCACGCCGACGGCCGCCACTACCCCGAGTGCGACTGCCCCATCTTCAACGCCTTCCGCCGCGGCCTGCCCTGCCGCGTCGACGACGAGGTGATCTGGCGCGCCGACGGCAGCAGCTTCCCGGCCGAGTACTCCAGCCACCCGGTCATGGAACACGGCGCCGTGCGCGGGGCGGTGGTCACCTTCGTCGACATCAGCGAGCGCAAGCGCGCCGAGGAACTGCTGCGCAAGAGCCGCGACGAGATGGAGCAGCGCGTGGCCGAGCGCACGGCGCAGCTGCGCGAGCTGGCCAACCACCTGGAGACCATGCGCGAGACCGAGCGCACGCGCATCGCGCGCGAGATCCACGACGAGCTGGGCTCGCTGCTGGTGGCGCTGAAGATGGACCTGAACTGGCTCGAGAAGCGCGTGGGCAACGACGCGCAGCGCGCCGCGATGGTGGCCAAGTGCCAGCGCATGGGCGGCCTGGTGGACACGGCGGTCGACGCGGTCGGCCGCATCATCACCGACCTGCGGCCGAGCATCCTCGACCACCAGGGCCTGTGGGCGGCGCTGGAGTGGCAGGCGCAGGAGTTCGCGCACGCCTGCAGCGACGAGTGCGAGGTCGACTTCAAGATGTTCGTCGCCGCCGACGTGCCGCCGCCCGAGGGCGGGCTGGCGATCGCGGTGTTCCGCATCCTGCAGGAGGTGCTGTCCAACGTGGCGCGGCACGCGAAGGCCCGCAAGGTGGCCATCCGCATCGACGTCGACGCACCGCCGCTGCCGGTGCTGTACCTGCAGGTGCGCGACGACGGCGTGGGCACCACGCCCGAGGCGCTGGCCGACCCGCAGGCCTGGGGCGTGATGGGCCTGCGCGAACGCGCGGCGCACTTCGGCGGCCGCGTGGGCATCGAGACGGCGCCGGGCCGCGGCACCACGGTGCGGCTGATGCTGCCGCTGACGGCACCCGACGCGCCGGGAGCGCCGTCGTGAGCCTGCGCGTGCTCGTCTGCGACGACCACCTGATCGTGCGCCAGGGCATCCGCCAGGTGCTGGCCGACGCGCCCGACATCGTCGTCATGGGCGAGGCCGCCACCGGCCCCGACGCCATCGCGCAGGTGCGCGCCGGTCGCGCGGCGAACGCCGGCCCCGACGTGGTGCTGCTGGACATCGCCATGCCGCAGCGCGACGGGCTCGACATCCTCAAGGCGCTGAAGGGCGAGTTCCCGAAGCTGCCGGTGCTGATGCTCAGCACCTACCCCGACCGCCAGTACGCGGTGCGCAGCTTGAAGCTCGGCGCCGCGGGCTACCTGAACAAGAGCGCCGACAGCGAGCAGATGATCGAGGCCGTGCGCCGCGTGGCCAAGGGGCAGCTGTTCATCACGCCCAGCGTGGCTGAGCAGCTGGCCGGCGCGGTGGGCGCCGGCAGCGGGCTGAAGAAGGGGCAGGGCGATGAGGCGCCGCTCACCGAGCGGCTGTCGCACCGCGAATACCAGGTGTTCCGCCTGCTGGCCACCGGCCGCAGCGTCGGCGAGATCGCCGAGCAGCTGGTGCTCAGCCCCAACACCGTGAGCACCTACCGCACGCGCATCCTGGAGAAGACGGGGGTGCGCAACGACGTGGAGCTGGCGCTATACGCCGTGCGCATGGACGGGCTGTGACGCGCCAGGGCTGGTGCGGTTTGCCGGCGCGCGAAGAGCCTGGCGGGCGTGCCGCGGAAGAGCTGCGGCCGGGGTGAAGCCCGTCAGCGCTGCAGGTGCTGCGCGAAGAAGCGCTCCAGCCGCTGCGCGAAGTCGACGTCGTTCTCGACCTTGCCCCAGCCATGGCCTTCACCGGCGTACACCACCCACGCCGCGGGGGGCCGGCCGACGCGCTCCAGGGCACTGCGCAGGCGCAGGCCATGCGCCAGCGGCACGCGCAGATCCTCGTCGCCGAAGGCCAGCAGCAGCGGTGCCGTGAGGCGCGGCACCTGCTCGACTGGCGAGTTCGCCTTGAGCATTGCCGCGTCGGCGGTTGGATCGCCGACCATGTCCTTGAGGGCGTAGCGGCGCTGCGCATCGCTGGTGTCGTCGCGCACCCGCCAGCTGCCCTCGAGGATCAGGAGCGGGTCGGTGACCGCGACCCAGGCCGCGCCGCAGCGGTACAGCTCCGGGTGCCGGATCAGCCCCATCAGCGTGCTGTAGCCCCCGTAGCTGGCGCCGGCGATGCAGGCCTGGCCCGTGGCCCACCCGGCCTTCTGCGCCCACAGCAGGGAGTCGGCCACGTCGTCCTGCATCGCCTGGCCCCACTGCTTGAAGCCCGCCGTGAAGTGCGCCGTGCCGTAGCCCTGGCTGCCGCGGAATTCAGGCTCGATGACCAGGTAGCCGCGCGAGGCCAGGAACTGGCGCATCGGCTCCCAGCGCCAGAAACCGCCGCGCACCCAGGGGCCCCCGTGCACCAGCACGATGGCCGGCTGGGCCAGGGGCTTGCCGTCGGCGCCGTTCTTCTGGCCGGTGATCCACACCGGCAGGCCGCGGCCGTCGCGGGCCTGGATGCGTTCCAGCCGGGTGCGCGCCATCCGCGCCGGGTCGATGCCCGGCATCATCATGCTCAAGCGACGCCATTGCCCGTTGGCCTTGGTGTGCAGGAGCAGCTGGCCGGGATCGCGGTCGGAGTAGCTGTGCACCAGCACCACGGCGTCGTCGCTGTCGCAGCGACTGCAGCTCATGCTATTGACGCGGCCGGGCAGGGTGCGGTCGACCATCGCCTGCATGTCCTGGAGCTTCGGATCGAACCAGACCGTCTCCTCGGCGTCGGTATGGATGCGCACGCCCCGCAGGCGCCCGTCGCGGGTGCTGATGAAGGATCCGGCGAAGTCGAAGCCGGGCGCGCTCACCAGCGGCTGGCCGGCCGGCACCCCCTTGGCGAAATCGAAGGCCACGACAGCGGCCTCGCCGCCCGGGCCCATCGGTTGCCTGACGTAGAGCTCGTCGGCCCCCACCCAGGCCGGCCCGGGGGGCGGGTTCACCATCGTGCCCTCGGCAAGCTGCTTCCAGACGCCGCCGCCACGGCCATCCGGCGTGAACCAGTGGTGGGCGATGCGGCCCTTGTCCCGGGTGGTCACCAGTCGTGGCTCGCCCCGCGGCGTGAACCACCAGCCCACGGCGCCACCGGGCTGCCCGTGGGTCTCGTACCGGCGCGTCGCGCCGGTGCGCGTGTTCAGCCACAGCGGCGTGACGCTCTCCAGATCATTGCCTCTGCTGCCCCTTAGCTCGCCAACGATGACCTCGTCGGCGCGCGCACCGCGCCGGTCGTCGCTGGCCACCGGCACATGCAGCAGCCTGTGATTCCGTGCCAGCGTGCGCGCGCGGACGGGGCCATCGGAACCCTGGATGAACTCGCGGCCCGCCCGCTCGACCAGTTCGACCAGTTCGGTGCCGTCGAACCGGACCGCGTACAGCCCCGGTGCGGTGCGGTAGTCCTCGCCGCTGCCGGCCTTCAGGTCGAGCACACCGAAGACGATGCGTTCGTCGTCGACCCACCCGAAGCTGGGCACGTCGGCGTCCGAGAACTGGGCGGCACGGGTGGGCTTGAGCTCCGCGCTCTGCAGGTCGAGGACGAAGACCCCGACCCGTCCCAGGGGACCGAAGGCCGCGGTGAAGGCCAGACGCTTGCCGCTGGGCGACAGCTCGGCATCCATGACCGCCGGGCGGCGGAAGAAGGCTTCGGCGCCGAGTGGCGCGGTGGCAGCGGACTGCGCCGCAGCGGCGGCGCCGGCCCAGCCGGCAAGGACGAGGACGAATGAGCGCAGCATCTCGACACGGACTCCCTGGCGAATGGCACCCGCCCATGACGGGTGTAACCCCGATTGTGGGCAACGTTTCGCCCGGCATCCACCCCGAGCCACGGGTGGGGTGAGGACAGGACAGCCGACCGCCTGACTCGTGCCGACCCGACGCCGGCCGATCGAGCCCTGTAGGGCTGCCACTACATGAACTGTCGGCCCTGCGCGATACCGCGGCAGCCCATGGGTTTCAAGAATCACGCAAACCCATCGCCCGAGGCCTGCCCATGGACCGCCGCCCTGCCGAGATCGACCCTTACGACGCCGACCGCCCGCTGCGCATGGCCTGCGCCTGCGGCCAGCACGCGAGCAGCGCAGAGCACGCTGCCGCCGAGCTGCGCACGCGCAGCGTCGAGCCCGGCTTCGTCGAGCGCAGCAACGCCTTCATCGAGGCCACGCTGGTGAAGGCGCTGTTCCCGCACGACGCCGTGCGCCGCGACTTCATTCGCGCCGTGGGCCGCCGCACCGCGCAGGCGGCCATCGCCAGCGTGTTGCCCGTGGGCGCGCTCAGCAGCCTGCAGGCCGCGGCGCAGCAGGCCGTGGGGCCGCTGGAGAAGAAGGACCTGAAGATCGGCTTCATCCCCATCACCTGCGCCACCCCGCTAATCATGGCGCACCCCCTGGGCTTCTACTCGAAGCAGGGCCTGAACGTCGAGGTCGTGAAGACGGCGGGCTGGGCGCTGATCCGCGACAAGATGCTCAACCGGGAGTACGACGCCACGCACTTCCTGAGCCCGATGCCACTGGCCATCAGCATGGGCCTGGGCAGCACCGCCACGCCCATGCGCGTGGCCACCATTCAGAACACCAACGGCCAGGCCATCACGCTGGCCAGCAAGCACAAGGACAAGCGCGATCCGAAGCTCTGGAAGGGCTTCAAGTTCGCCGTGCCCTTCGAGTACAGCATGCACAACTTCCTGCTGCGCTACTACGTGGCGGAAGCGGGCCTGAACCCCGACACCGACATCCAGATCCGCGTCGTGCCGCCGCCCGAGATGGTGGCCAACCTGCGCGCCGGCAACATCGACGGCTTCCTCGGCCCCGACCCCTTCAACCAGCGCGCGGTGTTCGAGGAGGTGGGCTTCATCCACCTGCTCACGCGCGACCTCTGGGACGGCCACCCCTGCTGCGCCTTCGGCACCAGCCAGGCCTTCATCCAGAGCAACCCCAACACCTTCATCGCGCTGTACCGCGCGGTGCTCACGGCCGCGGCCATGGCGCGCGAGGCGCGCAACCGCGAGCTCATCGCCAAGGTCATCAGCCCGCAGGCCTACCTGAACCAGCCCGAGACCGTGGTGGCCCAGGTGCTGACCGGCAAGTTCGCCGACGGCCTGGGCAACGTGCAGAACGTGCCGCAGCGCGCCGACTTCGACCCCATGCCCTGGCCGAGCATGGCCGTGTGGATGCTGACGCAGCTCAAGCGCTGGGGCTACATCAAGGGCGACGTGAACTACAAGCAGATCGCGGAGCAGGTGTTCCTGCTCACCGACGCGAAGAAGCAGATGGCGGCCCTGGGCCAGAAGCCGCCGGCCGGGGCCTACCCGAAGTTCACGATCATGGGCAAGGTCTTCGATCCGGAGCGTGCCGCGGCCTACGCCGACAGCTTCGCGATCAAGCGCGCGCCCGCCTGAGGCACTGCGATGACCACCTGGATGCGCGGCGACGGCCCGCGGGCCGCGCTGCTGTCGCTGCTGCTGCTGGCGCTGCTGCTGGGCGTGTGGCACCTGGCCACCGTGGGCCCGGCCGCACCCGCGGCCGCGCCGGCCGCTGCGGCGCTGACGCCCGAGCAGGCCGAATACCTGAAGCTGATGGGCAAGGATCCGGCCGCCGCCGCGCCCGTGGCGCGCAGCGGCTTCCCGACGCTGGGGCAGATGGGCGAGGTGCTGTGGCAGCACCTGCAGAGCCCGTTCTACGACAACGGCCCCAACGACAAGGGCCTGGGCCTGCAGCTCGCGCACTCGCTGGGCCGCGTCGCGCTGGGCTACCTGCTGGCGGCGGCGGTCGCCATCCCGCTGGGCTTCGTCATCGGCATGAGCCCGCTGCTGTACCGCGCGCTCGACCCGTTCATCCAGGTGCTCAAGCCCATATCGCCGCTGGCCTGGATGCCGCTGGCCCTGTACACCATCAAGGACAGCAGCGTCAGCGGCATCTTCGTCATCTTCATCTGCAGCCTGTGGCCGATGCTGATCAACACCGCCTTCGGCGTGGCCAGCGTGCGGCGGGAGTGGCTGAACGTGGCGCGCACGCTCGAGGTCAGCCCGCTGCGGCGCGCCTTCGAGGTGGTGCTGCCGGCCGCCGCGCCCACCATCCTGACGGGCATGCGCATCAGCATGGGCATCGCCTGGCTGGTGATCGTCGCCGCCGAGATGCTGGTGGGCGGCACCGGCATCGGCTACTTCGTGTGGAACGAGTGGAACAACCTGAGCCTGCCCAACGTGATCGTGGCCATCCTGGTCATCGGCATCGTCGGCATGGCCCTCGACCTGATGTTCGCCCGGCTGCAGAAGGCGGTGACCTATGCCGACTGAGTTTCTCAAGGTCCAGGGCCTCGGCAAGACCTACCCCGGCGCCGCGGAGCCCGTCTTCGACGGCGTGAACTTCGACATCGCCGAGGGCGAGTTCGTCTGCATCATCGGCCACAGCGGCTGCGGCAAGACCACCATCCTCAACGTGCTGGCAGGCCTGGAGACGGCGAGCGCGGGCCACGTCTTCATGGACCGCCGCGAGGTCGCCGGCCCCAGCCTGGACCGCGGCGTGGTGTTCCAGGGCCACGCGCTGATGCCCTGGCTCACGGTGCGCGGCAACATCGCGTTTGCCGTGCGCAGCAAGTGGCCGCAGTGGAGCCGCGCGCAGGTGGACGAGCACGTGCAGAAGTACGTGGCGCTGGTGGGCCTGGCCGCGGCCATCGACAAGAAGCCCAGTCAGCTGTCGGGCGGCATGAAGCAGCGCGTGGGCATCGCGCGCGCCTTCGCCATCCAGCCGCGCATGCTGCTGCTCGACGAGCCTTTCGGCGCGCTCGACGCGCTGACGCGCGGCACCATCCAGGACGAGCTGCTGCGCATCTGCGCCGAGACGCGGCAGACGGTGTTCATGATCACGCACGACGTGGACGAGGCCATCCTGCTGGCCGACCGCATCCTGCTGATGAGCAACGGCCCGCAGGCCCGCGTGGCCGAGATCGTGCGCAACAGCATGCCGCGCGAGCGCACCCGCGCCACGCTGCACCACCAGGCGGCGTACTACCCGCTGCGCAACCACCTCGTCGAGTTCCTGGTGTCGCGCAGCGAGGGCCTGTCGCACGGCCGCGCGCCGGCCACGCCGGTGGAGGTGAGCCCCGGCGCCGCCGACCCCGAGCCCCGACCCGTTCCAACCCCCTCCCTCAGGAGAATCGCATGAGCCGCCTCGAAGTCACCGAGAAGATCGTCGCCACCAAGGTGGCCAAGGGCCTGAAGTGGGCCGATGTCGCCAAGGCCGTGGGCCTGAGCAAGGAGTGGGTCACGGCCGGCTGCCTGGGCCAGATGACCTTCGATGACCCGCAGGCCGCCGCGCTGGCAAAGATCTTCGACCTCACCGAGGCCGAGACGCAGTGGCTGAAGGTGGTGCCCTACAAGGGCAGCCTGCCCACCAGCGTGCCCACCGACCCGCTGATCTACCGCTTCTACGAGCTGGTCAGCGTCTACGGCACCACGTTCAAGGAACTCATCCACGAGGAGTTCGGCGACGGGATCATGAGCGCGATCGACTTCCGCATGGACCTGCAGCGCGAGCCCGACCCCAAGGGCGACCGCGTGAGCATCGTCATGAGCGGCAAGTTCCTCCCCTACAAGACCTACTGACCGGAGCCTCGACATGCACACCACGAACACCCGTCGCGCCGCGCTCAAGGGCGGCCTGAAGGCCGGCCTGGCCGGCGCCGCGCTGGCCACGCCGGCCCTGGTGCCGGCGCAGACCACCTTCAACTGGAAGATGACCTCGGCCTACCCCAAGGGCTCGCCGTTCTACATGGACGGGCCGGGCTCGGCCACCGACCTGGCCCGCCGCATCCGCGAGATGTCGGCCGGGCGGCTGAACATCCAGGTCTTCGGCGCCGGCGAACTGATTCCGGCCTTCGAGGGCTTCGACGCCGTGCGCGCGGGCACGGTGGAGATGAACCACGCCAACGCCTACTTCTGGACCGGCAAGACCTTCGCGGCCCAGTACTTCACCGCCGTGCCCTTCGGCCTGAACTTCCAGGGCATGAACGGCTGGCTCTACGACGGCGGCGGCATCGACCTGTGGAACGAGGTCTACGCGCCCTTCGGCATGGTGGCCATGCCCTGCGGCAACACCGGCGTGCAGATGACGGGCTGGTTCAAGAAGGAGATCAAGACGGTCGCCGACCTGAAGGGCCTGAAGATGCGCATCCCTGGCCTTGCGGGCCGCGTGTACGCGGCGCTGGGCGTGGACGTGAAGGTGCTGCCGGGCGGCGAGATCTTCCCGGCGCTGGAGCGCGGCGTCATCGACGCGGCTGAGTTCGTCGGCCCGTTCCAGGACCGCCGCCTGGGCCTGCACAAGGCCGCCAAGTTCTATTACACGACCGGCTGGCACGAGAGCGCCACGGTGAGCGAGCTGCTCGTCAACAAGGCCGCGTGGGGCCGGCTGCCGAAGGAGCTGCAGGCCATCGTCGAGAACGCGGCCGCGGCCTGCAACGTCATCGGCGAGGGCTGGTGCCAGAAGGCCAACTCCGATGCCATGGAGGACCTCGTCAAGAACCAGGGCGTCATCGCCCGCCCGCTGCCCGACGCCGTGATCGCCGCGCTGCGCGCCGAGACGCAGAAGGTGCTTGCCGAGGCCGTGGCCAAGGACGCGCTGACGAAGAAGGTGCACGACAGCTACTTCGCCTTCAAGGCCAAGTACGACCGCTGGAGCGAGGTCAGCGAGGAGGCCTACCACCTCAAGGTGCGCGGCTGAGCATGGACGCCGCCGTGAGGGGTGCCGAGCGCGTGATCGACGCGGTCGGCCGCGTGGTGCAGTGGCTCACGCTGGCCATCGTGGTGCTGGTGGCCGTCAACGTGCTGCTGCGCTACGCGCTGAGCGTGGGCTCGGTGTGGGCGCAGGAGCTCGAGTGGCACCTGCTGGCCGCTGTGGTGCTGCTGGGCATGAGCTACGCGCAGCAGCGGGGCGATCCGGTGCGCGTGGACGTGTTCTACGCCGGCTACGGCCCGCGCATGAAGTTCGCGGTCGACATGCTGTCGCACGCGCTCTCGCTGCTGATCGCGCTGGCCTTCATCCGCCTGTCCTGGGGCTACGTGGGCCAGGCCTGGGCCGTGGACGAGGCTTCGCCCGACCCCGGCGGCATCCCGCACCGCTGGGTCGTCAAGGGGCTCATCCCCCTGGGCTTTGCACTGCTGGCGCTGCAGACGCTGGCCGCGGCCACGCGCCGCGTGATCGAGGAGCGCGCCCGTGCCTGAACCGCAAACCCTGGCGCTGCTGATGCTGGCCGGCTTCTTCGGCCTGCTGATGCTGGGCGTGCCGGTGGCCATCTCGTTGGCCACGGCCGGCTTCGTGTTCGGCTGGTTGGGCTTCGGCGAGGGGCTGTTCAACCTGCTGCCGGCACGCGTGTTCGGCGTCGCGGCGGGTTACCAGTGGCTGGCGATCCCGCTGTTCGTGTTCATGGGCGTGATGCTGGAGAAGTCGCGCCTGGCCGACGACCTGCTCGACGTGATGGGCCACCTCGCCGGCGGCCTGCGCGGCGGCATGGGCGTGGGCATCATCCTGTTCGGCGTGCTGATGGGCGCCACCACCGGCATCGTCGGCGCGACCATCATCACGCTGGGGCTGCTGACGCTGCCCACCCTCATCCGCCGCGGCTACGACAAGCGCATCGCGTGCGGCGCCATCTGCGCCAGCGGCACGCTGGGGCAGATCATCCCGCCCAGCCTCATCCTCATCCTGCTGTCCGACATCATGCAGCTGTCGGTGGGCACGCTGTTCGCCGCGGCGGTGGGGCCGGGGCTGCTGCTGGCGGGCGTGTACATCGTGTTCCTGCTCGTGCTGGGCATGCTCAAGCCCGACCTGATGCCGCCGCTGCCGCAGGACGAACGCGACGCCGTCAGCCGCCGCGAGCTGTGGCTGCGCTTCTGGAAGGTGGTGGTGCCGCCGGTGCTGCTGGTGGTGGCGGTGCTGGGCTCCATCGTCGGCGGCGTGGCCGCGCCGACGGAGGCCGCGTCCATGGGCGCCATCGGTGCCGTGCTCATCACGGTGGGCGCGCGGCGCTTCAGCTGGGCCACGCTCCGGGCCGTGGCGCTGGAGACGGCCAAGATCACCGCGGTGATGATGCTCATCCTCATCATGGCGCAGGTGTTCGCGCTGTCGTTCCGCGGCCTGCAGGGCGAGGAGCTGATCACGAAGATGTTCGAGTGGCTGCCCGGGGGCGTCAACGCCGACATCTGGTTCATGATGGCGCTGATCTTCGTGCTGGGCTTCTTCCTCGAGTGGATCGAGATCAGCTACATCGCCGTGCCGCTGTTCCTGCCGGTGCTGGTGGCGCAGGGCGTCGATCCGGTGTGGCTCGCCATGCTGATCACGGTGAACCTGCAGTCCTCGTTCCTGACGCCACCCTTCGGCTGGGCCCTGTTCTACCTGAAGGGCGTGGCACCGCCCGAGGTGGGCATCAAGGACATCTACCAGGGCGTGGTGCCGTTCATCGCGATGCAGGGCGTGGCGCTGGTGCTGGTGTTCTTCTACCCGCAGATCGCGTTGTGGCTGCCCAAGGCCATCGGCTGGTGAGGAGGCCGCCGTGTCGCAACGCCCACCGCTGCCCCCGTTCGACGCCGACAGTGCGGCGCGCAAGGTGCGCCTGGCCGAGGACGCCTGGAACACGCGCGACCCCGACCGCGTGGTCGGCGTCTACACCGACGACACCGAGTGGCGCAACCGCGCCGAGTTCCCGCGCGGCCGCGACGAGGTGCGCGCCTTCCTGCAGCGCAAGTGGGCGCGCGAGCTCGACTACCGGCTGATCAAGGAGCTGTGGGCCTTCGGCCGCGAGCGCATCGCGGTGCGTTTCGCCTACGAATGGCGCGACGACTCCGGCCACTGGTACCGCAGCTACGGCAACGAGAACTGGGCCTTCACGCCCGAGGGGCTGATGCGGCAGCGCTTCGCCAGCATCAACGACCGGCCGATCGCGGCGCACGAGCGGCTGTTCCTGTGGCCCCTGGGCCGGCGGCCGGACGAGCATCCCGGGCTGTCGGAACTGGGGCTGTAGGCTACGGGGGGCGTTTCCGGGCCTGCCGGCCCCCGCCACCCTTGCAAGCGAGTTCACGCCCATGTCCAGCTACGTCGAACAGGTTCTCGTACCGGGCGAGCGCATCGTCCACCTGGGGCGCACCAGTCTGTGGTCGGTGTGGCACCTGCTTGCGCTGGGCCTGTTGCTGCTGCCCGTGTTCGGCCTGGGCCTGGTGCTGTGGGCGGTGGCCTACGTGCGCGTGCGCTCCACCGAGCTGGCCGTCACCACGCGCAGGCTGATCGTCAAGCACGGCTTCATCCGCCGCAGCACCATCGAGATCCACATCCAGAAGGTCGAGAGCATCCAGGTGCACCAGTCGCTGCTGGGCCGCCTGCTGGACTTCGGCACCCTCACCATCGCCGGCACCGGCAGCTCGAGCGCGCCCATCGACGGCGTGGCCGCGCCGCTGGCGTTCCGGCGTGCCTTCGTCGAGGCCCAGGACGCCGCGCCCGCGCGCGAGGGCGGCTGAGCGCCGCCGACCTGCACAGCCTCAGTCGAACCCGCGCACCGGCAGCGCCGCGCTGCGCTGCAGCCAGTTGCGTGGCGAGTAGGCCGCCGTGCTGCAGGTGGCGTGCAGCGTGTAGGCCATGCGCGAGCGCGGGCTGCGGTTGGGTGCGCTGCAGTGCGGCAGCAGCCCGTGGAAGACGATCAGCGTGCCGGCCTCCACCGGCAGCGGCACGGCCGCGTCGCGCCCGGGCCAAGGGCGGTCGGAAAGCCGTTCCATGCGCAGCCGGCCGCCGTCGTGGACGTAGCGCTCGCGCAGCGTGCCGCGCTCGCCGCGGTGGCTGCCAGGCTCGGCCCAGAGGCAGCCATTGTCCAGCGTGGCGTCCTCGATCGCGAACCAGAAGGTGGTCACCGTGACGGGCTCGGTCTCGAAGAAGCTCGCGTCCTGGTGCCAGCCCACCTCGCCGCCGATCTCGGGCTGCTTGAAGATGACCATGCTCTGCCAGACCTGCGGCCGCGCCAGGCCCAGGTCGGCGGCCAGCTCGGCCAGCGCCGGGCCCTTGCTGAAGGCGCTGAACACCGGGTCGAGATCGTGCATGGCGTGGCCGATCTTGTTGATGCTGCGCGCCTTGGGCACCACGAGGCGACCCTCGGCGTCGAGCGCCTCCTCCTCGAAGAAGCAGTGCATGGCCTCGGCGCTGGCCAGCAGCCGCTCGTCGGCCAGCAGGCTGCGGTCGCGCGTGGAAAAGCGGCTGGCGCCCTGCGCGGGGTCGAAGGCCTCCACCAGCTCGTGGGCGCGGCGCGCCAGGGCGGCGGTCTCGTGCGGGCGCTTGAAGCCGGGCAGCACGAGGAAGCCCTGCTCGGCGTAGGCGGTGCGTTGGTCGGTGCTCAGCATCGGTCGGGGGTGTTGCGTGGCGGCGTCAGCGGCATCGGCGGCGCCACGGCGCACGGCGCGTTTCATCAGCGGCGGCGGACTGCGGCGGCATCATCCATGCTACTTGCGGCGGGCCGGCCTTGCCGCCGCCCCAACCTGCCACCCCGGAGCCCCGCCATGCCCCAGTCGAATGCCGTCCTGCACCCCATCGCCGCCGCCGTGGCGCTGACCCTGCTCCATGCCGGTGCATCGGCCCAGGCGCCGGCCGCCGAGGGCGGCCTCACGACCGTCACCGTCACGGCCGAGCGGCGGCTCGAGAACATCCGCGACGTGCCCAGCGCCGTGAGCTCGCTGCAGGGCGAGACGCTGGAGGTGCTCAACTCCGGCGGCCAGGACATCCGGCAGCTTGCCGGTCGCGTGCCCAGCCTGAACATCGAGAGCTCGTTCGGCCGTGCCTTCCCGCGCTTCTACATCCGCGGCATCGGCAACACCGACTTCGACCTCAACGCCAGCCAGCCCGTGAGCCTGGTGTTCGACGACGTCGTGCAGGAGAACCCCATCCTCAAGGGCTTCCCGGTGTTCGACCTCGCCAGCATCGAGGTGCTCAACGGGCCGCGCGGCACGCTGTTCGGCCGCAACTCCCCTGCCGGCGTGGTGCGCTTCGAGTCGGCCAAGCCGGTGCGCAAGTTCGAGGCCTACGGCCTGGCGACGGTGGGCAGCGACCGCATGTTCAACCTCGAGGGCATGGTCAACGCGCCGCTGGGCGACGCGGCCGCGCTGCGCGTGAGCCTGCAGAGCCAGAACCGCGACGACTGGGTGCGCAACACCCGCGGCGCGCCCACGGCCGAGCTCGAGGGCTACAACGACAACGCCGCGCGGGTGCAGCTGCTCGTCGCGCCGATGAAGGACCTGAGCGTGCTGCTGAACGTGCACGCGCGCGACCTCAAGGGCTCGGCGCGCGTGTTCCGCGCCAACATCATCAAGCTTGGCACCAACGACCTGGTCGACGGCTTCGACCCCAAGAAGGTCAGCCAGGACGGCATCAACAGCCAGGACGTCCGCACCATGGGCGGCAGCGTGCGCCTGCGCTGGGACCTGGGCGCCATGGCGCTGAGCTCCATCACCGGCTACGAGAGCGTCGAGTCGTTCTCGCGCGGCGACATCGACGGCGGCTTCGGCGCCGTGTTCCTGGGCCCGGGCAACTTCGGCCCCGGCTTCATCCCCTTCGACGCTGAGAGCGCCGACGGCCTGCCCAAGCACCGCCAGTTCACGCAGGAGTTCCGCCTCGAGAGCACCGGCAAGGGCGCGCTGCAGTGGATCGCGGGCCTGTACTACTTCGACGAGTCGCTGAACATCGACAGCTTCAACTACAGCAGCGTCGGCGGAAACACCCGCAACGGCTACGCCACGCAGCAGCAGGACAACACCGCCTGGGCGGTGTACGGCACCGTCAAGCTCGACGTCAGCGACCGCGTCCAGCTGCGCGGCGGCCTGCGCTACACCAAGGACGAGAAGGACTTCGTCGCCGACCGCATCCAGGCGCCGCCCTTCAGCCCCACCTTCATCGGCCGCCGCACGGCCACCACCAGCGCCACCAACACCAGCGCCGACTTCTCGGCCAGCTACGCGCTCGGCAAGACGAGCAACGTCTACGCCCGCGTGGCCACGGGCTTCCGCGCGCCCAGCATCCAGGGCCGGCTGCTGTTCGGCGACACGTTGTCGGTGGCCAAGAGCGAGACCGTCACCAGCTACGAGGCCGGCTACAAGGCCGACCTGCTGAACCGCCGCGCCCGCGTGGCCTTCAACGTGTTCAGCTACGAGATCAAGGACCAGCAGCTCACCGCCGTGGGCGGCGCGGCGAACTTCAACCAGCTCGTCAACGCGGCCAAGACCACCGGCAACGGCGCCGAGTTCGACGTCAAGCTGCTGCCCACCGACCGGCTGCTGCTCAGCCTGAGCGGCAGCATCAACAAGACGAAGATCAAGGACCCCAACCTGCGCGTCGACGCCTGCGGCAGCGGCTGCACGGTGCTCGATCCCATCGTCGTGCCGGTCAACCCGGCGGTGGGCAAGTTCGCGCCCACGGTGTCGATCAACGGCAATTCGCTGCCGCAGGCGCCCGAGACCACGCTGGCCTTCACGGCCCGCTACAGCGTGCCCGTGGCCGGCGGCGAGCTCTACGTGCTGACCGACTGGACGTACCGCAGCAAGATCAACTTCTTCCTGTACGAGAGCGTCGAGTTCACCGGCAAGCCGCTCACCGAGGGCGGGCTGCGCGTGGGCTACGGCTTCGGCAACGGCAAGTACGAGGCGGCGGCCTTCGTGCGCAACCTCACCAACCAGGTCCGCGCCGTGGGCGGCATCGACTTCAACAACCTCACCGGCTTCATCAACGAGCCGCGCACCTTCGGCGTCAGCCTGAAGGCCAGCTTCTGATGGCGCGCCGGGTTCTCATCGCCGCCGCGCTGGCGCTGGCGGCCGGTATCGCGGCGGCTCAGCCGGCGATCATCTTCGAGCTCGGCGGCAAGAACGACAAGAGCTTCGGCGAGGCCGCCTGGCGCGGCGCCGAGGCATGGAAGAAGGAGACCGGCAAGCCCTACCTGGAGTTCGAGATCCAGAACGCGCCGCAGCGCGAGCAGGCGGCGCGGCGCTTCGCCGAGCGCGGGGCCAACCCCATCGTCGGCGTCGGCTTCCCGCAGGCCAGCGCCATCGACAAGGTCGCGCGCGACTTTCCGAAGCTGCGCTTCGCCATCATCGACATGGTGGTGGACCTGCCCAACGTGCAGAGCTTCGTCTACCGCGAGCACGAGGGCTCGTTCCTGGTGGGCATGCTGGCGGCGATGGCCAGCAAGACGGGCACCGTGGGCTTCGTCGGCGGGCAGGACATCCCGCTGGTGCGCAAGGTGCTGTGCGGCTATGAGCAGGGCGCGCGCCACGCGCGGCCGGGCGTCAAGCTCACGTCGGCCATGACGGGCACCACCAACGCCGCCTGGACTGACCCCGCGCGCGGCGCCGAGCTCGCCAAGGCGCAGATCGCGCAGGGCGCCGACGTGCTGTTCGCCGCCGCCGGCACCACCGGCCTGGGGGTGCTGCAGGCGGCCAAGGACGGCGGCATCTACGGCATCGGCGTCGACGTGAACCAGAACCACCTGCACCCGGGCACCATGCTCACCAGCATGCTCAAGCGCGTGGACCTGGCCGTGCTGCAGGCCTTCCGCGGCGTGCAGCCGGGCGTGACGGTGCTTGGCCTGAAGGAAGGCGCGCTGGACTACGCGCTCGACGAGCACAACGCCAGGCTCATCACCCCTGAGATGAAGCGCCGCGTCGACGCCGCCAAGGCCGACATCGTGGCCGGCCGGCTGAAGGTGATCGACTCCAGTATCACCGGGCAGTGCCGCTGAGCGTGGCGGTGGAGGGCGGCGCCGTCGCGGGAACGATGCCGGCCGAGGCGCCGGCCACGGTGCTGCGCACGCTGGGCCGGCGGCCCTACGCCGAGGTGCTGGAGGCCATGCGCGCGTTCACGGCCACGCGCACCGAGGCCACTCCCGACGAGATCTGGCTCGTCGAGCACGAGCCCGTGTTCACGCAGGGCGTGGCCGGGCAGGAGGGGCACCTGCTGGCGCCGGGCGACATCCCCGTCGTGCGCACCGAGCGCGGCGGGCAGGTCACCTACCACGGCCCGGGGCAGGTGGTGGCCTACCCGCTGCTGGACCTTCGCCGGCGCGGCTACTTCGTCAAGGAGTACGTGTTCCGCATCGAGGCCGCGCTGCTGGACACGCTGGCCGATGCCGGCATCACCGGCCACCGCGTGCGCGGCGCCCCGGGCATCTACGTGCGGCTGGCCGATCCCTTCGGCCACGCCGCGCTGCCCCCGGTGCCGCCCGGCGCCGACCCGATGCGGGGCCTGGGCAAGATCGCCGCGCTGGGCATCAAGGTCAGCCGGCACTGCACCTTTCACGGCCTGGCCCTGAACGTGGCCATGGACCTGGAGCCCTTCGGCCGCATCAACCCCTGCGGCTACGCCGGGCTGCGCACCGTGGACCTGGCCACGCTGGGCGTGGCGGCCAGCTGGGACGCGGTGGCGCCGGTGCTGGGCGCGCACCTGCTGCGGCGGCTGGCGGCCTGAACGGCGCCCGCAGCACCCGCAGCGCCCGCCCTCGCCATGACCCGATTGCTCCGTACCCTGGCGGCGCTTGCCGCCCTGCTCCTCACCGGCTGCGCCGCGCTGGACCCGCACGAGATCCTCACGCGCCGCGTTGCCCCCGCGCCGGCACTGTCGCCGGCCGACGCCTCGCCCTCGGACCGGCTCGATGCCGCCACCCGGGTGGCGGCCTTCGAGCGCGTGTGGCGAACGATCGACGCGCGCTACTACGACCCGGCGATGAACGGGGTGGACTGGAACGCGGTGGTCGCGCGCTGGCGGCCGCAGGTGCTGGACGCGCCCGACGACGCCGCCTTCTGGGACCGCCTGGACCGCATGGCCGGCGAGCTGCGCGACGTGCACACGCGCGTCGAGAGCCCGGCGCGCGCACGGCTGCTGGCGCGCTCGCAGTCGGTGAACCTGGGTTTCGACTTCGGGCCGCTGGGCGAGGTGCTCGCGGTGACGAGCGTCGACGCCGAGTCCGGCGCCTGGTGGGCCGGGGTGCGCCCAGGCATGCTGCTGCTGGAGGTGGACGGCGAGTCCGCGCGGGCCGTCTACGGCCGGCTGCGGGCCGAGGCGCGCGACGGCTCGACCGAGCAGCAGCGGCACCGGCTGGCCGCCCGGCGGCTGCTCGCCGGCGAGCCCGACAGCGCGGTGCGGCTGGCCTTCGAGCGTGCCGACGGCTCGCGCCTGGAGGCCACGCTGCGGCGCACGCTGTTCACGCAGCCGCCCCGCGTCGCGCACCGCCGGCTGCCCGACGGCACGGGCTACCTCCGCCTGACGGCCTGGACCGAGCGGCTGCGCGGCCGGGTGATCGCGGCGCTGGCCGAACTGAAGGACGCGCCGGCGCTCGTCATCGACCTGCGCGGCAACGGCGGCGGCTCCGGCGACATGGCGCACGAGGTGGCCCGCCAGTTCTTCGAGGGCGAGCGTCCTGCCGGCCGCATGCTCACGCGCACGGGCCGGCCCGTCACGCTGGGCTTCGGCCTGATCGAGGTCGTCAAGCTGCAGCCGGTGATCAAGGGCACGGGGCTGTACCGGGGGCCCGTCGCCATCCTGGTGGACGCCGGCAGCGGCAGCGCCAGCGAGCTGTTCACCGGCCTGCTGCAGGCGCACCAGCGGGTCACCGTGGTGGGCCGGGTCTCGTGCGGCTGCCTGCTCGGCTTCCTGGGCTATGCCGCGCTGCCCGGCGGTGGCCGGCTTGCCTACAGCGAGCTCGGCGTCGTCCTGCCCGACGGCCGGCGCATCGAGGGCACCGGCGTGGTGCCCGACGTGCCGGTGCCGCTGACCCTGGAAGACCTGCGCCAGGGCCGCGACCGCACGCTCGAGGCGGCGGTGGCGGCCCTGGCGCGGGCTCAGAACGCCGCGATGCCGGTGATCGCCCGGCCCAGGATCAGCGCGTGGATGTCGTGCGTGCCCTCGTAGGTGTTGACGACCTCGAGGTTGACGAGGTGGCGCGCCACCCCGTATTCGTCGGAGATGCCGTTGCCACCCATCATGTCGCGCGCGGTGCGCGCGATCTCCAGCGCCTTGCCGCAGCTGTTGCGCTTGAGGATGCTCGTCGCCTCCACCGAGGCCGTGCCCTCGTCCTTCATGCGGCCCAGCCGCAGGCAGCCCTGCAGGCCCAGGCTGATGTCGGTGGCCATGTCGGCCAGCTTCTTCTGCACCAGCTGGTTGGCGGCCAGCGGCTTGCCGAACTGCCGGCGGTCCATCACGTACTGGCGGGCGCGGGCGTAGCAGTCCTCGGCGGCACCCAAGGCGCCCCAGGCGATGCCGTAGCGCGCGCTGTTCAGGCAGGTGAACGGGCCCTTCAGGCCGCGCACCTCGGGGAAGGCGTTCTCCTCGGGCACGAACACGCCGTCCATGACGATCTCGCCGGTGAGGCTGGCTCGCAGGCCCACCTTGCCCTTGATGGCCGGCGCGCTCAGGCCCTTCATGCCCTTGTCGAGCACGAAGCCGCGGATCTGCCCGCTGTCGTCCTTGGCCCAGACGACGAAGACATCGGCGAACGGCGAGTTGCTGATCCACATCTTGCTGCCCGTGAGGCTGTAGCCGCCGGGCACGGCCTTGGCGCGCGTGGCCATGCTGCCGGGGTCGGAGCCGTGGTCGGGCTCGGTCAGGCCGAAGCAGCCGATCCACTCGCCGCGCGCCAGCTTCGGCAGGTACTTCTGGCGCTGCGCCTCGGTGCCGAACTCGAAGATGGGCAGCATCACCAGCGAGCTCTGCACGCTCATCATGCTGCGGTAGCCGCTGTCGACGCGCTCGACCTCGCGCGCCACCAGCCCGTAGCACACGTAGTTCAGGCCGGCGCCGCCGTACTGCTCGGGGATGGTGGCGCCCAGCAGGCCCAGCTCGCCCATCTCGCGGAAGATGGCCGGGTCGGTGGTCTCGGTGCGGAAGGCCTCCAGCACGCGCGGGGCCAGGCGCTCCTGGCAGTAGGCGTGGGCGGCGTCGCGCACGGCGCGCTCGTCGTCGCCGAGCTGCGCGTCCAGCTGCAGCGGGTCGTCCCAGTGGAAGGTGGCCTTGGCCATGGTGCTGTCCTTGCGGTCGTTCGTCAGGGGTTGGGCGGGTTGGGTTCGGGGCCGACGACGGCGGTGACCTCGATCTCGACCCGGGCGCGGTCCTCGATCAGCGCGGCCACCTGCACGGCCGTCATGGCCACGCCGAAGTCGCCGACGAGCTCGCGGTAGACGGCGCCGATCTCGCGCGCTCGCGCCAGGTACTCGCGCTTGTCGGTCAGGTACCAGGTCATGCGCACGATGTGCTCGGGCCGGGCACCGGCCTCGGCCAGCACCTCCACCACGTTCTGCAGGGCCTGCCGCACCTGCGCGACCAGGTCGTCGGAGTGGAACACGCCCTGCGCGTCCCAGCCGATCATGCCGGCCACGAAGACGGCGTTGCCGTGCGAGGCCACGCCGTTGGCGTAGCCGCGGGGGCGCGCCCAGTGGGCGGGCTGCAGGATCTGCTTCATGGGTTCTTCAAAAGATCGCGGCCGATGATGAGCTGCTGCACCTCGGAGGCGCCCTCGTAGATGCGCAGCGAGCGGATCTCGCGGTACAGGCGCTCCACCGTTTGCCCGCGCGTGACGCCCAGGCCGCCGAACAGCTGCACCGCGGCGTCGATGACCTGCTGCGCGCCCTCGGTGGCCGAGAGTTTGGCCATCGCCGCGGCGCGGGTCACGTTCAAACCCTGGTCGCGCTCCCAGGCGGCGCGGTAGGTGAGCAGCGCCGCGCCGTCGATGGCCAGCGCCATCTGCGCGAGCCGGGCCTGAGTCAGCTGGAAGTCGGCCAGGTGCTGGCCGAACATCGGCCGCGACTTCGCGCGCGCCAGACCTTCCTCCATCGCGCGGCGGGCAAAGCCCAGGGCCGCGGCGGCCACGCTGGTGCGGAACACGTCCAGCGTGCGCATCGCGACCTTGAAGCCCTCGCCGGCAGCGCCGATGCGCTGCGCCAGCGGCACGCGGCAGCCGCTGAAGCGCAGCCGTGCCAGCGGGTGCGGCGCCATCACCTCGATGCGCTCGGCCACCTCCAGGCCCGGCGTGCCGGCCTCCACCGCGAAGGCGCTGATGCCCCGCGCGCCCCTCGGGGGCCCGCCTGCCGTGCCCTCGCCCGGCGCCTCGCCGGTGCGGCAGAACACCACGTACAGGTCGGCGATGCCGCCGTTGCTGATCCAGGTCTTCTCGCCGTCGATCACGGCGTGGTCGCCCTCCACGCGCGCGGCGCACTGCAGGGCCGCCACGTCGGAGCCGGCCTCGGGCTCGCTCAGCGCGAAGGCCGTGATGCACTCGCCGCGCGCCACCGCCGGCAGCCAGCGCTGGCGCTGCGCGGGCGTGCCGGTCAGCGAGATCGCGCCCGAGCCCAGGCCCTGCATCGCGAAGGCGAAGTCCGCCAGGCCCTCGTGGCGCGCCAGCACCTCGCGCGTCAGGCACAGCAGCCGCGTGTCGAGCTGCTCACCGACCGCATGCTTCAGCCAGCCTGCGGCGCCCAGCTCGCGCACCAGCGCGCGGCAGGTGGCGTCGACGTCGTCGCCCGGCCCATGACCGCGGTCGCGCACGTGCGTGGCCGCCCAGGCGTCCAGCGCCGCCGCGAACTCGCGGTGCCGCGGCTCGAAGAAGGGCCAGTGCAGGTGGGCCAGGCTCATCGCTCAGTCGCCCTTGAAAGCCGGCTTGCCCTTGGCCACGAAGGCCTCGTAGGCGCGGCGGAAGTCCTCGGTCAGCATGCAGATCGCCTGCGCCTGCGCCTCGCTCTCGATGGCGGCGTCGAGGCCCATGTCCCACTCCTGGTGCAGCATGGTCTTGGTGATGCCGTTGGCGAAGCTGGGGCCGGCGGCGATGTCGCGCGCCAGCTTCAGGGCCTCGGCCTGCAGCGCCTCGGGCTCGACGAGGCGGTTGTAGAACCCCCAGGCCGCGGCCTCCTCGCCGCCGAGCGCGCGGCCGGTGTAAAGCCACTCGCTGGCGCGGCCCTGGCCCACGATGCGCGGCAGCATCGCGCAGGCACCCATGTCGCAGCCGGCCAGGCCCACGCGGTTAAACAGGAAGGCCGTCTTGCTGCGCGCGGTGCCCAGGCGCAGGTCGGAGGCCATGGCCAGGATGGCGCCGGCGCCGGCGCACACGCCGTCCACCGCCGCCACGATGGGCTGCGGGCAGTGCCGCATGGCCTTGACCAGCTCGCCAGTCATGCGCGTGAACATCAGCAGCTCCGGCGCCTTCAGCCGCAGCAGCGGACCGATGATCTCGTGCACGTCGCCGCCGCTGCAGAAGTTGCCGCCGGCGCCCTGCAGCAGCACCGCGTGCACGTCGGTGGCGTGGCGCAGGCGGTGGAACAGGTCGCGCAACTCGGCGTAGCTGGCGAAGGTGAGCGGGTTCTTGCGCTCGGGCCGGTTCAGCGTGACGGTGGCCACGCCGCCATCGACCTGCCAGCCGAAGTGGGTGGCCGCGTAGCCGGCCAGCGCCACGCGGTTGCCGGCCACGAGCTGCGCATCGACGCGGTCGTTCATCCCGTGCTCCTCGCGCGCTGGAATAGCGCCTCCAGTTGCGGCTTGCCGCTCAGGTACTGCGGCGGCCAGGCCGCGCCGGCGTAGCCGATGCGCGCGGCCTCCTGCAGCGTCCAGGCGGCGTGGGCCAGGTGCGGGCGCGCCACCGCGCACAGGTCGGCCCGGCCGGCGCTGACGATGCTGTTGACGTGGTCGGCCTCGGTGATGGCGCCCACGGCCATGGTGGCGATGCCGGCCTCGTGGCGGATGCGGTCGGCGAACGGCGCCTGGTACATGCGGCCGTACACCGGCTGCTGATCGGCGCTGACCTGCCCGGAGCTGCAGTCGATGAGGTCGGCCCCGGCGGCCTTGAAGGCGCGGGCGATGACCACCGCGTCGGCCGGCGTGATGCCGCCCTCGACCCAGTCGTGGGCGCTGATGCGCACGCTCATCGGCCGCCCGGCCGGCCAGGCCGCGCGCACCGCGGCGAACACCTCCAGCGGGTAGCGCAGGCGGTGGTCGAGCGGGCCGCCGTAGGCGTCGTCGCGGTGGTTGGTGAGCGGCGAGATGAAGGCCGACAGCAGGTAGCCGTGGGCGGCGTGCAGCTCCAGCCAGTCGAAGCCCGCCTCGGCGGCCAGCCGCGTGCTGCGCACGAAGTCGTCGCGCACGCGGTCCATGTCGTCGCGCGTCATCGCGCGCGGCACGGCGCCGTCGGGCAGGTAGGGGCGGGCGCTGGGGGCGATGAGCGGCCAGTTGCCCTCGGCCAGCGGCCGGTCGGCGCCCGTGTGCTGCCAGGGCGCGTTGGTGCTGCCCTTGGGGCCGGCGTGGCCGATCTGCAGGCCGATCTTCGCGGGGCTTTCGCGGTGCACGAAGGCCACGATGCGCGCCCAGGCGTCGCGCTGCGCGGCGTTCCACAGCCCCGGGCAGCCGGGCGTGATGCGGGCGTCGGCGCTCGGGCAGGTCATCTCCGTCATCACCAGCCCCGCGCCGCCCAGCGCGCGCGCGCCCAGGTGGACAAGGTGGAACTCGCCCGGGACGCCGTCGGTGCAGCTGTACTGCGCCATCGGGCTCACGACCACGCGGTTGGCCAGCGTCAGGCCGCGCAGCGTGAACGGCGTGAACATCGGTGGCGGCACGGGAGCCCCGGCGGCCTCGGCCGCGGCCGGCGCACCGGCGGCGCGCCGCGCGAACCAGCGCTCGAAGCCCTCGAGCCAGCCCCGGTCGCGCAGCCGCAGGTTCTCGTGCCCGATGCGCTGGCTGCGCGTGAGCAGGCTGTACATGAACTGCTCGGGCTCCAGCGTGTCGCAGTAGCGCTCGCCGCAGATCTCGAACCACTCCATCGCGTTCCAGGCCGCGTTCTGCAGGCGCAGCACCTCCACGGCGCGCAGCTGCTGGTACTGGGCCAGCACCTCGCCGATGCGCTCGGGCGCGTGGCCCAGCCGCGTGAACTGGCGCGTCAGCTCGATGGCGTCTTCCAGCGCCAGCTTGGTGCCCGAGCCGATGGCGAAGTGCGCGGTGTGCACGGCGTCGCCCATCAGCACCACGTGCTGGCGGCCGCCGTGGGCGGGTGTTTTCAGCCACCACTGCCGGCACTTCACCTGCTGGAAGTTCAGCCACGCGCTGCCGCGCTGGTGGCGGGCGTTGCTCAGCAGCCGGGCGCTGCCGAGGTCGCGCGCGAACAGCCGCTCGCAGAACGCGATGCTCTCCTCCGTCGTGGCGGCGTCCAGGCCGTGCGCGCGCCACACGGTCTCGGGGCACTCGACGATGTAGGTGCTGGTCTCGGCGTCGAACTGGTAGACGTGGGCCTGGAACCAGCCGTGCGCCGTCTTCTCGAAGACGAAGGTGAAGGGCTCGTAGCGCTTCTTCGTGCCCAGCCAGATGTAGCGGTTGGGGCGCGTCACGATCTGCGGCTGGAAGACTTCCGCGTACCGGCTGCGGATGCGCGAGTGGATGCCGTCGCTGGCGACGATCAGGTCGGCATCCGGCCAGGCGGACTCGTCCTCGGCCTCGGTCTCGAACACCAGCCGCACGCCCACGGCCTCGCAGCGCGACTGCAGGATGTTCAGCAGCTTCTTGCGCCCGATGCCCACGAAGCCGTGGCCGCCGGAGCGGAGGGTCCGGCCCTTGAACTGCAGCTCGATGTCGTCCCAGTGCGCGAAGCCGGCCTCGATGGCGTCGGCGGTCTCGCGGTCGGCCGCGCGCAGGTTCTCCAGCGTGGCGTCGGAGAACACCACGCCCCAGCCGAAGGTGTCGTAGGGGCGGTTGCGTTCGACCACGGTAATGTCGTGCGCCGGGTGGGCCTGCTTCATCAGCAGGCCGAAGGCCAGGCCCGCCGGGCCGCCGCCGATGCAGACGATCTTCATGCGCGCGTCGTGCCGGGGCCGCCGGCGCTCAGCGGTTGACGTCGACCACCAGCCGCCCGCGCACGCGGCCGGCCAGGATCTCGGCGCCCGCGGCCAGCGCGCCGTCGAGCGTGGTCTCGGTGGTCAGCGCGTCGAGCCGGGCCAGGTCGAGGTCGCGCGCCAGCCGTGCCCAGGCCTCGGCGCGGCGCGCCATCGGCGCCATCACGCTGTCGATGCCGTACAGCGTGATGCCGCGCAGGATGAACGGCGCCACGCTGCCGGGGAAGTCCATGCCCTGCGCCAGCCCGCAGGCGGCCACCGCGCCGCCGTAGCGCGTGGTGGCGCAGGCGTTGGCCAGGGTGTGGCTGCCGACGGAATCGACCACGCCGGCCCAGCGCTCCTTGCCCAGCGGCTTGCCGGGCGACGAGAGCTCGGCGCGGTCGATCACCTCGACCGCGCCCAGGCCCTTCAGGAACCCGGCCTCGGCCACGCGGCCGGTGCTGGCCACCACGCGGTGCCCCAGCTGGGCCAGCAGCGCCACGGCGACGCTGCCCACGCCGCCGGCGGCGCCCGTCACGAGCACGTCGCCGCTGCCCGGTGCGACGCCGTGCTTCTCGAGCGCCAGCACGCACAGCATGGCGGTGTAGCCGGCGGTGCCGATGGCCATGGCCTGCCTCAGGCTCAGGCCCTGCGGCACGGGCAGCAGCCAGTCGGCCTTGACGCGCGCCTTCTGGGCGAGGCCGCCGGAGTGGGTCTCGCCCACGCCCCAGCCGTTGAGCAGCACGGCGTCGCCGGGCTTGAAGCGGGGGTCGCTGCTGTCGCTGACGGTGCCGGCGAAGTCGATGCCCGCGTGCAGCGGGAACTTGCGCACCACCGGGCTCTTGCCGGTGATGGCCAGGCCGTCCTTGTAATTGACGGTGCTGTAGGCGACGTCGACGGTGACGCCGCCCTCGACGGCCGGCAGGCTGTCGTCGCCGACCGTCTTGACGCCGGCACGGTAGCCGGCGTCGTCCTTCTCGATGACCAGGGCTCTGAACATGGTTTGCGGGGGGTGCGCCAGGACGGGCCGGCAGTGTGACACGCAAGGCGGGGGCACAATCTCCGGCATGGCCCTGTCACCGAGGCGACCGCGACCGTGGTGCATGGCGCTGGCACCCGCGCTGCTGGCGGCCTGCGCGCTGCCGCCCCCGGCGCCGGGCACGGCCGAGGCCGACCTGCGCCGCCAGTGGGGCCAGCCCACCGACACCCACGGGCTGCCTGGGGGCGGCACGCGCCTGGAGTACGCCACCGGCCCCTACGGCCGCACCACCTGGATGGTGGACCTCGGCGCCGATGGGCGCGTGCAGCGCGCGCGCCAGGTGCTGTCGCCCGAGGCCTTGTTCGCGCTGCCCGCCGGCGCGCTGGATCGTGCCGGCCTGCGCCGCGAACTGGGCCGCCCGGCCGAGGTGCAGGGCGTGCACGGCGGCGGCGAGACCTGGTACTGGCGCTTCGAGACCAACGACTGCCTGTGGCTGGCTGCCTCACTCGACCGCGACGGCCGCTACACCGGCGGCGCGCTGCTGCCCGATCCCGCCTGCGACGCCCGTTCCGACGGGTTCGACTGACGGTCGGGGAAGGCTGCCCGTGCGCCGGGGAACGTCCGGCGCCCGTGGCCCGGCTCAGCCCGGCGTCTTGTCCGGCGCCGCCTCGCCCTCGGCGTCGGGCGCCTTCGTGTGCTTGATCAGCAGCTGCGCGGCAATGATGCCGATCTCGTACAGCACGCACATCGGGATGGCCAGCGCCAGCTGCGAGATCACGTCGGGCGGCGTCACCACCGCGGCCACGATGAAGGCGCCGACGATGAAGTAGCCGCGGAACTTGCGCAGCTGCTCGATGGTGACGACGCCGATGCGCGCCAGCACGATCACGGCGATGGGCACCTCGAAGGAGATGCCGAACACCAGGAACAGCGTCAGCACGAAGCCGAAGTACTGCTCGATGTCCGGCGCCGCCGTGATGCTGGCCGGCGCGAAGGCCTGGATGAACTGGCTCATGCCCGGGATCACCAGGAAGTAGCAAAACGCCACCCCGGCCACGAACAGGATGGTGCTGCTCACCACCAGCGGCAGCACCAGCTTCTTCTCGTGCGAGTACAGCCCCGGCGCGACGAAGGCCCACACCTGGTACAGCACCACGGGCAGGGCCAGCATGAAGGCCGCCGCCAGCGTGATCTTCAGCGGCACCAGGATGGGCGAGATCACGTTGGTGGCGATCAGCGTCGCCCCCTTGGGCAGGTGCGCCACCAGCGGCGCGGCCAGCAGGTCGTACAGGCCCGCGGGGCCGGGCCACAGCGCCAGCGCCGCGAAGGCGACGACCACCGCGATCAGCGCCCGCACCAGGCGGTCGCGCAGCTCGGTCAGGTGCGAGACGAAGGGCGCCTCGGTGCCTTCGAGCTCGTCCTTCTTGTCGGGGGTGCCGGCCATGCGGTGGGCGCCTTCAGCGCAGCTTGATGCCCGGCGGGCGGTAGCGCGCCACGCGCGCTGCGCCCGACTGCGCGTGCGTGCGCACGCCGTGGCGCTTCTTGTACCACTGCGGCGTGGCGCCGCGCTTCAGGCGCCATTTCTTGCGGGGGTGCCGGTACTCGGGCGGCGGCGGCTGGTAGCCCAGGCTGCCCGCGTCGCCGGTGTCGGTGCCGCTGCCGTCGAGGCCGGACGTGGCGGACTTCCAGTCGCTCTCGAAGGCGCTGGCCGCGGAGTTGACCTCGTCGCGCACGGTGGTTTCCACGTCGCGCGCGGCGGTCTCGAACTCGGTCTTCATCTTCTTGAGCTCGTCGAGCTCGATGGAGCGGTTGACCTCCGCCTTGACATCGGCCACGTAGCGCTGCGCCTTGCCCAGCAGGTGACCCACCGTGCGGGCCACCTTGGGCAGTTTCTCGGGGCCGATGACGATCAGCGCCACGGCGCCGATCAGGGCCAGCTTGTCGAAACCGAAGTCGATCATGCGAGGAGGCGGTGCGCCAGGCTTGGGGCGCTGCCGCCGCGGATCAGGACTTCGTCTTCGCCTCGACGTCGACGGTGTCGGCGTTCGAGCGCTGCGCGGTGCCGGTGACCTGCTGCTGCGGCGGCGTGGCCTCGGCGGTGCTCTCGCCGCCGGACTTCATGCCGTCCTTGAAGCCCTTGACGGCGCCGCCGAGGTCGGCGCCGATGTTCTTGAGCTTCTTCGTGCCGAAGATCAGCACGACGACCAGCAGCACGATGAGCCAGTGCCAGATGCTGAAGGAACCCATGGTCTTGCTCCCGCAAAAGAGGAATCCGGCATTCTACGAGCCGGGTGTGACGGCCGCGCCGGCTTCAGCCTTTCGCCCACGGGCGCGGTCCGCCCATCACGTGCATGTGGAGGTGGTAGACCTCCTGGCCGCCGTCGCGCCCGGTGTTGACGACGGTGCGGAAACCGTTGGTCACGCCCAGTTCCCGCATCAGGCGCGGCGCCAGGCCCAGCATGCGGCCCAGCAGCGCCTCGTGCGCAGGGCCCACGTCGGCCAGCGTGGCGATGTGCTGCTTGGGGATGACCAGCACGTGTACCGGCGCCCAGGGGTTGATGTCGTGGAAGGCGAGCAACTCGTCGTCCTCGTAGGCCTTGCGGCTGGGGATCTGCCCGGCGACGATCTTGCAGAAGATGCAGTTCGGGTCGGCGTTCATACCGGCATGGCCTTTCCGTCGTTCCAGGCCAGAAAGCCCCGCACGACGCGGTAGATCAACCAGATCGAGTTGGCTGCCAGGATGGCAAAGCCGATCAGGATCCACACGGTAATGGCGCCCAGGATCGCCCAGCAAAGTCCCCACCAGAAGGTGCGAATCTGCCAGGTGAAGTGACTCTCATAGACCGTGCCGCGCGTGTCGTCGCGCTTCACATAGTTGATGATGATCGCCACGATTGCCGTGATGCCCACGAACGCCGAGAAGGCGTAGAGCAGATAGGTGACCAGCGTGAGCGTCCTCAGGCTCTGGGTTCGCGAGTCCGGTCCGAAGTCCTGCAGCGACTGGTTCATGGGCGCTCCTCCTGTTCACGCTGTTGCATCTGGCGCGCGGCGAACTCTTCCAGGCCGGACAGCCCCTCGCGCCGCTCGAGCTCGGCCAGCACCTCGGCCGGCTTCAGGCCGAAGGCCTCGAGCGCCACCAGCGCGTGGAACCACAAATCGGCGGCCTCGGCCACGATGCGCGCGCGGTCGCCGTCCTTGGCGGCCATCACCAGCTCGGTGGCTTCCTCGCCGATCTTCTTCAAGATGCTGTCGGTGCCCTTGGAAAACAAGCGCGCGACGTAGCTGGTGTCGGGCGTGCCGGCGGCGCGGCGCTGCGCGATGACCTCGGACAGCCGGGCCAGGGTGTCGTTGCCGGAGCTCATTTCTTGTAGACGGTGGCGGGGTCCACCAGCACCGGCTCGACGCTGTGCCACTGGCCGTCGGGCCCCAGCTGGCGGTAGAAGCAGCTGTGGCGGCCGGTGTGGCAAGCCACGCCGGGGTCGTGCCCCAGCTGCGTCACCTGCAGCAGGATGACGTCCTTGTCGCAATCCATGCGGATCTCGTGCACCTGCTGCACGTGGCCGGATTCCTCGCCCTTGTGCCACAGCCGCCCGCGCGAGCGGCTCCAGTACACGGCGCGGCCGCTGGCGTGCGTGGCGGCCAGCGCTTCGCGGTTCATCCACGCGAGCATCAGCACGTCGCCGCTGCCCCGCTCCTGGGCGATGACGGGCACGAGCCCGCTGGCGTCCCACTTGACCTTGTCGAGCCACTCCATGATGGGCCGCAGTCTAGCCGTCGCGCGTGCCGGGCGGGGTGTCGTGGGTCGGGCCGGCGAAGCCGCGCTCGGCCGCCAGCCACCCGAGCACGGGGATGGTGCCGGGCAGCACGGGCCGAACGGCCACGGGCAGCTGCTGCCAGGCCATGGCCTGGCCCTCGCGCATCTGCAGCTCGCCCGTCCAGGCGAAGACCTTGCAGAAGCGCAGGCGGACGAGGGCGTGCGGGTAGTCGAACAGCTGCTCGTGCCAGGGCTCGGCCGCGCCGATGTCGATGCCCAGCTCCTCGTGCAACTCGCGGGCCAGGGCCTGCTGCAGCGTCTCGCCGGGCTCGATCTTGCCGCCCGGGAACTCCCAGTGGCCGGCGTAGACCTTGCCCGGCGGCCGGCTGGTCAGCAGGAAGGCGCCGTCGGCACGGACGAGCACCCCCACCGCCACGTCGACGGGGCGACGATCCCCGGCGTGCGCGGCGTTCAGCGGGGCCGCCTCAGCCATGCCGGGCGCTGTAGTCGCGCGCGAACTGCTGCGCCACGCGGCCGCTGCGGCTGCCGCGTTCCAGTGCCCACACCAGGCTCTCGGCGCGCGCCGCGTCCACGGCGGAATCGGGCAGGCCGAAGGCGCGCAGCCACTGCGCCACGATGGCCAGGTACTCCTGCTGGCTGAAGGGGTAGAAGCTGATCCACAGCCCGAAGCGCTCCGACAGCGAGATCTTCTCCTCCACCACCTCGCCGGGGTGCACCTCGCCGTCCTCGGTGTGCTGGTAGCTGAGGTTCTCCTTCAGGTACTCGGGCAGCAGGTGGCGGCGGTTGCTGGTGGCCACGATCAGCAGGTTGTCGCCCGCGGCGGCCACGCTGCCGTCGAGCACGCTCTTCAGCGCCTTGTAGCCGGGCTCGCCCTCGTCGAAGCTGAGGTCGTCGCAGAACACGATGAAGCGCTCGGGCCGGCCGTCCACCAGGTCGACGAGGTCGGGCAGGTCGACGAGGTCGGCCTTGTCGACCTCGATCAGGCGCAGTCCGCGCGGCGCATACTCGTTCAGGCAGGCCTTCACCAGGCTGCTCTTGCCGGTGCCGCGGGCGCCGGTCAGCAGCACGTTGTTGGCGCGCCGGCCGGCCACGAACTGCTCGGTGTTGCGCACCAGGCGTTCCTTCTGGGCGTCGATCTCCTTCAGGTCGGACAGGCGGATGCCGCCGACGTGGCGCACCGGCTCCAGCACCGGCCCGCGGCCGCGGCGGCGGTAGCGCCAGGCGATGGCGGCGTTCCAGTCTGGCGCGGCCGCGGCGTGCGGCAGCACCTGTTCCAGGCGGGTGATCAGGCCTTCGGCGCGCGCGATCAGCGCCGCGACGGCGGGGGGCAGGTCGTTGGTCATGGGGCCGGCAGTCTAAGCGGCGGGCGGCAGGGCCACGACGGTGTCGGCCGTGCAGGCGAAGACGCGGTCGGCCGGCCCGCGCGGCAGCACGTGGCTGCCGGTGAACTCGCCGAAGGCCGGCAGCACGCCCACCGCGGGGCCGAAGTGGAAGCAGGGCAGCCGCAGCCGCTGGTGGGCCCGCCCGCCCAGCACCACGGCCGGGTGCACGTGGCCGGCCAGCACGTAACGGCCGTCGCGGGCGTGAGTGGGCTCGGGGTGGTGGGCCAGCGCCAGGCCGCCCAGGCCGGGGGGCGACCAGGGTTCGTCGACGCAGGTCACGCCCCAGTCGGCCGGCGGATCGCCGGCGTGGCCGTCGTGGTTGCCGCGCACCAGCACGAGATCGAGCGCCGCGTGGCGGTCGCGCCAGGCCGCCACCGCCGCCAGCGTGGCCGCGCCGCGGCCGCGCGCGGCGTGCAGCAGGTCGCCCAGGAAGACGACGCCGCGCACCGCGGCGCCGGCGGCCGCGCAG
>CAIKLM010000013.1 GCA_903828235.1 uncultured beta proteobacterium | reverse complement strand
TGCCAATCATGGCCATGGTGATCACTCCTCACACCCCGCCCCGCTGTGGATAAGTCGGGCAGGGTAGGTTGAACACCTGGGTCAGTTTTCGGTCGGCACGATCCTCGGAAGTGGGTCAAATTTCAGTCGGCGCCAACACCCTACATCAGAACGATGTCGTAGTGCTCCGGGTTCATGCCCGCCTCCGCGCTCAACGAGATCGGCTTGCCGATGAACTCGCTCAGGCCCGCGAGGTGCACGCTCTCCTCGTCGAGCAGCATCTCCACCACCGCGGCGCTGGCCACCACCCGGAACTCCCGGGGGTCGAACTGCCGCGCCTCGCGCAGGATCTCGCGCAGGATGTCGTAGCACACGCTGCGCGCCGTCTTCACCTGGCCGCGGCCCTGGCAGGTGGGGCAGGGCTCGCACAGCATGTGCGCCAGGCTCTCGCGCGTGCGCTTGCGCGTCATCTCCACCAGGCCCAGCTGCGTGAAGCCGCTCACCGTGGTGCGCGTGCGATCGCGGCCGAGCTGCTTCTTCAGCTCGGCCAGCACGGCCTGCCGGTGGGCCTCGTTCGTCATGTCGATGAAGTCGGCGATGATGATGCCGCCCAGGTTGCGCAGCCGCAGCTGCCGCGCCATCGCGCCGGCGGCCTCGAGGTTGGTCTTGAAGATGGTGTCGTCGAAGTTGCGCGCGCCCACGAAGCCGCCGGTGTTGACGTCGATGGTGGTCAGCGCCTCGGTCTGGTCGATGATCAGGTAGCCGCCGCTCTTCAGGTCGACGCGCCGGGCCAGCGCGCGCTGGATCTCCTCCTCGATGCCGAAGAGGTCGAAGATGGGCCGCTCGCCGCGGTAGAGCTCGAGCTTGCCCACCGAGCCGGGCGTGTACTCGGCGCCAAAGCGCTGCAGCGCCTCGAACTGCATGCGGCTGTCGATGCGGATGCCGGCCGTCTGCTCGTTGGCCAGGTCGCGCAGCACGCGCTCGGCCAGCGTCAGGTCCTGGTGCAGCAGCGTGCCCGGTGGCTGCCGCAGCGCACGCTCGCGGATGGTGGCCCAGGTGCGGCGCAGGTAGGCGATGTCGTCGGCCAGTTCCTCGTCGCCGGCTTCCTCGGCGTTGGTGCGCAGGATGAAGCCGCCGCCACCGTCGGCGGCCAGCGCCGTCACGCGTGCGCGCAGGCTCTCGCGCAGCTCGGCGCTGCCGATCTTCTGGCTGATGCCGATGTGGTTGTCGTGCGGCAGGAACACCAGCAGCCGGCCGGCGATGCTGACCTGCGACGACAGGCGCGCCCCCTTGGTGCCGATCGCGTCCTTGATGACCTGCACGGTCAGCGTCTGCCCCTCGAACACCTGGCGCTCGATGGGCACCAGCGGCGCGTCGGTCTTCGGGCCCGGGTTCAGGTCGGCCACGTGCAGGAAGGCCGCGCGCTCCAGGCCGATGTCGATGAAGGCGCTCTGCATGCCGGGCAGCACGCGCACCACCTTGCCGAGGTAGACGTTGCCCACCAGCCCGCGCTCGAGCGCGCGCTCGATGTGCAGCTCCTGCACGGCGCCGTTCTCCACCACGGCCACGCGGGTTTCCTGAGGGGCCCAGTTGATGAGGATGTCCTGCACGTTCGTCACCTCGAAGCAGGCCGCACGCCGGCGGCGCGCAGCAGGTTGGCCGTCTCGAACAGCGGCAGCCCCATGATGCCGCTGTGGCTGCCGGCGATGTGCGCCACGAACGCGGCGAAGGCGCCCTGGATGCCGTAGGCGCCGGCCTTGCCGAAGGGCTCGCCGCCGGCGACGTAGGCGTCGATGTCGGCCGCCGCCAGCGGCGCCACGCGCACGTGCGAGGTGCTCAGCGCCGCGTGCGCGCGGCGGCCGTCGTGCAGGGCCACGGCGGTGTGCACGCGGTGCGTGCGGCCCGCCAGCGCGTGCAGCATGCGGCGGGCCTCGGCGGCATCGGCCGGCTTGCCCAGGATGCGCCGCCCCAGGGCCACGGTGGTGTCGGCGCACAGCACGGGCGCCGGCGCCAGCCCGCGGCGGCGCAGGCGCGCGCGCGCGGCACCGAGCTTGGCCCGGGTGACGCGCTGCACGTAGTCGGCCGGGCTCTCGCCGGCCCGCGTGGCCTCCAGGGCCTCGGCGTCCTCGTCGGCACCGGGCAGCAGCAGCTCGAAGCGCACGCCGATCTGCGCCAGCAACTGCTGCCGGCGCGGGCTCTGCGAAGCCAGGTAGACGAAGGCGTGCGGCATGCGCGAGGACCTATTCGCGGTGGTAGGGATGGCCTTCGAGGACGCTGTGCGCGCGGTACAGCGCCTCGGCCAGCATCACGCGAACGAAGGCGTGCGGCAGCGTCAGATCCGACAGGCGCATCGTCTCGTCCGCGGTCTGCTTCAGCGCGGGGTCCAGGCCGTCGGGGCCGCCGATCAGCAGCGCGCAGTCGCGCCCGTCGCCGCGCCACGCACGCACGCGGTCGGCCAGTTGCAGCGTCGTGAGGCGGGCGCCGTGCTCGTCGAGCACCACGCGGCGGGGGCGGTGCTCCCGGGCCAGCGCGGCCTCGAGGCGCTGCGCCTCCGCGGCCATGCACTGGGCGGCGGTGCGGCCGCCGCTGCGCGGCTCGGCCTTGATCTCGCGCAGTTCCAGCCGCATCTCGAGCGGGAACCGCTTGGCGAAGTCGCCCCAGGCAGCGTCCGCCCAGGCCGGCTGGCGCTGGCCCACGGCCAACACCAGCAGCTTCATGCCGGCCGGGCAGCCTTCCTGGCGGGGGCCTTGCGCGCGGGGGCCGCCTTTTTCGCGGCGGCTTTCTTCGCGGGGGCCGGCTTCGCGGGGGCCTTCTTCGCGGGGGCCGGCTTCGTGGCCGCCGCGGCCTTCCTGGGGGCCGGGGCCTTGCGCGCCGTGGCCGGCTTGGCCGGGGCGGCCGCGGCCTTCTTCGCGGGGGCGGGCCTGGCCGGCGCCGTGACCTTGCCGACGGCAGCCTTGCGGGCGGGCGCCCGCTTGGCCGGCGCGGACGGCGCGGCGGCCACCTGGGCGGCGGCGGTCCGGGCCGTCTTGCGCGCCGCGGTCTTGCGCGGCGGCGGCTCGGCGTCGGCGTCGGGCTCGCTGGCCTTGGGCAGACCGCGGGACGCGTCGCCGGCCTTCAGCCGCACGGGCTTGCCGCCCCAGATCTCCTCGAGGTGGTAGTACTCGCGCACCGCGGGCTGCATGATGTGCGCCACCGCGGCGCCGCAGTCGACGATGATCCACTCGCCGTTGTCCTCGCCCTCGGTGCTGAGCACCTGCATGCCGCGGCTCTTGACGGCGTCGCGCACGCTGGCGGCCAGGGCCTTGGTCTGCCGGTTGCTGGTGCCACTGGCCACGATCACGCGCTCGAACATCGAACTGAGGTGCTCGGTGTTGAACACGGCGATGTTCTGGGCCTTCACGTCTTCCAGGCCATCGACGATGGCGCGCTGCAGCTTGCGGATGTCCAGGTTCAACTCCTTGGCTCGCCTGCGTAGAGGCGGTGCTGTCCAATATAGCGCGCCACCTCCGGCGGCACCATGGGCACGAGGTCGCGCCCCTGGGCCGCGGCGGCGCGGATCTGCGTGCTGCTGATGTCCAGCATGGGCAGCGGCACCATGCGGTGCGGGTGCGCCTGCACCTCGGGGTGCGGCAGCCGCGCCGGGCCGGGGCGGTTGGCCACCGCCAGCTCCACGCGCGAAAGCAGCTCGCGCCAGTGCGCCCACGTGTGCAGGTTGGCGTACTGGTCCTGGCCGATCAGCAGCACCCACGCATGGCCGGGCTCGGCGGCCTGCAGCGCGCGCACGGTGTCGAGCGTGAAGCTGGGGCCCTCGCGGTCGACCTCGATGCGATCGAGCACGAAGCGCGGCTCGTGCGCGATGGCCAGCTGCACCATGGCCAGGCGGTGGGCAGCGGGCGTCACGGCGCGGCCATCGCGCTTCTGCCAGGGCTGGCCCGCGGGCACCCAGCGCACGCTGTCCAGCGCCAGCGCGGCCAGCGCCGACTCGGCCAGGGCGACGTGCGCGCGGTGCACCGGGTCGAAGGTGCCGCCCAGCAGCCCGATGCGGCTCACGCCGTCCCCTTGGCGCTTCTCAAGCCGCCAGCCAGTCGCGCGGCGGCAGGAAGTCGGTATAGAGCCGGGCCTCGGGCGTGCCCGGCTCGGGCTTCCAGTCGTAGCGCCACTTCACGATGGGCGGCATGCTCATCAGGATGCTCTCGGTGCGGCCGTCGCCGTGCAGGCCGAAGTGCGTGCCGCGGTCCCACACGAGGTTGAACTCGACGTAGCGACCGCGACGGTAGGCCTGGAAGTCGCGCTCGCGCTCGCCGTAGGGCAGCCCCCGGCGGCGCTGCACGATGGGGCGGTAGGCCGGCAGGAAGGCGTCGCCCACCGCGCGCATCAGCGCGAAGCCGCGCTCGAAGCCGCCGTCGGTGAAGTCGTCGAAGAAGACGCCGCCGATGCCGCGGGCCTCTTGCCGGTGCTTCAGGTAGAAGTACTCGTCGCACCAGGGCTTGAAGCGGGCGTACAGGTCGGCCCCGTGCGGCGCCAGCGCGTCGGCGCAGGTGCGGTGGAAGTGCACCGCGTCCTCCTCGAAGGGGTAGTAGGGCGTGAGGTCCATGCCGCCGCCGAACCACTGCACCGGCTCGCCCTGCTCGGGAAAGGCCGCGAGCATGCGCACGTTCATGTGCACCGTGGGCACGTAGGGGTTGCGGGGGTGCATCACCAGGCTCACGCCCAGGGCCTCGAAGCGCGCGCCGGCGAGTTCGGGCCGGTGCTGCGTGGCGCTGGGCGGCAGCTTGCGGCCCTGCACGTGGCTGAAGTTGCAGCCGCCGCGCTCGAGCACGCCGCCCTCCTCCACCAGCTGGCTCAGGCCGTCGCCCTCGAGCTTGCCGCCGGCCGGGCGCGTCCAGCCGTCGCGGCGGAAGGGGGTGCCGTCTTCCTCCTCGAAGGCGGCGACGATGCGGCCCTGAAGGCCCAGCAGGTACTCGCGCACGGCGGTGGTGGGGTCTTGGCTCATGGACGTCACTTCTCCAGCAGCCGCACGGGGGCGGCCTTGTGATGCTTGCAGCCGCGCGTGCCTTCGCACGCGGCGGCCATCGCGGCCAGGTCGGCCTGCGCGTCGCCGCTCAGGCGCCAGGCGTGCTCCAGCCGCACCTCGCGGCGGCCGAAGTCCAGCAGCGTCAGCGCCACCGGCACGTCGGCCTCCAACGCGACGCGG
The DNA here is from genome assembly GCA_903828235.1 of uncultured beta proteobacterium. GTDB lineage: Bacteria > Pseudomonadota > Gammaproteobacteria > Burkholderiales > Burkholderiaceae_C > Rubrivivax. The sequence continues at coordinate 2,763 of CAIKLM010000013.1, read as the reverse complement.
TAGAACCCGCTCTTCCAGCCCTCGGTGCGCTTGCGCGTGCCCTCGGGCGACAGGCCCATCCACAGGAACCGGTCCTCGGCCTTGGCGGCCTTGAGCTCGTCGACCATCAGGCCCACGGTGCCCTGCGGCCCGCGGTTGCGCGCGAGCGGCCGCGCGCCCAGCCAGCGGATCCAGCTGCCGAACAGCGGCCAGCGGAACAGGCTCTCCTTGGCCCACCAGGTGAGCGGCAGGCCGCAGGCGGCGCGCGCCAGCATGGCCACCGGGAAGTCCCAGTTCGAGGTGTGCGGCCAGGCGATCATCACGCCCTGCCTGGCCGGCATGGCCGGGCACACCACGCGCCAGCCGAAGAGCCGCAGCACCGCGCGCGCCACGGCGTTGCCCCGCAAGGGCACCACCATCGGCAGCGGCTCCGGGGCCAGGGGCTGCGGGGCGTTCAAAGGCTCGGGCGCCAGGGTTCGCTCAGTGCTTGATGGCACGGTGACCGATGTCGTTGCGCCAGTGCGCGCCGTCCATCTGCACCTGGCGCACCGCCGCCAGCGCCTGCTGCTGCGCCTGCCGCACGCTGTCGGCCAGCGCGGTGACGCACAGCACGCGCCCGCCGCTGCTGCGCAGCACCGCGCCGTCCAGCACCGTGCCGGCGTGAAACACCTGCAGCTCCGCCGTGGCCGCCGGCAGCGCGGTGATGGCGTCGCCCTTGCGCGGGCTGGCCGGGTAGCCGTGCGCGGCCACCACCACGCCCAGCGCGACGCGGCGGTCCCACTGCGGCTCGACGCTGGCCAGCTGGCCCTCGGTGGCCGCCATCAGCAGCTCGAACAGGTCGCTCTTCAGGCGCATCAGGATGACCTCGGCCTCGGGGTCGCCGAGCCGCGCGTTGAACTCCACGGTGCGCGGCCGGCCCTGGGCATCGATCATGAGCCCGGCGTACAGGAAGCCCGTGAACGGGTGCCCGTCGCGCGCCATGCCGGCGATGGTGGGCAGCACGATCTCGCGCATCACGCGCGCGTGCACCTCGGGGCTCACCACCGGCGCCGGCGAGACCGCGCCCATGCCGCCGGTGTTGGGGCCGGTGTCGCCCTCGCCCACGCGCTTGTGGTCCTGGCTGGTGGCCAGCGCGAGCACGTCCTTGCCGTCGGAGACGACGATGAAGCTGGCCTCCTCGCCGTCCATGAACTCCTCGATGACGACGCGGCCGCCCACCGTGGCGAGCATGTGGTCGATGGCATCGTGGGCCTCGTCCGCCGTCGACGCCACCACCACGCCCTTGCCCGCGGCCAGGCCGTCGGCCTTGACGACGATGGGCGCGCCGTGACGGGCCACGTGGGCGTGCGCGGCCGCGGCGTCGGTGAAGCTGGCGTACAGCGCGGTGGGGATGCCGTGGCGCTGCATGAAGTCCTTGGCGAAGCTCTTGGAGCTCTCGAGCTGCGCCGCGGCCCGCGTGGGCCCGAAGATGCGCAGGCCGCGCGCGCGGAAGGCGTCCACCACGCCGGCGGCCAGCGGCGCCTCGGGGCCGACCACGGTGAGGGCCACCTTCTCGGCGGCGGCAAAGCCGGCCAGCGCGTCGATGTCGTCCACGCCGTTGAACGGCACGTTCCGCAGCGCCGGGTCGGCCGCGGTGCCGCCGTTGCCGGGGGCCACGAACACGGTCTGCACGCGGGGCGACTGCGCCAGCTTCCAGGCCAGCGCGTGCTCGCGGCCGCCGCCGCCGATCACGAGAACCTTCATTCGGCCAGGCTGGCGTTGTGGTGGACGTCCTGCACGTCGTCGAGGTCCTCGATGGCGTCGAGCAGCTTCTGCATGCGCACGGCGTCGTCGCCGGCGAGCTCGACGGTGTTCTCGGCGCGCATGGTCACCTCGGCGACCGCGGGCTTCAGGCCGCGGGCCTCGAGCGCGGCCTTCACGGCCTCGAAGCCGGCCGGGGCCGTCAGCACCTCGATGGCACCGTCGTCGCCGGTGATCACGTCGTCGGCGCCGGCCTCCAGGGCCGCTTCCATCACCGCGTCCTCGCTGGTGCCGGGCTCGAACACCAGCTGCCCGCAGTGCTTGAACTGGAACGCCACGCTGCCTTCGGTGCCCAGGTTGCCGCCGTACTTGCTGAAGGCGTGGCGCACCTCGGCCACCGTGCGCACGCGGTTGTCCGTCATGCAGTCGACGATGATCGCCGCGCCGCCGATGCCATAGCCCTCGTAGCGGATCTCCTCGTAGCTGACGCCCTCGAGGTTGCCGGTGGCCTTGTCGATGTTGCGCTTGACGGTGTCCACCGGCAGGTTCACCGCCTTGGCCTTCTCGATGGCCAGGCGCAGCCGCGGGTTGGCGGCCGGGTCGCCCCCGCCCAGGCGGGCCGCGACCATGATCTCGCGGATGACGCGCGTCCAAGCCTTGCCGCGCTTCTCGTCCTGGCGGCCCTTGCGGTGCTGGATGTTCGCCCACTTGGAATGACCGGCCATGGCTGCTTGTCGCTGTTCGTCGTGTGTCGGGGCCTCGATTTTACGGGGGCGGCCCCGGACGGCCGGGCGCTACGCTCGGCGCCGGGCGGCAGCCGCAGCGCCGCCGCGAGGGCTTCGATGGACTTCGACACCTGGATCGACGACGCGTGGAACCGCCACGCCGACGCGCCGGCCACCGTGCTGGCCGAACTGGCCGCCACTGGCGCCGAGCGGGCCGCCGACGACGCCGCCGTCGGCCGCCTGATGCAGCTGGCCCAGCACGTGGCCGGCGCCCACCAGGGCGGGCCGGCCGAGTTGGCCGCCGGCCGCGCGCTGCAGG
>CAIKLM010000012.1 GCA_903828235.1 uncultured beta proteobacterium | reverse complement strand
GGCCACGGCCCAGGCGGCGGCGTGGCGGTGGCCCGCCAGCGCCGCCAGCGCGTCGGCCTCGGCCAGCAGGCGCAGGTGGTGGGCATCCAGGCCGGCGCGGCGCGCCAGGTCTTCGGCACCCGCGAACGGCGCCGCGGCGCGCGCGGCCACCAGGCGCGCCGCGGCGGCCTCGGTGAAGCCGGCGATGCGGCTGAAGCCCAGGCGCACCGGGCGCGGCGCCGTGGCGGCATCGCCGGCAGCGCCGTCCTCGAGCACCGTCTCCCAGCTGCTGCCCACCACGCACACCGGCCGCACCGCCACGCCGTGCTCGCGTGCGTCGCGCACCAGCTGCGCGGGGGCGTAGAAGCCCAGCGGCTGCGCGTTGAGCAGCGCCGCCAGGAAGGCGTCGGGGTGGTGGCACTTCAGCCAGGCGCTGGCATACACCAGCAGCGCGAAGCTCGCGGCGTGGCTCTCGGGGAAGCCGTATTCGCCGAAGCCCTCGATCTGCTTGAAGATGCGCTCGGCGTACTCGCGCGAGTAGCCCTTCTGGACCATGCGGCCCACCAGCCGCACGTGGAAGGGGCCGAGGCCGCCCCGGCGCTTCCAGGCGGCCATGGCGCGGCGCAGCTGGTCGGCCTCGCCGGGGGTGAAGTCGGCGGCCAGGATGGCCAGCTGCATCACCTGCTCCTGGAAGATGGGCACGCCCAGGGTGCGCTCGAGCGCCTGGCGCACCTCGTCGCTGGGGTAGTCGACCGGCTCCTCGCCATTGCGGCGCCGCAGGTAGGGGTGGACCATGCCGCCCTGGATGGGGCCGGGCCGCACGATGGCGACCTCGATGACGAGGTCGTAGAAGCAGCGCGGGCGCAGCCGCGGCAGCATGCTCATCTGGGCGCGGCTCTCGACCTGGAAGGTGCCGACGCTGTCGCCGCGCGAGAGCATGGCGTAGACCTGCGGGCACTCGGCGGGCACCTCGTGCAGCGCCATCGGCGCGCCCCGCTTGGCGCCCACCATCGCGAGCGCGCGGCGGATGGCGCTGAGCATGCCCAGCGCGAGGATGTCGACCTTGAGCAGGCCCAGCGTGTCGAGGTCGTCCTTGTCCCACTGGATGACGCTGCGGCCCTCCATGGTGGCGTTCTCCACCGGCACGAGCTCGGCGAGGTCGTCGCGCGCGATGACGAAGCCGCCGGGGTGCTGGCTCAGGTGGCGCGGGAAGCCGATCAACTCGTGCGTCAGGCTCATCCACTGGCGCACCAGCGGGCTGTCGGGGTCGAAGCCGTTCTCGCGCAGGCGCTCGGGGCTGACGTGGCGGCCGTCGAACCAGTGCTGGCTCTTGCTGAGCGCCTCGATGCGCGCGAGGTCGATGCCCAGCGCGCGGCCCACGTCGCGCAGCGCGCTGCGCGGGCGGTAGCTGATGACCACCGCCGTGAGCGCGGCGCGGTGGCGGCCGTACTTGCGGTAAATGTACTGGATGACCTCTTCGCGCTTGTGGTGCTCGAAGTCAATGTCGATGTCGGGCGGCTCGTTGCGCTCCTCGCTGATGAAGCGCTCGAACAGCAGCGTGCTGCGGGCGGGGTCGACGGCGGTGACGCCCAGGCAGTAGCACACGGCCGAGTTGGCGGCGCTGCCGCGGCCCTGGCACAGGATGCCCTGGCTGCGCGCCCAGCGCACGATGTCGGCCACCGTCAGGAAGTAGGGCTCGTAGCGCAGGCGGCCGATGAGTGCGAGCTCGTGCTCGATCATGGCGCGCACGGCGGGCGGCTCGCCGGCGGGGAAGCGGCTTTTCGCGCCGTCTTCCGTGAGCTGGCGCAGCCAGCTGGCGGGCGTGTGGCCGGGGGGCGTGATCTCGCGCGGGTACTCGTACTTCAGCTCGGCCAGGCTGAAGGCGCAGGTGCCGGCGATGGCGACCGAGGCCTCGAGCCACTCGGGCCGGAACAGCTGCGCCAGGCGCAGCCGCGAACGCAGGTGCGACTCGGCGTTGGCCTGCAGCGCCAGGCCGGCGCCGGCCACGGTGGTGGACAGGCGCGTGGCGGTGAGCACGTCGAGCAGCGCCTGGCGCGAGCGGCGGTGCAGGCACACGCCGCCGGTGGCCACCAGCGGCAGGCCGGTGGCGGCGGCCACGCGCTGCAGCAGCTGCACCACCCCGGCCTCGGCGGCGCGGTGGCGGCGCTGCACGGCGATGGCGCAGCGATCGGGGCCGAACCAGGTGCGCAGCCACAGCGCGTGCTCGAACAGCGTCTCGAAGGGCTGGCCCGGGGCGGGCACGAGCAGGGCGAAGCAGCCCGGCAGGCCGGCGAGCATGGGCACCCGGGCGACGCGGCCCTCGACGTCGGCCCGGTGCGCGAGGTACTGGCCCTTGGCGGCGCGGCGGCGGGCCAGCGTGATCCACTGCACCAGGTTGCCGTAGCCGCGGCGCGACTGCGCCAGCAGCACCAGGCGCGGCTCGGCCTGGCGCTGCGCGGCGGCGGCGTCGGCCAGCGGCGGGGGCTCGGGCGGCGG